>JBDKTJ010000035.1:0-24756 GCA_039698075.1 Thermoguttaceae bacterium | reverse complement strand
GTCACGGTTCGGCCTTCGCACGGCGTTTTTGCCAATCATCGCCGGGAGGCGGTCGTTCGGCAAGCCGCTGAGTCGTTGAACCACGTGTGGCCGGCGGCGGGCTTGTCCTCGACGACGCGGCCCGCCTTGGCCGCCGCCGATTGACGCGGTTGCGCGTGAACCGCGAACGTTCGTTCAACGCGGCGATTTGTTGTCGGAAAGATTCGCCTGATGAACGGGCGGGTGTTGCAAGCGGGAAAGAAAGTCGGCGCGAAAGAGCGTCCAACGATCGGTTTCCTTCACGACAGGCAACAACAGCGAGTCTTTCGCCAGGCGGTAGGCCGGCGTTCGGCGGTTCACCAACAGATAGCCGCACTGGGACGTCGTCAATAGATCCAACAGTTTGGATTTCATGCGATCGACGTCGTGCGGCGCGGCCCGTTGGGCTTGCGTGAAGACGGCGTCTTTCAAGCAGATCCAGATGGGGTCGTCTTCCGTGCCGACGCCGGCGGAGATGCCCGCCTCTTCGAGCTGTCGGGCCTTGTCGCGATACTTGGGCGTCAGGGACCAATGGCCGGCCCAGACGCGCACGCCCCGCAGTCCGGGAAGGCGATTGCCGGTGATGGCGTCGGTCAGCAACGCGACGTCCGGTTGTTCGGCCAAAGCCGCGGTTGCTTCGACGATTTCAGGGTCATAGTGGTCGGCGCGGTTTTGAAAGCTGTGCAAGTAAAGGAAGTAGGAAGGGACGCCGCTGAGGGCGAACGCCGTCAACAGGAAGTAGGACGCGGCCCGCATCCATTGGGGCCGAAGCTGGCGGATGTCTTGGACGATTTCCTGCACGGCCAATCCGGCCAGCAGGCTCATGGCGACGAAGGCGCCCTCCAGCAGTTTTGTTGTGCATCGAAGCTCGAAAAAGATGAAGCCGCCGACCGCCATGCACACCCACAGCGCCAGCCACGACGCCGGTGGAACGCGACGTAGGTTTCTTGCGATCAGGTGAATGCCCCAAAGCGACAGGAACAGCGTTGAGCCGAAGCCGATCGTCCAAAACAATGCCAGCTTCGGATTGGCCAGTGATTGGGCGGCGAAATAATGCCAAACGGGCAAATGGGTCAGCCAATCGGTGTAAGCCAGCGTGGGCAAAGCGCCAAAGGCCAGCGCCGTCATTACCTGGAATCGCGGACGCCAGGCAAGCGGTTCGTTGCCGACCGCGGACCACACCGACAAGAACACATAGGCGACGTAAGACACCAGCGGCAAGACGATCCCATAGGGGCGAACGGTCGTGGTCGCGGCGGCGGCGACCGCCACGAGCGTCAACAGACCAATGCGGCTGGAACTCTTCGCGTCACACGCCTGTTCGGCGCGAATCAGACTCCACACCAGAAGCATTTGAACCAACGCGGCGAAGGCCTGATAAGGGCCGGTGGCGAAATTGTTGCAGGCGAACAGATCGCCGTAGCCGAAATCCGCCCCCTCGAATTTTGCGCCGGTCATCGCAAACCAGGCCGTCCAGCCCGACGAAAACATGACCAGCAGGCAACTGGTTCGAGCGGCCAGCGTCGACCATCCCAGGCTGCGGCTCACATCGTAAACCAACACGGCCGCCAGCAGTGCCGAGGCGATCGCCAACAGGTGCATGACGGCGATCGACTCGATGTGAAACCATTGGGCGCAATGGCCGACCAACTGAAAATAGGGATTGAAATAGACCTGGGCGTGCGGGTCGGTCGTGAATAGGTCGGAAAACAGCCAGTCGCCCCGCTTGGCCTGTTCCGCCCACGCGCTGTAGCTCATGTTGTCGGCTGGATTCGAGAGCCATCCGGACAGGGCCCGATGGGAATCGGCCGAGAGACATGGTCCCAGCGGCGCATCGCAGTAGCGGCGATGTCCCCAAACGACGGCAATTGCCAACAGACCGACCACGACGGGAAATCGAGGCAGACAGCCGAACTTGGCCATGGATCCATCCTTTTGGAGAGGATTAGAGAACGAAGGGCAAGGAATGTCAAGAATGTCCGCTCTTGTGGGTGGTGTGATTGGTTGTCAATTCAAGAATATTCGCTAATTTTCTTGAGTTTCCTGTTGCATGGAATGGCGAAGCTGGTATGCTACGAGAG
Organism: Thermoguttaceae bacterium; assembly: GCA_039698075.1. Lineage (GTDB taxonomy): Bacteria > Planctomycetota > Planctomycetia > Pirellulales > Thermoguttaceae > JAJFVC01. Next base: position 22,657 of record JBDKTJ010000035.1, on the reverse strand, counting down.
ACCAGTGGCGGCCGTCGGGGCTGCCCTCGGGGAGCGAGGGCCCTTTGTTTTTCACGCGTTTGGCAGACGACGTTCTTTTTCTTCGGAGAAGGTTCCACCGTTTGTCGTGCGAGGAAGCAAGAAAAACCCACGAAACCCGTTCGTATCATTTTGGCGCGATGTCGCTCCCCGCGACAGCGCCGTAGAAGGAGTGACCTGGGGATGTCCAAGAAACTGTTTGTAGGTGGGTTGAGTTGGGGTACGACGGACGACGGTTTGCACGGCGCTTTCTCGCAATTTGGCGAGATCGTCGAAGCCAAGGTGATCACGGACCGGGAAACCGGCCGCTCTCGCGGCTTCGGGTTCGTTACGTACGCAGCGGATGAAAGCGCGTCGAAGGCCATCGCCGAGATGGACGGCACCGAATTGGACGGCCGCACCATCAAGGTGAACGAGGCCGAAGACAAGCCTCGTGGCGGTGGCGGCGGCGGCGGTCGTGGCGGTTACGGCGGCGGACGCGGCGGCCGTGGCGGCAATGGCGGCGGACGCGGCGGTCGCGGCGAGTGGTAACGCGGTCTCCGACCGTGTTGCTCCATCTCGAAAAACCCCCAAAAAGCGGATCCGAAATAGCTTCGGAAACCGTGTGGGGTTGGTTTTGAAACATAAAAAAGAGTTAGCCCGCAGATTGCGAGATCGGCGGGCTTTTTTTATGCGACGAAGGCCGCGGGCGATCTTGTTCGCGGCCTTGTCGTGTCGCTGAGCCAACCGGTCGGATAAGAAAAAAATCCCGCCACTTTCGATTGTGGTGACACCTAGATGTCACCACGGTTTGTTAGAGTGGCGGCCATGCGGTTGATTGACCAACGCACGCCGGATGGTTCTCGTGAATTTGGTTGCTTGCCGGGGGTGAGCGACAGTCTGGCGTTGCGCGACCATTTGCTTCAGTTGTCGGGGGCGGAATCGCTGCAATGCGTCGGAAGCGAGGACATTGCGTTGCGGCTGGATTTTTATTTTCGTCGCCATCATTTTTTGGCCACGGTGTGCCATGGGTTGTTGCGGTTGTTTGTGCACGATCCGCAGTGTCCCGATCTGATTCTATGCGAAGTTCTCGCCCATTTCGAGCGGCTTCCGCAACCCCCGACGGGCGATGATTTCGGCGATCCGGCGTGAAAACGGCGTTGTCTTGGTGTTGCTTCCGAAGGGCGAAAGGTGTTATACCAATTACAATTCAAAGGTGCGCGTTGCCGGCTGTTTGTCCTGCGGGAAGACAGGTTGGCTCTCTCACCGAGAAACGCAGCGTTGAATTGAAATCCGTATGAAGCTACGCCCTTTGCGTCGTTTGACCCTCGGAAGGAGCCGCCGTGTTCGTTGCCGCGTCGAGTCGCTGTTTTCCCAATCTGCCGTTGTCGGCCGCCTTGCTGCAACTGGTGGAGTTGGAGTATTCGTCCGTCGAGATCATGATTCACGAAACCGGCGGCCACATGAAGCCGTCCGAGGTGTTGGCCGATCCGGATCGAGCCATGCTGCAATGCCGTCAGACGCACCGCCTGACGCCCGTGGCGCTGAGTGTTGAGATCGACGCTCCCGAGCCGCTCTACTATCACCAGTTTGCCGCATGCTGCCGGTTGGCGAAGGCCATCAAGGTGGTGACGATCACGGTCCGATCGGCCGAATTGGGCACGCCATTCAATGCCGAGGTGGAGCGGTTGCAGGCCTTGGTGGCCCTGGCGTCGCGCGAGGGCGTGCGCGTCGGGCTGCTGACCGAGGTGGGCCGCATGACCGAAACGCCCGACACGGCCGTGGTCATGTGCGACAGCGTTAAGGGGCTTGGCATCACGTTGGACCCGAGCCATTATTTCTACGGGCCGCACGCCGGAGTGGACTTCGAGCACGTCATGAAGCACGTCTACCACGTGCGGCTTCGCGATACGAACAAGACGCAGCTACAGGTCCAGATCGGCCAAGGCGACATCGAGTACGGCCGATTGATCAACCAGTTGAACAAAGTGCGTTACGATCGGGCGCTGTGCGTTGACATTACGCCGATGCCCGACGTGGACCAACTGACCGAAATGCGCAAGATGCGGCTGCTGTTGGAGAGTCTTTTGTAAGGCGGCTCGCTTCCGATCGCCTGCCGATCATAAAACGGAAGGGGCGGACTCGATCATCGAGGCCGTCCCTTCAGGTTAACCGCAGCGGACGCCGCGGCGAGGCAGGCATTTTTATTTTTCAGAGGGTTTCGGCGTCGTTGGGCCCTCTCGCAACTCGTGCATCTCGTGGAAAATCTGATCGATTCGTTCGGTCATCTCGTTCATACGCTGTTCCATCCGTTCGGACCACGTCGTCGGTTCTTGCGTGGTGGCGCCGGGCGGAGCCGCCTGGGCCGGATGCACGATCCCCTCGAACCGTCGTCCTAGCATCCGTTCGACGTGCGATCGGAGATCGGCCGGCAGTTTGTCGAGTTCTGTTTCGGTCACTTCCAATTCTTGGCCGTCGCGCCGAACGACGATCTTGGCCGGTTCGTTGCCTTGCTTGCTGATGGTGACGCTCACACCGTTCGGCAGCGGCGGCGTCACGAAAACCTCTTGCGGGACGATCGCGCCGGGGTGCAAAATACGGAACCGCAGCGGCGGCTGTTGTTCGTTCCACATGCCTTCCATCCACCGCTCCATCGTCTGCCAATCGCCGGGTTCGGGAATCGCGGCCTGGCGTTGGACCTCTTTCGGGCGAGCCGTCGGCACGATATTCCGCGTAGCGGGCTTTCCGCCGCGGATCAGGTCGATTTTTAGTTTCTTGCCGCCCGATGCGGCGATGGCCCCGATCAAATCTCGCGGTTCGGCCAGCGGCTTGTCGTCAATCCGCAGCAGCACGTCGTATCGGACGATGCCGGCCTTGGCTGCCGGGCTGTCGGGCGCCACGGCCTGGACCAGCAGCCCCTGCTTTTCCGGCAGGCCCAATTGAACGCGCAACGGCGACGGCAGCGGGAAGACGCCGATGCCGAGCCAATAAGACGAGGCCGGCTTCGAGATCGGCGTTTCGTTTGGTGCAATGGCTTGCGCAAAAACCGCCGCCGCGCAGCCCAACAAAACCACCGCAACGCCAAGTCGGCATGTTCGACAAATCATCGCAGCACCTCTTTTCGCTCAATAAGTCTCATTGCCTACGTAGTGCACGTCCACTTGATCGACCGGCACGACCAATCGCCGACCGTCTTGCAGCGGCACGGGCATTAGTTCTCGATGTTGCTCCACCTGATGGCCTGCCCGATGAAACGCTTGCATCACGTCGTCGGGCATCGCCGGCGGCAGACTTTCAAGCCATCGGGCGTCGACGTTGGCCCGCTCGACGGCCGGCACGCGAAAGGAACCGCTGGAGGGAGACGAGACCGTCACCATCTGCAAAGGCTTCGACGGGGCGAACGCCGCACGAGTCTTCTGCGGAGTCGCCGGGACCGTTTTGGCCAGATCGTTCGATCCGACGGGCCGCTCGACTCGGGCCTGCTCGATCAGCGATCCAGCCCAAAAGGCCAACAGGAAGCAGACGGCCATCGCCGCCACGACGCGAAGCGGACCGCTCCATCGAGATCGCGGTCGCGGCGAGACCGTCGCGGCCCGAACGGATGGTTTCGGTTGCGCGATCGCGCCAAAGGTTTCTCGCCAGCTTTGCGATTCGAGAAACGCCAGCGCGCAGCGACGCCAGCCGTCGGGCGTGCGGTCGAGCCCGGCCAGCAACTGACGCCGTTCGGCCTCGTTCATTTCTCCGTCGACCAATCGATCGAACGGACGATCGTCGAGGTTCGGATTTTCAGGATTCGTATTCATAGGACACTTCCACGACCTTGTCGATTTCGCTTAAACGGCCGCGTCGGCGGGCGTGACGTTCCGTGCGGCCAGTTCGGTCCGCAATCGCTGTCGCGCCCGATGCAGTCGCGTTTCGACGGCGCTTTCGCTGACGCCCAAATGTTCGGCCAACGCTCGATAGCTCCAATCTTCGGTGTATTTGAGCAGTAAAATTTCCCGGTCCCGTTCGGACAGCCGCGACAGGGCTTCGCGGACGTGACCGCGACGTTCCTCGTTCAACAACCAATCGAGCGGATCGGACGGACGGGCGTCGGCCTCGCCGGGTTGGCAGCGCTGGACGTAACGATCGACCAGTTTTCGCCGCCGTCCCTGTTTGCGTCGATACAACAGCGAGTAGCGCACCGCCAGCCGATACAGCCATGCGCCCGCCTTGGCCGGGTCGGTCAGCGGCGCGTGTTGCCGCAGGGCCGCCAATGCAACCTCTTGCATCACCTCGTCGATGGCTTGCGGCTCGCCCAAGCGAGCGCAAACCACAGTCCGAAGCCAGCGATCGTGCGCAGCCAAAACGCTCGACCAATCCAGTTGGGCGGCGTCCGATCGGGCCTCGGGCTCGTGGTCAGCAGGGGATGGCGTCATCATGGCCATAGGGTTGGTTTCCACCGCGGCCGAAATCTTGCAGGAATCGCGGCAAACGGCTATTGTAACATTGCTTACGGAAAGGAGTCCGCCCAGCCACCCGAGTGGTGGGGTGTGCGATTCCAATCCCTGATCCCTAGCCCTCTGGAATTTATGGACCCCTGGATTTGGGCCATTTTGCTGTTGGCGTTGGGCGCCGCGCTGGCGGTTTTGGAGGTTTTTTTCCCTTCGGCCGGCATTTTGGGGTTTTTGGCGGCCGTGTCGACCTTGGCGGCCATCGTGATGGGGTTTTGGCAGAGTCCGACCATCGGCGTGCTGATCCTGCTGGGCGCGCTGGTCGGATTGCCGGCCGCCGTGGTTTGGGGATTTCAGTATTGGCCGAAAACGGCGATGGGGCGTCGGGTTCTTTTGGAGGCCCCTCAAAGTGAGGATGTGCTGCCCGACGATCAAGAGCGACAGCGGCTCAAAAATCTCGTGGGGCGGACGGGCCGGGCCAAAAGCAAAATGCTGTTGAGCGGCGTGGTTGTGATCGACGGCCGTTCGATCGACGCGGTCAGCGAAAGCCAGCCGATCGAGGCGGGCCAACCGGTCCGCGTCCTTCAGGTGCGAGGCCATGGGGTGGTCGTGCGTCCGATCGACGAGGAACCGCCGCCGCCGTCCGACCCGTTGCAACAAACGTTCGACAACCCGTTTGGCACGCCCCCAGCTTGACACCAGTCGGCCGGAGGGTCATGTTAAGGGAGCGACCATCGCCTTTGAAATGTGAAAGGCCGACCCCCCAGAAAACTCCATTTGCCAAGGAACCCCGCTCATGTCCCTTTTGGCTCAAGTTCCGCCGATCAGCAAAGACGTTTGGCAGATGTTGGTGATCGTCGGCTCGGTGATCGGCATCGTCTTCGCGTTGATCGTGTTGGCCGTATTCGCCCGCTATTTTCGGCTTTGGATTCAATCGGTCACGACGGGGGCGGGCATCGGCATTTTCGATCTGTTGGGCATGACCTTTCGGAAGGTCAACCCTTCGGTCATCGTGCGCAGCAAGATCATGGCCGTGCAGGCGGGCATCGGCGACGAACAGGGCGTGACGTCGAAGTCGCTTGAGGCCCACTATTTGGCCGGCGGAAACGTGCCGCTGGTGATCCTCGCACTGATCGCCGCCGCGAAGGCCAAACTGCTCGAGTTGAACTTCAAATTGGCCGCCGCGATCGATCTGGCCGGCCGCAACGTGTTGGAGGCCGTGCAGACAAGCGTCAATCCGAAGGTGATCGATTGTCCCGGCCGCGGCATGGGCAAGGAATCGCTCGACGGCGTGGCCCAAAACGGCATCCAGTTGAAAGTGAAGGCCCGCGTGACCGTTCGGGCCAACTTGCAGCAATTGATCGGCGGAGCCACCGAAGAAACGATCATCGCGCGGGTGGGCGAGGGAATCGTCAGCGCGATCGGGTCGGCCCGGTCGCATTTGGAAGTGCTGGCGAATCCCGATCGGATTTCAAAAACCGTGCTGGCCCGGCGGCTCGATTCGCAGACCGCATTTGAGATCGTGTCGATCGACATCGCCGACGTGGACGTGGGTGAAAACATCGGCGCGCGGTTGCAGGCCGATCAGGCCGAAGCCGACGTCCGCGTGGCCCGGGCCAATGCCGAGGGACGCCGCGCGATGGCCGTGGCCGAGGAACAGGAGATGATCGCCCAGATCGAGGAGAATCGGGCCAAAGTGGTCGAGGCCGAGGCGGAAGTGCCCAAGGCCATCGCCCACGCGTTTCACTCGAACAAGCTGGGCCTGATGGACTATTACCGGCTCCGCAACATTCAAGCCGACACGGACATGCGCTCCGCGATCGCCAAGGTTGGGTTGACGCCGACCAGTCGAAAAACGAGCAGCACGCCATGAGCTTTTTCGCGGCACTATGGGCTGTTTCGGCGGACCAGATCATCCAGATCGTGGTGATTCTGTTGGTTTTGGTTGTGCCGGTCATCGCGCAGCTCATGGCGAAAATCCAGAAAATTCCGCCGCCCAGCCAACGACCCAATCCGCCTCCGCCTCGTCCGACCGAGCTGACCCAAGAGGTCGAACAATTCTTGCGCCGCGCCCGACAGAAATCCGCCGGGCCGACTTCGTCGCCGAGCTCGACGATCGTGCGGAAGTCGCCCACGCCGGCGGCTGAGCCCGCGCGGGCCGAGTCTTTCCGGTCGAGCCCGGAATCGGCATCGACGCCAAAACCCGTTGGCGGCCAAGTCGGTCAGCACGTCGAGCAGTATCTCGACGAGCCTAAAAAGTTCGAGCGGCGCGAAGCGTCGTTGGGCGAAGAGGTCACGCAGGTCGACCGGCAGATCGACCAGCATTTTCGGCAGGTGTTCGACCATCGCATCAGCCAACTGGCGGCCGTGCCGGGTGAATCCGCCGCGCCGTCGGCGACGGAATCGTCCGAACGGGCCGTCGCGGTCGTCGAAACGTCCAGTTTACCGGCGGCTGAACTTTTGGATTGGCTCGGCGATCCCGATTTCCTTCGTCGGGCGATCGTGCTCAACGAAATCCTTCATCGTCCGGAAGAACGGTGGGCGTAACCCTTCGGGGGCAAGATGTGTTTCTCTTCGCGCGCTTCGCTGAAATCGTTGGCCGGACTGTGTCGACGTATGAGCATCGCCCTGGCGGCGGGCATCGACATCCGAACGGTGATGGCCCGCGAGGCGGAGCGGGCCCACGGGTCGCTACGTTCCGAATTGAAACGTGTTGGGCAATGGATTCAACGGGGCGAATCGCTTGAAGACGCCTTGGCCGACACCGGCGAATACTTTCCCCTGCTGATGCGTGAAATGATCGCCGTGGGCGAGCAGTCCGGACATCTGGAGGCCGTGCTAAGCCAGTTGGCCGACCATTATGAAAACGGACTCGTGCTGCGACGCAATTTTTTGAGCGCTATCCTTTGGCCCATGATTCAGTTGGCCATGGCGCTGGCAATTGTCGGCTTCTTGATCTGGTTCATGGGGCAGATCGAGAACGGCGTCGATATTCTCGGGTTTGGGTTGATCGGCAGTCGCGGGTTGACGGTCTATCTGACCTTTCTGGTGTGTGTCGGCGCGGCGGGGTGTTTTTTGTTTTACGCCGTGCGTCGCGGGGTGTTTTGGGTCGGCCCGATTCAGCGTTTTGTGTTGCGGTTGCCGGTGGTCGGGTCCGCCTTGGAGACCTTGGCCCTGTCGCGTCTGGCGTGGTCGATGCACCTGACGATGAACACCGGGATGGAAATTCGCCGCGCGTTGCGCATGAGTCTGCGCGGAACGCGAAACGCCCGGTATATCGGACAAATTCCGGTGATCGAGGCGGAAATCACCGCGGGCCACTCTCTCCACGAGGCGTTTTACCAAGCGGGCGACTATCCGGCTGAATTTTTGGACACGCTGGCCGTCGGCGAACAGAGCGGCGCGGTGGTCGAGTCGATGGGCCGGCTCGCACGGCAATATCAAGAGCGGGCCCGGCTGGCGTTGGCCCTGCTCACTCGCGTGGCCGGCGGACTCGTTTGGGCCGCGGTCGCGCTGTTGCTGATCGCGCTGATCTTCCGTCTGTTTTCATTCTATCTGGGCACGATCCGCAGCCTTTTGTGAGCTTTTTTCTCCCCGGTTCACCCGACCGGCAATCGGTGGCCGAGCCCGTCGTGGACCGTCCGACCGTAAAGCAACTCGGCGGCCAGACGCAGGGCCATCTCCAACGCGTCGGGGCCGTCGTCGTGGTCGCCGATCGGAAACTCTTGGAGCTGCTCGAACAAAAGCCGCGTGCCGGGGCTGTTCGATTTCAGCCGCAGCCGGTGCGACGACAGATAGGGGCCCAACCGGCGGATCCGCACCGTTTTTGCCGTGTGGTTTTCGATCGACGCGGGCCGAACGCCGAGAACCGCGCGGCGTTGGAACTCCCGCTCGAACTCGCCGGCCAGCAATTCTTGATACTGGTTTGATTCGACGCCGAACACGTCGGGACGGAATCGGCAAAACCATTCGACCGATTCCGCGACCATCTGCGGCGTGGGACGCCGGGCCAAGTCGGCCTCGACGTACACGGTCCCCTGACGATCCACGCCCAACAGCACCAAGGCCGAGTAGTCGCCGTGCCGGGCGTCGCGTCCTTTGCTCGGGTCGAGCGCCATGGTTTTAACGACCAACGGGTCCGGCCACTGGTCGAACCAGATCGAGGCGTCGAAGTACGACTCGGGCCACTCGCACAGGTCGGGGTTGATCGGCGAGTTTTGCTTTTCGCGTTCGAAGGCGGTCCGTCCACTCTCAATCCGCATGCACATCAGCGTGTAAAGATCTTCTTCCTCAGGCCAGAGTACGATGGCGCCGGCATCCATCATCGGACGATGCCGCTCGTAAAAATGTCGGGCGACCGCCTTTCGCCGCGGCTTGGTCAAGTCGGTGTAGACGGCTTCCCATTGTTGCCACAGGCCCATGTTGTCGGGCCATCGGACGATCGAGCGGAACGTGTGCGAGGTCCAGCCGGGCGTGCGGCCGAGTTCCATCGCCAAGGCGTCGCGGTGCAGCGCGGTGGCCAGGTTCACAAGGTTGGTGCGCGACGTGCCGGCCTTCATCAACGTGCCGTGAAACCAGGTGCGTGAGTTGGCCCGCTGTTGGGCCGAGTGAATGTGGCCGTCGTTTTGCAGGTCGTCGCAGACGATCAGCGAAGGGCGATTGGCGCGTCGTCGTCGCCCGCGAATGCGCTGGCCCGTGCCGAACGCCTCGATCGTCACGCCGTTGCGCAACACGACGGCGTTGGCGCGCCAGACGGAACCGCGGCCCGCCACCTCGGGGAAATCGGCGGCCAGCCGGCGGTTGTCGAGCAGCTCGGCTTTGATGTTTTCCAGATGGGCGCAGGCTTGGTGTTTTGTGTCGGAGACGATCCAAATGTACGGTTCCCAGCCCTCCAATGCCGCGCGCAACGGAAGGGCCAGCGTGCCGAGCGTCGATTTTGCGCCGCCGCGCGGGCCCAACACGTTGATCTTCGCACCGCGCGTGGTCTGCGCGTCGTCGAGCTGCTCGGCCAACCAACGGTGCATGTTCGACGGCGGTCGGCAAAAATGCTCCTGCAGATATTTTTGGCCCCAGGCGATCAGATCGAGTCGGTCGCGGTCGCGTCGCGCCAATCGTCGGGCGCGACCGTGTTGGCGGGCGAAATCGTCGCACCACATCGCCCAGAGTTTTTTGAACACCGCGTCGTCGCCAAAAACACCCGGCGTCGCGTCATGGGTCCGAATCATGGTGAACCACCTTTTTTAGATCGATGCCGAGGCTTTTGGCCACCTGTTGCATGCGTTTGCAGATCGTGACGCGGCTTTTTTCCGGCGATTCTTGCACGACGATTTCGGAAAACTTGGCCAACAGCAGCCCGATGTGTTCGACCGTAATGACATCTGGCCCGTGGCGGGCGTATTTTTCGGGAAAATTGCGTTCGAGCGCCCAGGCCGCGGCGCGCCAGTATTGCTCCTTCCTCGCGGCGTTGCGGATGTTTTGCACCAGCCCCAGTTCCGCGTTGCATCGAGCCCGGTTCAGCTCGACGGCGAACTTGGGATCGCGCTCCGCGGTGTTTTGGATGGTCGTCGGCGCACAACCAACGTACTGCGCCGCGACCGCCTGGCTGCATCCCACGCTGAGGATGGCCAGCACCTCGCGTCGCTTGCCGTCGTCGAGCACCGGCGGTCGTCCGCGTTTTCTCACAGGCAAACTCCAAGTTGGCGGAGATTGGGGAGGAAGGGCCGGAACGCGGAGATCGGTTGTGCTCCAATCCCTAATCCCTAATCCCTCTGTTTCCAACATACTCGAACGATGCAACGGCTCGACCCTCGGAGCCGCGGTAGTTGTGGATGAATCGTCGAACGCCGTGCGAACCGGTTGTCTTGACGCCGACCAATCGCCACGCCGGCGAGCGGCGGCAATGGGCCAACACCGCCGGATGGCTAGCCGTCAAGTTCATGCGGTGGCCTTCGCGGCGGTGCAACTCGGCCACGGCTTCGAGCACGGCCGCGCCGATGCCGATGCCTTGGTAGTCGGGCAGCGTCACGAGTCGTCCGATGCGCCAACGGTTTTTGCGGCCGATCAGCGAAACGGACGAGCAAAACGCCACCGGGCGACCTTCCCAAAGAGCCAGAAAACATCGCGAAAACTGGGCCAGTGATCCGCTCAAATAGTGATGACGCGCAAACAACCGCCACGCACCACGGCCGCAACGAAACAATTCGAGCCGGATCGGCGGTCGCCGAAGACACCTCCGCATGAACTCGGCTGTGGCCATGTCGATGACCCAATCGGGTTCGAGCCATTCGGCCACGTCGTAATGGCAAGTGACGGCCACCAGGCGGCGGCCAATCCAGCCGGCTCGAATTCCTCGGGCCACGGCCGCCGACACCACACGCGCCACGTTGCGGTCCACGACGCTGGTGAACTCATCGAAGACAACCACGGAAGACGAAGAAGCGACATTTCCGGCATCAAAAAGCGATCGGGCCAGGTCGCAACGAAATTGTTCGCCGTTGCTCAGCACCTGATACGGCTTGATCCAACTCGGCGGCGATGAAAAACCGACGGCCGTCAGCAGCCGCGTGATGTCCTTGATCGACCGCTCGCCAAAACCGTCGATGACCGCCCGATCCGCCGGCCATTGTCGTGGTTGATAGACGCAAGGCCCGAACATCGTCCGCGCGATCGTGCTCTTACCGCTGCCCGACGGACCGACGATCAAACCGATTTGCCAGGTCGGCGAGTCTTCGTCGCCTTGTGCAAAGACCCAGTCGGGCACGTCGACATGGAATGGTTGCGACGCCCGTTGACTCAACGGAACGTCGAACATTCCGCCGACCTGCTGGACGCGGAACGAATCGAACACCGGGCAGTGGACTTCGACGTGGATCGGCGGCATGTTGTTTTTACATCGTCAGCAGTCGACACGCAAAACCTTCGCCGGTCAGCCGCTCGTAGACGCTTTGCTGCTGGGCCTCATCGCGGCATTGAACGACGACCTGGAACGCCTCGGGCAACTCGGGCGAGTCGAGCGGTTCGGGCGCCGTCGGCTCGATGGTGTCCGGCTTTTCGTCGAGCATCGCGTTCAACATCGCTTGGACGGCGTCGTTTTCGGTTTCGACCTGGTCGAGCAGCGTCGCCAGCGAGCGGTGATCCGTCTCGGCCATCGCAGCCAGCGGATCGTGCAAGGCTAGCAGCTTCGCGGTCTCGACGTCGTCGAGGTCCACGATCAGCACGGGCACGTCGGCGTCCGGGGTGGTTTCGGCCCGCAGATGGCCGTCGATCAGTTGCAGCGAGCCGTCGGGCAACGGACGGGCCAGCAGCGCGCCGGCAAAGCCGATCTCGGCCAACACGCCCCGCAACGCATCTTGTTGCGCGGCGGGATGCGTGCGCCAGTTGTTCGGATGCGGCTTGAGCAGCGAGGCCTTCACCCGGCGGAATTCCTTGATGCGATCGCGTATCTTCATAGCGGCGATTCCTCAGGTTATTGATGTTTGCTTGGATAAGGAACTGGCTAGGCGACGTATTTGGCCCATTTTTCGGCCTTCCGTTGGTCGGCCTGGGGTCATTCGCCGTACAAAGGTCAATAAGAATGGGATTGCAGCAGCGCCGTGGCCGCAGCACCGAGTAAAATGGTCAGCAGCACCCACGCGCCGCGCAACGCCAACACGATCAGACGCCGGCTGCCGCGCAATTGAGCCACCTCGCCCATCAAGCCCGGACTGGTTTCCTTGTTGCCAGGCAGACCGTACATATCCGAGGCGATCTGAACCACCTCGGCGCGGCACGATTCGCAACGCTGAATCAACCGTTGCACATCGACGTGGTAGCAATGCAGCTCGTCGCGCAGTCTGTCCAGCGCGGTGGACTCGGAAGCCGTCATGGCGTTGCCCTCAGAAGGATCAGTTGCGTCCAAATCGTCCGCGACGCGGCGCGCTGCATTGGCCGTTGGGGCAAGTGTCGGATCGGTCATCGGTCGTGGCGGCGGGTTGATTGAAGTGGTACGACTCCGCGGCCGACGGCACGACGATCACCCAAAAATCGTTGTCGCCGTCGTCCAAAAACTTATCTTCGAGGTAGGCCGTGCCGTCGCCGAACTGGCCCCAATCGGCTCCCCAACTGTTTTTCATCCGCCAAAAACGTTTTCCTTCGTGCACGATGAATCCGCCGGCGACCACTACTTCGTGGTTGACGCCTCGGCCGGCCCCGCGAGCATAAGTAATAAAACCATCGCGATCGGGCTCAAAACCGTTGCCAACGCTGATGCCGACCAACACGGGGTAGCCTTTCGAGAGCGCGGCGGCGACGTAGCCGACCGTGTTTTTTTCGGGCGGGCCATAGACTCCGAGGGCCTTGTATTGCGATGCCGTCTTTTTCCAGCCAACAGGAAGCCTGTGCGAGTAGTTCGGCTGATCGGCCATCGGCACCACGCCGGTGTTCATCAGCACGTCGAGCGCATCGGAGGCCCAGGTGCCGTTCCAGCCATCCGTGCGGACGGCCAAAAAGTTCGGGCTGAACTCCACGGAGTTTTTTGCACCGAACATGCGGAAGCACGCGGCCTCGTAGGCGGCGCACGTGGCGTTCAAAACACACGTGCCATAGTTGCCCTGATCCTTGACGTATTGAAATTGCGTCCGAAGATCGATTCCGACGGGATAGTCGGCTTCGGCCAACGGCGTCAAAACCTCCGAAACGCTGCGGACGGGCTTTCCGCCAATCGTCGCCTTCTTGCCTTTGGGTGCTGGCTTCAGGCCCAGTGGGTATTTCTTGCCTTTGACCGTCACAAAACCCTTGGTCTCGGGCACGTAGCTTTTGGCCAACTTCAACAGATCGGCCTCGGTCGTCGCGTCGGAGAGTTGATCGACGGACAGAATTGTGACTTGCCCAGCGGCCCTTTGATACCAGATCACGGCGGGCTGCGACTTGCCGCTGCCGGCCAGCACCTTGACCCATTGATCGAAGGCCTCAGGGTGATTGGTCTCCAGCATCAGCGGGTCGATCACCGTCCAATCGCCGTTTTGGCTTTCAAGAAAGAGCTTCAAATCGTGGCTTTTCGCGGCCTTCGACAACGACGTGCTGGCCGAAAACGACGAACCGACGCCGACGGCCGACAACGTGCTGTCCGCCGCGTTGACCGACGACCACAAACTGAATGCCGACCAGACAAGAATGGCGATCGCTTTCTTCATGGAAAATCCTTTCGTGGGGCAAAAGTCGTCCACGAAGTCCACGAAGGACACAAAGGGTCTCTCGTCCCTTCGTGCTCTTCGTGTCCTTCGTGGATATTTTTTGTTGGCAACGGACTTACGCGCACGCCTCGACGAACTCCAAAATAATCGGGGCCAGGGCTTCCATGAACTCGATCAGCCCGTCCCAGTCGATGCCGAGGTCGTCGGCGGTCTTTTTCTTGTCGTCGTCCATCCAAGCCGAGATGTTCGCATTGACGGCGACGGCCTCGGCGGCGTCGAACGGCGGAAGTCCGGCCCGGCGAAGGAACGTTCGCGCGGCGTCGGCGTCGAGGCCTTGCTGCTGGGCCAACACGTTGAACTTGGCGTTGAATCGCCGCAGACGGAATCCATTTTGACGGTCCTTGTCGGCGAACTGGGGTTCGGGTTGGTTCGGTTGCGGGTCGTTCATGAGGGTCGGTCCTTTTCGGAAAAAAGTGATGGGGTCACGCGAAAGTGCATTGATATGCGAAGAAGGGGCTCCGGGCCAAATCGCCCGGCTCGGTCAATCGATCCGCCAGGTTCGGCACGGGATCGACTCCGCCCGAGCGACAGGCCGCGGCAATGGCTTGCGAACAAAACGGCGGCCATGACGACGCAGCCGAATCATCGCCGCTTGGCGACACGAGGAATCGGAACATCGGCAGATGGAGCATCGCAGCGCAGAGCAAGTTGCCCCATCCGTAGTCGCGGCCGGTTGCGGCGATCATCGCTTCGAGCGTTTTGGTTCGAGAAAAACGCCGTCGCACCGCGTTGGATTGAAACAGATCAATCGCTCCGGGCCAGCGTTGGACGAGGCCGGAAAGCAGCGTGGCCCGACCGCCGCCGGAGGTCATTTCGACGCACATCAGCCGCCCGTTCCACCAGCCGGTCATCGCGGCATGAACGTATTCGGATCGACCGGCGACGGCGATCGCGCGGGCCATTCGGTTGCGCGGACGAAACAGCAGCAGGTCGGCGTTGCGAATGCGCGGCCGCGATTCGGCATAGGACACGAGCGTTTTGTGGTTCATCGAGCGGCGACTCCTTCCGCGAACTCCGGGTTGTCGCGGCGACGGGCGTGGATCGGTTCGTAGCGGGCGTGATGTTCGGGGTGAAGTTGCAGCGACAGTTCGCCGCGGTCGCCATCCATGCCGTGAAGGACCGAACGTCGCAGGGTTTTCGCCCGCTCGACGCGAGCGCGACACAAGCGGCACGGAGCGTAAACCATGCCGCCGCATGTGGGGCATCGTTCGGGCGGACCGGCGGGTTCTTCCCAATCGGTGGTCGATTGGGCTCGCAACGCATCGTAGTCGGGCCGCTTGCCGGAGGCGACCGATGCGACGCTGCCGCGGCTGACGCCCATCACCTCGGCGATCTTTCGTTGGCTCAGATCGGTTTCATTCAGCAGTCGTTGGATTTCGACGACGATCGGGGTGGCGAGCATGGCGACTTCTCACGAATAGGGGGATAAAAAAAGGGTCCGCCGCCGGATCAACATTCCGACGACGGGCCCTTGTGGCTGCCTGACCATCAGGCGCTGCGGATACCCTCGGGCGGTGACCTTAGCACAGTCGTTGGCCCAATTTCAAGAGGAAAAAATGGACGAGGGAAGAAAACGCGCCGCGGGCGGAACGCGCGACTGCGGAATCGCAAGCGGGTGCGGATGGCCAAAACGAGAGAGAGGAGTGCGAGTTGTGAGAGCTACGGGCGGACCGGCATGGGATGGCCGGCTTGTCCGCCTTCGTAGACGCTGAACTCGGCCCACACGGGCAGATGCTCGGAGATTTCTTGCGTGCCGGGCATGGTCAGGTCGAACTCTCGCATCATGTCGACCACCTCGACGCGGCCGGTGAACTCGCACGTGGCTCGGCGATCCAAGAGAATGTTGTCGAGCAGGTTGGCGCCGCGGGCGGTGGTGGGAACATCGGACAAAAGCGGTGCGACGCCCAACAGTCTGCCGAGCTGCCCGAGATGCCGATCGTCGGTTTCCAGATCGCCGAGCAGGATGATGTCGTCTTCGCGGCGTGCGTCGCCTCGCCAATCGCCGTCACGAACGGCGCGAAACGCATCGGCCAGCAGATCCAACTCAGCCGGCGCGTGGTCGGGATCGTTTTCGACGGCGATCAATACGAACGTGAACGCCTCGGCGGGGTCGGGCTCTCGCGTTTGGAACAAACCCATCAGCGGCTTGACGCGAAAACGTCCCAGGCGGTCCTCGATGAATCGGACCGTGGTCAGGTCGACGTTGATGCGTTTTCGGTCGAACACAAACGCGCTGTAATGCTCCAGGGCGTCGCGCTGCTGAGTGGGACACGTGGCGAAATCGTATGCTCGGCCGCTGGCGGCGTTGAGCTGCTCGACCAGACGGATCAGCACGCCTCGATTTTTTCCGCGCACGCCCTGCAACGCGATCAGATCGAACCGCGGCAGCAGATGGGTCAGCACGTCGTTGACGCGGCGGTTGGCCAGTTTTGCCTCGTCGAGCCGTCCGAGTTGAAACGTGGCGATGCGGAACGTCGGTTGAATGGGACCGGTGGGCCGATCGAGGGACGAACTGCCGCCGGACGATCCGCCGCGCGGCACGATGGCCCACGCGCCGGGCCGTCCGTTTTCGGTCCGACGCTGAACGTCGTAATTGATCAGAAAATAGCCGACCCCGATCGCCGCCGCGATGGCCAGCAGAATGAGCAGTTGCTTCGCCATGGCCTATAAGGTATCGAAGGACCGGGATTCGCTCCAGTCCAATTTAGGGGGTGAAAGTGGAAAAATCGGTAGAATTGGAGTTTTACGGAGTTTGGATTTGCTCGATCGTGCCGATGTTTCGTATACTAAAGAGGGTTGCGTGGTTTTTAGGTTTTGGCCCTTTTGTTGTTCCGCGGTTTCGTTCCAATGTCGCGGGACCTCGGGGACGGGTCGACCGCAAGAACGGGCCGTCGACTTGTCCCATCCATCACTATGAGACTTTGGTTGTCGACGGTTGCAGCGTTGATGATGGCGTCCGTGGCGCAAGCCGCGTCGGGCGAGGTTTTCGTGTTGAGCAACGGCGGTCGGATCGTGGGCCAGTGGCTGAACCGAGATCAGTTGCCTCGTCGCCACTATTCGATTCAGTTGGCCGAGGGCGCGACCGTTTCGATCGACGCCAAGGAGGTCAAGAAGGTCCTGCCGCTGAAGCCGGACGAGGTCGAGTATGAGTGCATCGCGCCGACCTACGCCGACACCGCCGAGGCTCAATGGGCGCTGGCCCAATGGTGTCGGGAACACCGGCTCACCAAGCAGCGGGAAGTTCACTTGCAAAGGGTCATCGAACTGGATCCGGAGCACGTGCTGGCCCGGCGCGCCTTGGGCTACAACAAGGTCGAGGGCCAGTGGATCACGCACGACGATCTGATGATCCAGCGCGGCTATATCAAATACAAAGGCCAATGGAAGGCGAAACAACAAATCGAAGTGGCCGAAAAAAAGAAGAAGCAAGAGGCCGAAGAGCAAGAGTGGTTTCTGAAGGTCAAACGGTGGTGCGGCTGGTTGGGCGGCAATCGCGACCAGCAGGCCCGCGACAATCTTTTGGCGATCGACAATCCCGCGGCGATTCGCGCGCTGACGGTGGCGTTGGAAAAAGAAGAAGACTCGTCCGTTCGCCGATTGCTCGTCGAATCGTTGGCGAAGATCGACACGTTGGAGTCGGTGAAAAGCCTGGCCGCTTCGGCGGTCGACGATCGGTCGGACGACGTTCGTTCGAAGTGTCTGGATTTGTTGGAGAAGAAAAAGCGGCCCGAGGCGACGGCCTATTTCATTTCCCGGCTGCGCGACAAAAAGAGCGACAATCCGACGGTCAATCGAGCGGCGGAATGTTTGGGCCGGATGAAAGATCCCACGTCGATCGAGCCGCTGATCGAGTCGCTGGTTACGGCGCATAAGTTCAAGGTGGCGAAGCCGGGCGGCGACAATTCCACCAGCGCCGCGTTCGGCAAAGGACCCGGCGGCGGAAGCTCCGGTTTGTCGGCGGGCGGCGGACCTACCATCATTCGCCGATTCTTCTCGAATCAATCGGCGCTTGACGCTTTGGTTGGCATGACCGGCGTCAATTTCAATTTCGATCAGCAGGCGTGGCGCTATTGGTACGCGTCGCAGAAGAAATCGCCCGACGCCGCCAACACGCGACGCAACTGATTCTCGGCGGGTGGCCAAAAACAAATCTTGAAATCGTGCGTGCGGCGTTGTAAGTTAACGCCCGATGATGACGCACGACACAACGTCCGGCAATTCGAAAAAAATGGCCCAGCTCCAGTCGGTCATGGTGGAAATCCTGACGGAATCGCTGAAGCGAGGTTTTTTTGGCCGGGCCGTCGTCGAGTTGAGCGTGCAGGACGGAACGATTCAGCACATCCGTCGCACGATCGAGCGCATTGAGAAGTAGCGGTCCGCAAACCAGCGGCCGCTGCGAATCCCGGTATCCCGCGAGGCCTGTCGTCGCCGACTGGTTTTCGCGCGAGCCCGCCGCGAATCGACTTTCGGTTCACGGCGGGCTTTTTTTGTGGAAACGCAGGAAAGGAAACGCCATGACCGACTTGTTGCAGGAGTATTGCGATTCACGCGGCGTGTCGATGCGAGTGGATCGGCAGGCAGGCGTGATTCGCGGCGTCAAGCTGCTCGGGCTCGAATCGCGCAACGGACGCGACTATCTGCCCGAAGCCGTGGCCGAGGCCGCCCGCTTGTACGAAGACGCCAAAGTGAACGTGAATCATCCGAAGGGAAACCCCTCGGGCCCGCGCGATTATCAGGACCGCATCGGCGCGATTCGCCAGGTGGCGTTCCGGCCCGGTGAAGGACTTTTTGGCGATTTTCATTTCAACCCCAAACATGCCTTGGCGGAGCAACTGGTGTGGGATGCCGAACACGCCCCGGAAAACGTCGGCTTTTCGCACAATGTCGAGGCGAAAGTCGCTCGACGCGGCCAACGCACCATGGTGGAGGCGATCACGCGGGTGCAAAGCGTCGATCTGGTGGCCGATCCAGCCACGACCCGCGGTCTGTTCGAGTCGGCGCCCGAGTCCGAACAACGGACGACCGAGGACGTGCATCGCGACAATCCAGAAGGAAGCGAATCGTTGCCGGTCGAGCCGATGGCCGAAATCGAGCGTCTCCGGCGCGAGGTTGAACGTTTGACGGCGTTGGAGTCGGACCACCGGCGGCGAGCGACGGCGTTGCGGCTGTTGCGGGAGTTTGAGTTGCCCGCCCCCGAGGCGACGGACGCTCGCGCAAGGACGGTTGTGAGCGGACGGTTCTTTGAGTCTTTGTTGGCGGCTCCGGACGAGGCGGCGATGCGAGCGTTGGTCGAAGAGCGGGCCCGATTGGTCCGCGCGCTCCGAAGCGATGCGGCGGCAAGGCCCGAGTCCCGCGACCAACACGGCGTCTATGCTCCGATGAGTGCGGTGAGTTTCGTTCGAGCGATTACGTGAAAAAGAAGGGAATAGGGAAGCGTTCTACGAAAAAAAGCCAATCCCTAATGCCCAGTCCCCAATCCCCTAGTTTGGAGAGATTCCATGAGTGACAAAATGCGTTGGCGTTACGGCGATACGAACCCTGTGGTGGCGGCGGTCGATTCTTCGACGGTCATCGAAATCGGCGATCTGGTGTGGCAAGACACCGACGACGCGAAACCGGCGTCGAGCCAAATCGACCAAACCAGCGAGGCCGCCAATCAAGCGGCGTTCGCCCACAACTTTCTTGGCGTGGCCATGCAGCGAAGTCGAAACGGCGACACCGCACCGATCCGCATCGCCACGACCGGCGTGTTCGAGTTCGATTGCCCCAGCGACACGTTCGAGTTGGGCGATCTGGTCGGCGCGGATGAAAACACGGCGGGCAACGCCTTGTTGGATCAACAGGTCGCCGGCGTCAGCGCGAGCCAATATGCGATCGGACGGGTCGCCAAGCAGCAATCCGATCCGGTGACCAGCGTGTTGGTCGACATCCGCTCGACGGTGATGACCGGCGGCGTGGCCGGCAGCAGCCCCAGCGGTGTGTGATGGAAAGAGCCGCGGAAAAAAAGTCGTCTCGCCCGTCGGCGTCGCAAGGTCGTAAAAAAACCGCCATGGCGCGACGCCGCTTCCGAAGGGATGAGGAATCGCGGTCGGATTTTTAATCGCCGGTCCTAATCCCTAGTCCTTAATCTCTAATTCCCTGTTGTGGAGCATTTCCCGTGAAATCGATCAAATATCGCGAACTGAAACGGATGTACGAGCTGAACGGTCCGGAAAAAACCGTTCAACATTTGGAAGAGTCGTTGAAGTCGGGGGCGTTGAAGCCCGAGGATTTCAGCATCCGGGAACTGGCCGAAGCGACGCTCAGCCCGGACCGCGTGCGACAGATGGACCCGCGTCACGGCGGCGCGTGCGTGTTGGAGGCCGGCGACGGCGTCGACGTCACCGCCTTCTCAAACATCACCGGCCAGGTGGTGCAGGCGAAAATTCTGGACGCCTACAACCAAGAGGCGTTCGTAGTCTCGAAGCTGGTCGACACGATCCCGACCCGATTGGACGGCGAGCGCATTCCCGGCATCGGACGCATCAGCGACGAGGCGGCCGAAGTGCGGCCCGGAATGCCGTATCCCCATTTGGGTTTCGGCGAGGACTACATCGAAACGCCGCAGACCACGAAACGCGGGTTCATCGTGCCGGTCACGAAGGAAGCGATCTTCTTCGACCGCACGCACCTGATTCTTCAGCGGGCCGCCGAGGTCGGCGAGGTGTTGGGGTTGAACAAGGAAAAGCGGTTGATCGACCTGTTGATCGGCGCCACGAACAACTACAAATGGAAGGGCGCCAACTACAACACTTACAGCAATGCGGGCACGGGCGCGTCGCCCGACGGCGATTGGATCAACCAGACAACCGAGGAGTTGGTCGATTGGACCGATGTGGACGCCGCCGAGCAATTGTTCGCCGACATCTTGGACCCGAACACCGACGAGCCGGTGCTGATCCAAGCGACGACGGTGTTGGTGATGCCGGCGTACCGCCATGCGGCGCATCGTGTCTTCAACGCGGCGGAAATCCACTACGCGCCCGGCGACGGCACGACGACCACGGTGGCCGCCAATCCGCTTGGCAACTACACCGTCGTGGAAAGCCGTCTGGCCTACCGCCGCATCGTCACGTTCGGCTACGAAGCCGAGCAGGCCAAAAAGTGGTGGTTCATCGGCGACTTCCGCAAGGCGTTCGCGTACATGGAAAATTGGCCGATCACCGTCACCCAGTCGCCGGCCAACAGCGAGGCCGATTTCAATCAGGACATCGTCGTGCGGTTCAAGGCGAGCGAACGTGGAGCCGCGGCGGTCATCAATCCGCGTTATGTGGTCCGCAGCACCGGCAGCGGCGATGGCAGCGGAACCTAAATAAAAAGATCCATGCAATGATGAAAGTGGCGGCGAGGCAAGCCGCCGGCAGTTCCGCGGTCTTCGCCTCGACGCCATTTTCAGCATTCTGCGGTTTGGAATCTTGTTTGACGCGGCAACCGGGGCGACCGGCAGCGTCCCGTTTGGCAGAGAAAGAAGGAAAGGCATCGTGTGATCGCCTTCCGAAAAATCAACCAACGTCCAAGACCATTGAATTCAAAGCGTCCAACATGACTGCAATCTTTCAGCCCCACTGGACCGACAACCTGCCCGTGCTGGCTCCCTACGCCCTGCTGTACGGGAGTCGAACGGCGTCGATCACGCAAAACCTCGACCTGCGAAGCAAGAAAGGCGGCTGGTTGCGGATCGGCGTCGGACGGTATTCCACCGGAACGCTTAGCGCGGGCATCGACGTGGTGGTCCGACGAAAACTTACCGCCGCGTCGGCCGTGCATCAGTACGGAATGCCATTGGTCCAGTTTACAGGCGGCACGACTTACAGCAACCAATTGGTCAACAATGCGAGCAACTACGCCGCCGGAGCGCAGTCGATCGCCTTCGACGGCCAGGCCTACAGCACGGCGTTCGCCCACGGCGATGTGCTGTGCTTCTGGGGGCAGACGGCGATCCCCTCAGCTTCCGGTCTGCTGACGTTTGCCTCGGGCGTGGACATGGAAATCGTGCGTTGCTCGGCCGGAACGAGCACACCGCTGATCCCAGACTCGCCATTGAATTTTGCCCACAACGACAACGAGTACTTCACAGCGGCCGACGCCTGGGATCTGTGGCTGCCCGGCGGTTCGGCCTATTCGCTGGTGTTCGACGCCGGGGCCGTGACGACCGCTAGCGCCGTGTTTGCTTGCATGGCCGACGTGCAGACCTACGACTACGACGAGAAGGGCTCGGTTTAGCATGAACGGACTCATGGAATGCCCAATTGCGCCGCCGGGAGGTTGGGGCTTACAAAAGCCGCCGGCCGGTGTGCCGATTGATCCTGGCCATCCGTATGGCGGCGTGGTTGGGGTGTGGCCATTCAACGAGGCTGGCGGGGCAACCCTCAATGACGCGACAGGTAGGCACGCAGCACGCATCGTTGGAGCAACGTGGGGAGCGAGCGAACGCGGGCCATGCCTGCGATTCCCCTCCAATTCACAATACGCGACTGTCCCCATGGCGGACGACCCGTTCGGAGGCCGACAATTGTCCGCGTTTGTGTGGATCCAGCATTTGGCTAACAGTTTGGCGACCTATCCTCGTGTGTTAGATCGCGGGTATTCCACTCAATTCTCACTGTACCTTCGGGATGTGTACTATCCCACGATCAACCTCGGCATGGCCATTGTTGGGCAGAATGGCTCTGCGGACCTCTATGCCGCTGGTGCGCCGTTTCAGCCTGGGGCGGCTTGGTTTTCGGCGGGATGGCGCTACGACGGATCGCGCGTCGATCTTTTCGTTAACGGAATTCGTGGTTCGACCGCCTCAGCACCCTACGGGCCCATTGCTCGACATGTCGGAAACATGCGAATCGGGCAACGAATCGACGGATCGCTGAATCGTGGAGCCGTCGGCAACGTTGCTTGCCTGATTGTGGATAACGTGGCATGGCCCGACAGTGCATTTTCCGAGTTGCACACGGCGACCTACGG
>JBDKTJ010000034.1:0-3947 GCA_039698075.1 Thermoguttaceae bacterium | reverse complement strand
GACCAGGGGGTGCTCATTGCCGCCCCCTGGACCCCAGGCTAGCCTCTCTCCGTTCCGGTGTTGTTACTATTTTGAAAAATCCGAAAATCCGGGCCTTGACTCAGCGGCGGTTATGGGTGTCCCCTTTGTTCCCCCTCCCCTTTGTTCCCCCCCGCATCTGCCACCTTTTCTCATCCCGAAAATTGTCCGCCGGATGGCTTACCATGACGCATTCAAAAACGAAAATAGTAGGAATAATTGCGGTAGCCTGTGTACTGGTCGTTGTGCCCATTGTTATTGTGACATTATGGGTCGAGAAGACAGCGACTGCTTTTGATAATGGGAAAAAGGAGTGGTTCAAATGTACAACCAACATGGGTATAATTAAGAGCAAGATGCAACAGGCATTAGCCGAGCATCCTGCGTGTGCTTCGGATATTTCGATTCCTTTTCTAGTGGGCAAAGGTTACCTACCAGAATGGTCGGAAGTCTATATTTGCCCCACTGACTTTGAGATAGACTTTCACGGGGCTAGGTTATTCGATGACGAATTTCGCAACAACTTGGAAACAGCTTCGTTAGTGGCTGCAAACTATAAGAAGGCATCTTACGAGACCGAAATATCCAACCATGTGATTGCTGTGAAATGCCGATGCCATGGGGCAGTGGGAGCCCAAATCGAAATTCCATTGCAAAAAGGAACATCAGGGGACGGAAAACGGGACCTCGAAAGCACCGGTCAAAACCGGCAAGGAGTAGCGGACGAAAGAGCCGTACGGGAAGGGGCTAGCGACCCATCCCGGCCCTGAGTCATGCGCCGGCCATGGTAACATGACGGGTGAAGCGTTGACAAGGGCACACGTAGGCCAGCCATTGAGCTCCGAAATCATTTCTCCGGCGTGCCGACCTTGTGATGTCAAGGGGAAGGCCATACCATGAGGAAGAAAAGGTGCCAGGAACCGTTGTTGACATGAAGGCTACACGGAGCTGTTCATTCGTCCGCCGTATCAATTTCGGGTGGTCGACGCGTTGTTGACCAATTTCCATTTGCCGCGTACGACGCTGTTGGTGTTGGTCCGCACGTTCGGCGGCGACGAGCTGATTCGCCGGGCGTATGAGGAGGCGGTTCGCGAACGATATCGTTTTTACAGCGACGGCGACGCCATGCTGATTCTGTAGGGCATCCCACCCGCTTGCACGTTGCCCTCTTGTGTGTCATATTGTGCGTTTTGCCGCTCACGCCCGACTTGGGGTAGGAGTATCGACACTGTGGAAATCTGGCCGGCCATCGACCTTCGAGGGGGGAAGTGTGTACGCCTTCGGCAGGGCGATTACCGGCAGGAGACTGTTTTCGGCGACGACCCGGCCGCCATGGCCCGACATTGGGTCGAACAAGGCGCAACCCGCTTGCACTTGGTCGATCTGGACGGGGCCCGGGACGGCCGGCCGGTCAATTTGGCCAGCGTGCGGTCGATCGTCGAGACCTCCGGGGTGGCGTGTGAGTTGGGCGGCGGCATCCGTAACGAGGAGTCGATTCGCACGCTGCTCGATCTGGGGCTCCGGCGGCTGGTGATCGGCACGTTGGCCCTGCGCGAGCCCGATTGGTTTCGGCGGATGTGCCGGACGTATCCCGATCGGTTGGTGTTGGGCATCGACGCTCGCGGCGGACAGGTGGCCACGGAGGGTTGGTTGTCGACCAGCGAGGTGTCGGCGGTGGAGTTGGCCTATGGGTTTGCCGGCGAACCGTTGGCGGCCCTGGTGTACACCGACATCGCCACGGACGGCATGATGACCGGTCCGAACGTGGCGGCGATGGCTCAGATGCAGGCGGCGGTCCGATGGCCGGTGGTGGCCTCGGGCGGAGTGACGACCCGCGAGGACGTGGTGCGATTGGCGGCCGTGCCGATGGCGGGCTGCATCATCGGTCGGGCTCTTTACGAGGGCTCGCTGACTTTGGCGGATGCGTTGGCGGCGGCGGAACCTTCTGAACCGGATAAACCGACAAGATAGGAGGGATTTTAGCGAACCCAAAAGGTTTGGTGTGGGAAGGAAAAATGGGAAAGGGGAAAAATGGAGAGGAAGGAGAAGTCGGCGGCTGGCCGATAACTAGCAAGAATGGCGTTTTCCCCGGTTTTCCGTTTTCCCTTTTTTCCTTCGTCTCACACAAAACTTTTATTGGTGCAAAACAGGCTGCCAAGCGAGGAAACTTCTCATGGCCAAGTACTCCGTCGAGCAGATTCGAAATGTCGCGTTTTGTGGTCACGGCTCGTCCGGCAAGACGATGCTGATCGATAAGATTCTCACCAGCACCGGGGCGATCGGGCGACCCGCCAGCGTCGAGGACGGCACGAGCGTTTGCGACTTCGACGAAGAGGAAAAGCAGCACAAATATTCGATCGAGTCGAGCGTGGTGCATTGCGATCAGGCCGGCAAGCACTACTGCATGATCGACACGCCGGGCTATCCCGATTTCATCGGCCAGACGATCGGAGCGATGCGGGGCGTCGACACGGTGGCCATCGTGATCAACGCTCAGTCGGGCATCGAGGTGAACACCCGCCGCGTCTTCAACGAAGCCAAAAAAGCCGGCCTGGGGCGGATGATCGTGTTGAATCGGATGGACGCCGACAACATCGATTTCACCGCGCTGGTCGACAGCGTTCAAGAGTTGTTCGGCAAGGCGTGCGTGTTGCTGAACGTTCCGTTGGGCCAAGGTCCGGACTTCCGCGGCGTGGCCAGCACGTTGAAGCCGCCGGCCGACTCGAGCGGCGCGCTGGTCGATCCGTCCGACATCAGCCAGTCGCTGTTGGAGTCGATTATCGAAGTGGACGAAGGCGTGATGGAGCGTTACTTTGAGGGCACCCAGCCCACCGACGAGGAAGTCTCGCGGTTGATCGTCCAGGCCGTGGCCCAGGGATCGTTGATCCCGATGGTTTGCACTTCCGGCAAGACCGGCGCGGGCGTGGCCGAGCTGATCGAAGCGATGGGCTTGTGCGCGTTGCCGCCCAACGTGCTGAAGCGAACGGCCAAAAATGCCGCCGGCGAAGACGTCGAGATGAAGATCGATCCGGCCGCTCCGCTGGTCGCCCAGGTGTTCAAAACCCGCGTCGACCCGTTCGTCCAGAAACTCAGTTTCATCCGCGTCTTTTCGGGCACGCTGAAAAAAGACTCGAACGTGCCGGTCGTCGGCATTCGGAAGCCGGTCAAGTTGGCCGGGCTGTTCCAGGTGCAAGGCGAAACGACCGAACCGATCGACGAGGTCGGCCCGGGCGGAATCGTGGCCGTCGCGAAGGCCGAGGATTTGCACACCGGCACGTCGATCGGCGAGTTGACGCTGCCGCCGATCCCGTTCCCGAGGCCGATGGTCGGGTTGGCCGCCAGCCCGAAGAGCCGCGGCGACGAAGGCAAACTGTCCGGCGCGTTGCAGAAGATTTGCGAGGAGGACTCGACGTTCCATCGCGATCTGGATCCGCAGACCAAGGAGATGGTCATCACCGGCATGAGCGAGCTGCACTTGCAGATTCTCCGCGAACGGTTGAAGCGGCGCGACAAGGTCGAGGTTGAAACGCGCGAGCCGAAGATCCCTTATCGCGAGACGATTCAGGCCAACGCCGAGGGCATGTATCGGCACAAGAAGCAGACGGGCGGACGCGGCCAGTTCGGCGAAGTGCACATCCGCATGTATCCGTTGCCGAAGGACGTCGTGGTCGAGGAGTGGGCCACGAAGGCCAGATTCCCGTCGTTGAAAGAAACGCATTACGACGCGGCGAACAACTTCCTGTGGATCGATTCGGTCGTCGGCGGCACGATCCCGGGCAACTTCATGCCGGCCGTGGAAAAAGGTTTCCGCGAGCGGCTCGAACGCGGCGTGATCGCCGGCTACAAGGTGCAAAACATCTGCGTCGAAGTGTTCTTCGGCAAGCACCATCCGGTCGACAGCTCGGAGCAGGCGTTCAAGACGGCCGCGT
>JBDKTJ010000033.1:0-42198 GCA_039698075.1 Thermoguttaceae bacterium | reverse complement strand
ACGTGCCCGATCTGGCCACCTTGGCGGCCGATTACAACGAGGGCTGTCAACTGCTGATCTCGTCGTCGATGTCCACCATGATGGCCCCGATTCCCGTCGCCATCCGCGGCCACTTCGGCACGTTCGTCTTCGACAACTCCTACGGACTGGACAAGTTCGATTTCCTGCCCGAACGTCCGCAAATCACCGGCGACGGCAGTCTGAAACCGCACAAGATCGAAGTCGAAAAGGTCAAAAAAATCGACGACGTCCATTTCAAGAATTACGTCGACGCGATCGAAGCCGGCGACCCGGCCCTGGTCAACAACGACCCCGAATTGGGCGCCGCCGCCGTGACCACCGTCAACCTCGCCGTGAAAAGCTATCGCGAAGGCAAGGTCTTCTTCTGCAACAACGGCCAAGTGTCCGACGTCAACCCGAACTGGCCGGGCCTGTGGGAAAAGATGTCCAAGGAGCGAGCCAAGCCCCATCACTTGCCCGGCTGGAAGGCCGGCGACAAGGGCAGCCTGCTGAAACCGCCCGCGTATATGGACTTGGCCGGTCCCTGGATCGATGGCAAAGATCCGGCCCCGCCGGCTTCCGACGCTCCGTGAGCTCAAAAAACAAGAAAGACGTCCACAAACTCCCACCTCTTTCCTTATGGAGAGGGGTGGGAGTGTTTGTTTGGCGAAAGTGCGCAGACGTGACAAGCCACTCGGCGACTGAATCGCCCTCATCGAGAGTGAAACCGCACTAATTCTCGTTTAAAGCAACCAGGGACGAACGCAGGGTGGTCATCACAGTTCTGGGGCGTCGTTTTTCGCCCTCACATTTTCCACAATCGGTAAGGTTTTTCTGACCGATTGTGGGAAGTCTAGTTGTTGCAACAGATTACGTCGATTCCATCGTCTCAACTCTTACGATCCGCACGGTCCGCCGAGCCAATTTTTTCGGATTGCTCGCTAAGACCGGAGAAAGTCTCTAAAGTCTTACCCCTACGGGGATCGAAGTAAACAAACGGAAGCTTTGCTCTTAGGCATGACAGGAACGTAAGTGAATGTCGAGCCTGGAGCAAGGAACGACAGGGGGGAACCTGCCACAAGACCGTTCTTACGGCCTTCCGCCATGTGCCGATGTGCTTCAGGCTGGCGGTACGCTTGTCCCACCTCTGCCGACCACGGGTATTTCGAAAGATATTCCTGGAGTTCGAGTCAATCAAAATAGTGAGGTTGAAACCAACCTTCCCTATTTTACGGATTTTCTCTGACTTCCGGATACCCTGGTTGCCGATGTAATGAGTGCGGCGCGGGTCAGAAGGAGCTGAACCACAGCCAAGCAAGTGAAGCGAAATTACGGAGGTCCCGACCCAGAGGTCTGCGGAAGGCCGATGTTTCACCGAGAGACATCGGAAAACGACGGAGCGCGAAGAGGGCGTGTCCGCAGATAACAAGGGACCGAAAGACGCTCGACCGACGACCGTTCGGCCGAGACAAAACCCAAACCAACGTGAATTGTATATCGGAGAGCCTGCGATGAAGGTCTTCACAACTGGTCAGGTCGCCAAAATTTGTAAGGTGGCCCCGCGCACCGTTAGCAAGTGGTTCGACTCGGGCCGGCTAAAGGGTTACCGCATCCCCGGATCGCAAGACCGGCGCATTCCACGCGAGTATTTGATCAAGTTCCTTAAGGAACATGGAATGCCGCTGGGCGATTTGGAAGACGAAGCCATGGCCAAGGTCTTGATCGTTGCTCAAGACCAGGTCTTGATCGAGAACCTCAAGCGTGAGCTGCCTTTGGAGCGCTCGTTCAAAGCTGCCGTCGCCGCCAGTGGTTTCGACGCCGGCATCCAAGCCGAGAGCTTCCATCCGGACTGCATTATCGTCGATTTCTCGATCGGGCGCAACGAAGCGCTCCAGATTTGCCAGAACCTCCGCCGAAACAGCGAGTTTTCGGAAGTGATTCTGATCGCCTTGTTGCCCGACGACGGCAGCTCGCTGAGCTTCGATCGTTCGAGCATCAACGAGACGTTCAAGAAGCCGTTCGACGCCGCCTTGTTGGCCGAGCGGATGCGAACCCTCATTGGCGCGAAAAAAGAGCTCGTTTGAGCCCCTGTCCGATCCCAAACCATCCTGCCGAGTCTCCCGCGACCGGCAGCAGTTTTGGAATCGACCGGAACGACAACTCGTCGCCGATTCAATTAACCCGTCGCGGTCTGACCCCCGCGACGGATAATTTTTTCTTGACGCAACAATTCCCCGCGTCCCCCCGTCGGCAAGCACGGGCGCCGTGACCACGGCACCCGACTTTTCACCCCCCCCTCCGTTGACAGACGCCGATCACCCAGCGTATAGTAATGGATTCGCGCGGATTTTTGAGGCCCTCTAAAACGCCTTTTGCCGAGGATTCCGAACTTGTTGCGATCTCATACTTGCGGTCAGTTGCGTCTGGAACACGTCGGACAACAGGCCACCCTGTGCGGTTGGGTCGACACCTACCGCGACCATAGCGGGGTGTTGTTCATCGACCTGCGCGATCGCTACGGCAAGACCCAAGTGGTTTTCGCCCCCGAAAGCGGCGACGAAACCCTGCACGCCGCCAAAACGCTCCGATCCGAATACGTCATTCTCGTCCGCGGCAAAGTGGCTCGCCGGCCCGAGGGCACCGTCAACCCAAAACTCGACACCGGCGAAATCGAGCTCCGGGCCCAACATCTCGAAATCCTCAATCGAAGCGCCACGCCGCCGTTCCAGCCGACCGCCAAAGATCTGCCCGGCGAGGACATCCGGCTGAAGTACCGCTTCATCGACCTGCGTCGCCCCGAAATGCAACAGACGTTGCAGCTTCGCAGTCAGATCGTCAAGACGATGCGCGACTATTGCCACGCGCTCGGGTTCATCGACATCGAGACCCCGATGCTGGGCCGAAGCACGCCCGAGGGCGCCCGCGACTACCTGGTTCCAAGCCGCGTTCAGCAGGGCACATTTTACGCGCTGCCGCAATCGCCGCAGTTGTACAAGCAAATCCTGATGGTCGCAGGCTACGACCGCTACGTTCAAGTGGCCAAGTGTTTCCGCGACGAGGACCTTCGGGCCGACCGCCAGCCGGAGTTCACGCAGCTGGACCTCGAAATGTCGTTCATCACGATGGACGACATCATGGGCATCATCGAGGGCCTGGTGGCTCGATTGGCCAAGGACATTTTGGGCCTGGACGTCTCGCTGCCGTTGCCGCGCATGACCTACGACGAGGCCATGGAGCGGTTCGGCCACGACGCGCCCGACCTGCGTTTTGGCATGGAGCTGACCGACCTGACCGACCTGGCCCGCGAGTCCGAGTTCAACGTGTTTCGCGGCGCGGCCGAGTCCGGCAACCGCGTGCGAGGAATCAACGCCTCGGGCGCCGCCGATCGCTACTCGCGCAAAGGCATCGACGAGCTGACGGCTTTCGTCGTCGAAAACTTCGGCGCGAAGGGGCTCGCGTGGTTCAAAGTCGAATCGGATGGCCGGCTGGCCTCGCCGATCGCAAAGAATTTTTCGCCCGAGCTGCTCGCCCGCATCGGCCAACGACTCGGCGCCGCGCCCGGCGACCTGTTGTTGATCGTCGCCGATAAGTTTGAAATTACTTGCAAGGCGTTGTACGCCCTGCGAAAGCGGCTCGGCGCGGAGTTGAAGCTCTACGATCCTTCGACCATGAACTTTTCGTGGATCGTCGAGTTTCCGATGTTCGCCCCCGACGAAGAAACCGGCGGCTGGACCGCAATGCACCATCCGTTCACCTCGCCGCGTCCGCAAGACCGCGAGCTGTTGCAGACGAATCCCGAAAAATGCCGGGCTCAAGCCTACGACTTGGTCATCAACGGTTACGAGGCGGGCGGCGGCACCATTCGTATCCACGACCAGCAGCTTCAGAGCGAGGTGTTCGGGCTGCTGGGCATCGACGAAGCGACGGCCCGCGAACGCTTTGGATTCTTGCTCGACGCCCTGCAATACGGCGCGCCGCCGCACGGCGGAATCGCGCTGGGCATCGATCGGGTCGTCATGTTGTTCGGCGGGCTCGACAACATCCGCGATGTGATCGCCTTTCCGAAGACGCAACGAGCCACCGATCTGATGACCGGCGCCCCGGGCGTGGTCGACGCCAAGCAACTGCGCGAATTGGGCGTCAAAACCACCCGTTGACGAAACGCCTCGCGCGCGCCAGACTATCGAGAGGACAGGTTGCCAACCTGCCCGGTCCATGCGACACCGATCGCCGATCCGTCCCGTAAGTCCGACAGGCCGGCAGTCCGTCGCGTCCTTTTCGTCCAAGGAGAAACGAAGGATGTTGCTCCGCAATTGCTCTCGGATTGTCAGTTTGGCGATACTAGGCATTCTGTGCGGCGCGTGCCAGTCCAAAACTTCCGAAACCACGACGCCTCCGAAGCCCGCCGCAACCAGCACGTCGCCTGCGTCGCAGGAGTCCGCAACGCCGCAGCCGTCGCCTACGGAGACAGCGCAAGTCGTGAAGCCTGCCCCAAAGGTTTTGGTCCAACGTCCGAAACCGCAGCCGATCGTCCCGCCGTCGACGATCGCCAAAGTCGTGCTCAGCGGGGCGTTGAGCGAAACGTGTCTGGTCAAAGTGGGCGATTCGCTGCCCGAGGTCAGCCTGCCCGACGTCGGCGGCAAGTCGCACTCGCTGGAAAGTCTGTACGGTCCGAAGCTTTCGGTCGTTTGTTTTTGGACGATCGGCCCGGACCATCGTTCGCAACTGACCGCCCCGGTGGTTTTGCAGGATTTAATGAAAGAAGTGGTTGAACCGTTTGGCGCGAAGGGCGTCCAGGCGATCGGCATCAACGTGGGCAACGAGCCGGCCCTGGTCCAAAAGGAAATCGCTCAAACCGGCGTGACGTTCCCCATTTTGCTGGACGCCCGGGGCGAGCTGTTCGCCCGAGTGGCCAAAGACAAGAAAATGCCGCGAATTTTCCTGGTCGACGCTGGCGGCCGGGTCCTTTGGTTCGACATCGAAAACAGCCGACAAACCCGTGAAGACCTGTTGCAAAGCATCCGAGCGGTGCTGGGGAAGCTATAATACAACGGAATGGCGCCGTCCCATGTCACCAACCCATCGACTGAATCGGCCTCCGATCCGCCCGGCGTGCTGCGGGTGGCGATGGCTCAGATTGCGCCGGTGCTTGGCGACTTGCAACGCAACCTGACGCTGCATCTCGAACAAATCGAGGCCGCGCGTCGCCAACATGCCGACCTGATCGTTTTTCCCGAACTGTCGCTGACCGGCTACTTCATCCGCGACATGGTGCCCGATCTGGCCATCTCGCCCGACGGCCCGGAAATCCGACAACTGATCGACGCGGCCGGTCCGATGGCCCTGGTGGTCGGACTGGTCGAAGAGTCGCCCCGCCACCGGTTTTACAACTCCGCGATTTGGGCCGAAGGCGGCCGGGTCGCGCACCTTCATCGCAAGGTCTATCTGCCCACCTATGGACTGTTCGACGAGCAGCGATACTTCGCCGCGGGCGACCGGTTCTTCGCATTCGACACCGCGCGGTTCGGCCGCGTCGGCATTTTGATCTGCGAGGATTTTTGGCATCTTTCGGCGGTCGCGATCCTGCAAGCCGAGGAGATCGACCTGCTGGTGTGCACGTCGAACTCGCCCGCCCGAGGCGTCGACGGCCCGGTGGTCCGCACGGCCGAGACCTACGAACAACTGTCCAAAACGTTCGCCCAACTGCTCGGCGCCGCCGTGTTGGTGGTCAATCGCGTGGGCTTCGAGGACGGCCTGTGTTTCTGGGGCGGCAGCATGGCGGTTGGCCCCGACGGACGCGCGGTCGCGCAGGCCCCGATGCTCGACGAATCGCTGACCACCGCCGTGTTCGATCCGGCCGAATGGCGGCGTCAACGGCTCATCATGCCGCTGGCCCGCGACGAACGCCTGCTGGTCACGCTCGAAGAATTTTTGCGGATCAAGCGAAAGAAGTATGATCGCCCGTGACGTCGCCAAAAACTGTCTGAACATCAACCCCGAGCTGGTCGCGGAGATTCTCTGTCGATTCATTCGGCAGGAAATTCGCCGGGCCGGGTTTCAGCGAGCGGTGGTCGGGCTGTCCGGCGGCATCGATTCCACCGTCGTCACGTTCCTGTGCGCCAAGTCGCTCGGCCCTGAAAACGTGCTGGCCGTCACGATGCCTTACAAAACCTCCAGCGAGGCCACGCGCCGCGACAGCCGCGCCGTCGTCGATCAGTTGGGCGTCCAAACCATCGACGTGCCCATCACCGGCGCGATCGACGCCTATTTCTCGCAATTCCCGGACGCCTCGCAACTGCGCCGGGCGAACAAATGCGCCCGCGAGCGGATGACGGTGCTCTACGATCAAAGCGCGTCGTTCGGCGCGCTGGTGGCCGGCACGAGCAACAAGAGCGAATTGCTCCTCGGCTACGGCACCCAGTTCGGCGACATGGCCTCGGCGATCAATCCGGTCGGCGATCTCTACAAGACGCAGCTTTACGCGCTGGCCGCTCAGCTCGGCGTGCCCGATTCGATCCTGCACAAAGAACCGACCGGCGACCTTTGGATCGGACAGACCGACGAAGGCGAACTGGGCTTCACCTATGCGGAAGTGGATCGGCTGTTGGCGCTGATGGTCGATCGCCGCTGGCGCCGGGCCGAGCTGCTCGAAGCCGGTTTTGCGGCCGAGTTCGTCGACCGCGTGGCGACGATGATCCGGCGAAATCATTACAAGCGACGGATGCCGGTGATCGCGAAGCTGTCGACCCGAACGATGGACCGCGACTTCCGTTACGCCCGCGATTGGGGCACTTGACGCCCGCGCGAAGGCCGCGTCACCACTCGACCGCGATGGCGGCCGTGGTCATTCCCGCGCCGACGGAGCACAGAATCAACTTGTCGCCGGGATGGATCTTGTCCCCGGCTTCGACCAGCGCCAGCGGAATGCTCGCGCTCGAGGTGTTGCCGACCCGCTCGACGTTCATCAAGAACCGATCGAACCCCAAGCGGCTGCGACGCGCCGCGGCCTTCAAAATCCGGCCGTTCGCCTGATGCGGCACGATCCACCGCACATCCTCCTCCGTCCAGCCGTTGCGATCCATCGACTCGCGGATGATCTCCGTGAAACTTTCGGCGGCGAACCGGAACAGCGCGTGGCCGTCGATGCGAATCCACGGATCGACGCCGTTCTGTCCGTTGCGGATCAAGTAGCCGGGCTCGTCGCGGTGGGCCAAATGCAGGCCGCGCGTGTCCGCGCCCAGCAACACGTCATGAATCCGATGCCCTTCGACGCCCGACGAGATGATCGACGCGCCCGCCCCGTCGCCGAACAGAAAATACGCGCTGCGGTCCGAATGGTCCAGCAACCGCGACTGCATGTCGACGCCGATGGTCAACACATTGTGGGCCACGCCCGAGACGATCATGCCCCGCGCGGCCGACACCGCGTACAGCCAGCCGGAGCAGGCCGCGTTCAAATCGAAGGCGGGAATGGTTTGCAGATTGAGCCGGTCTTGGACGATCGCAGCCGTCGAAGGCATGGCCACGTCGGGCGTGGTCGTGGCCACGATCACCGCGTCGATCTCCTTGGCCGCAATGCCCGAGTCGCGAATCGCTTCCAACGCCGCTTGATAAGCCATATCCGACGGCTTTTCGTCGGCGTCCGCCCAGTGGCGATGCTTGATGCCCGTCACTTGATAAACGTACTCGGCCGTAATTTCCGGAAAATCGGCGACCAGTTCGGCGTTGTCGACCACGCGAGCCGGCACGTAGCCGCCGAACCCCAACAACACGGTCGGCTGAAGCTTCGGTCCGCGATCGGCCGCGCGCGACGCCGTCTCCACGCGTGGGGCCGGAAATTCGCCAGTCGCCGCCGGTGGAATCCAATCGCGCATCGCCGGGTCGCTCGTTTCAATTTCCATGATTGCGTCGGTCAAAGGCAGGGTCTCGCCCTCCAAATGGAAGCGGCGAATCAACAGTCCGTCGCAAGGCGACTCGAAGTCGAACACCGATTTCGCACTGTCCACCTGGACCAGCGCCTGCCCCTTTTGAAATCGGTCGCCCTCGGCCACGTGCCATTCAATAATTGTCGCCTCGACCTCGGTGGCGCCCTGGGCCGGCAGATACAACGGCATCTTGAACATCGGGCCTTCCATCATCCCTCCCGGACCATTTTATCGACCACCGCTTCGATACGCTGGCCGTTCGGACGACAATACGACTCCAATTCCGGCGCGAACGGCACCGGCAAATCGGGCGCCGCGATCAACTGCGGCCGGCATCGCAACGCGCCGAAGGCCTCGCGGCAAACCGTCGCGATCACATGATCGCCCAGCCCTTGCGACGCGCCGCACTCTTGCACCACGGCCAGCCGCCCCGTTTTGCACACCGATTCCAAGATCGGCCCAAGATCCATCGGTTGCAACACGAACGGGTTCCAGACTTCGATCGACCGTGGGCTTCGCGCGGCCACGGCCAGACACTCGTGCACCATCGCGCCAAAGGCCACCAGCGTAAGCTCGTCGCCCTCGGTGTAACGGCGCGGTCGCCAAACCGACTCCAAATTGCCGTCGAAGTCGATCTCGCCGCCCTTGCTCCAGTAGAGCAATTTATGTTCAAACACCAGGCACGGATTCGGATCGTAAAAGCCCGCCACCAGGGCCTCGAACGTTTCCTGAGTCGTGGCCGGATACAACAATTTCAAGCCCGGAAACCGCGACCACAGGCCCTCGAACTCGCCCGAATGAAACGCGCCCATCGTCAGCCCGCCGCCGCAAGGCAATCGAATCAGCATTGGGGCGGGCCGGCCGGCTCGAAAGCACCAACTGCCGGCGTTCAAACCCAACTGCGTGACGGCCTCGGTCGAAAAATCGGCGAATTGAAACTCGACGATCGGCAACCCGCCGGTCTGCGACGCCCCCAACGCAAACCCGATGGTCGCCGGCTCGCAAATCGGCATGTCGACCACCCGATCCGGCCCGTAACGCTCGATCAACCCCTTGCAGGTCTTGAACGCGGAACCATACGTGCCCACGTCGAGCCCGAGCAAAAACGCCTTCGGATTGTTCTCCAACAAATAGTCCAACGCTCGAACGACCGCCTCGCCGTTTTTGACTCTCGGCGTGCGATACGGCTTCACCTCCAGCGGTCCGGACTCGGCGAACGCCGTCATCGGGTGGCGCGACGGATCGGGCCGCTCGACGGCCATCGCCTTGACCACGGCCGCGCGGACCTCTTCGTCGATCATCTTTTCGACGGCCACGACCGACGCCTCGGACATTTCACAGACGTCCAACAATTTTCGCCTTGCGGTGGGCAACGGGTCCAACTCTCGCCACTGCCGCATCAGATCGGCCGGCACGTAGTCGCACTTGTCGTACGCCGCGTGGCCATATAGCCGAAGCGTCATGCACTCCAGCAACATCGGCAGGCCCGTCTGCTGCATCTCCTCCATCGCATCGCAAACGGTCGAATACACCAGCCACGCATCCAAGCCGTCGATCGTGCGGCCTGAAATTCCGTAGCCCTGGGCCCGATCGGACAACCGCCGGCAATGATATTGCAGCCGGGTCGGCGTCGAAAACGAATAGTGATTGTTTTGCATCAGGAACAAGACCGGCGACTGTCGGACCGAGGCCACGTTGAGCGATTCGTGGATCTCGCCGGTGCTGCTGCCGCCGTCGCCGATGACGACCAGTCCCAAGGCGTCCTCGCCGGCCTGTCGCGCGGCCCAAACGCCGCCGACCACCAGGCTGGGCATTTTGCCCAAGTGGCTGATCATCGGGAACCGTCGCGCCGCGGCGTCGCCATGATGCGCGTTGCCTTCGAGGCCGTGCGTCGGGCTGTCGGCGTTCGCAATATATTGGCACAACAACTGATGCGGCGTGGCGCCCAACACCAAATGACCGGCGAAATCGCGGTGCAACAACGACACCACGTCGCGGCCCGGTCGCAACGGCATCGTCATGCCGACCGCCGTCGCCTCGTTGCCGGCGCTCATCGTCACGGTGCCCTTCACGTAGCCTTTTTGGAACAAGTCCAAAAGCCGCTCTTCGAGCTTCCGCGACAACAACATGCGCGGATAGGCCGCCGCGTAGAACTCGGGCTCCGACATCCGTTGCGGATAACGCAAGAACTCGGCCAAATCGCAATGGGCGTCGTCCCATCGCAGCATCGCCCCACGCCCGTTCGGCCGACCCGTCCGCAAATCGCCTCGGCCGTCAAGCTTTCGTCCTCGCCGAACCGGCAAGCCGGCTTCTTGTGCATCCCAACGCGAAGCCAATCGATGGACCTTTCTGACGCATACCGAATGTACAACGCGAAGAAAACGTTCCTTCGCCGAGGGACGTGGTCGGCCGGATTGTAGCGTCGTCCGTCATGGCTGTCACGATCAATTACGCAAGATTTACCAAAAACTCCAGGGATTTACAAACCCCGAACATAACCGGATTTCCCTAAAACCCGTATTTCACCACGCACTCCGTCTGGACCGAATCGCCGGGCAACTCATCGCGGTAGAGCGTTCGCCACGAGCAGACTTCCAATCCGACTTGGAAATTCTTGGTCACGTCGAGAATCATGTTGCCGTAGTAAAACTGGTTGTACGTTTTTCCGGCGAAATAATGAATGTCGTGATCGTTCGGATCGTCCACCGAATAGCCGACGTGGCTGTGCAGCGTTGGGGTCCAAAAATACCAGACCTCGAACCAACCGCCGGCGTCGCGGATCGTATTCAAGCCGATCGGGTCGACGCCCTGCCCGATGCCGCCCAAAAACGTGCCGAGGTTTTCGCCGACATAGCATTCGCCTTGCAGTCCGAGCCTATGAGTGATCGGGATGCGAATGTCGAGATTGCCCGACCAGGTGCGGCAACGGTTGTCCGAATCGGTCACCGACTTGCCGCCGCCGTCGACATACGTGTAGTTGAACCCTTGCTGGCCAATGTGGCCCGAGAGGCCCACCGTGATCGGCAGCCCATCCGGCCCGCGGTCGCCGATCGTCCAGGCCGTGCGTCCTTCGAGGATCGGCCAATCGGACGGTTCGCCGCTGAGCGTTCCGGAGGGCGTTTTGGTCGACATATTATCGACGAACGCCTGCGAGGCCATGCAAAACTGCGCGGTCAAGAGCGACGTATCGGAACAGGCCCAAAAACGTTCGCCTCGCAACTGCGCCCGGCGATATCCGATGTTGCCGCCGCACCAGCCCACCGAATACAGCAACATGCCGGGATTCAGCGGCGAAATGACGTCCCACGTCTGACCGGCCAGCAGCCGGAACTCATCGTTTTTGGTCTCGACGTAGGCGTGCCGCAACAACACGCTCGATTTGTTTTCGCCCGACAACACATTCAGCGCGTTGTTCTGAAAATCGATTTCCACCTTGCCGCCGGTCTGTGCGTCGTCGAGCCACGCGATCTGCGGCCCCAACACATCGAGGCCGAGCCGCGTGTTGCGACCGTCGACCAGAAACTCGCTCTCCTGGCCTGTGCTGCCCGACTGCACGAACATTGTGTACGAGCCGGGCGAGGTGCGTTGGGTCGCGTACACCGAGCTACCCCAAAGGATTCCATACGGCGTAACGCTGAAATCGCCTTTGCGCCACGCCATCCGTTTCATCTCGCCGCGAAGCTCTTCGACGGTGGGCTGCGTCGCGACGTCCGCATCCGAATCGACCGCGGTGGCCGTGCCCGAAACCGGCGGCAATCGGATGGGCCGCTCGCGGAGCCGTTGCACCTCGGCCCGAAGCGATTGGGTTTCCGCCTCCAGTTGGTTCAATCGGGCGACCACGTCCGGGACCGATTCCGACGACGAGGTCAGACCGTCCGTCGTCTGAGCCCATACAAGCGAGCCGCACGCCCACACGGCGACGAGGGCTGCCACCACGGTCTTCATGTTGCCGTTCACTGCGAAAACCACCCAAGAATATGCGGCAAACTCGCTATTTCCGCCATATTAGGTATCGGAAGAAAAAGCGCAACGCTTGATAAAACAGGAAGTTTATGAATCTTAAACACATTCCAACTTGAAAGTGCGTGGCGGCTCTTCTGCGCAAACGGTGGGGCGTCTCCCTTGGAACGTTCCAACCGCTTGCGATTTCACAAGAAATCTCGCAAAACGACGCGACTTGCCAAGCTTTCGCAAAATCGCAAGCGGCCAAACGGCAATAACAGGAACCCTGGCGGTATTGGTAAAACTGGGGTGCAACCTCGCCTCCTTGCCAGGTGGTTCGCGTCCGGCGGCGACTTTGTGGCTCCGTGGCCCAATTTTCGACTCACTTTGACCTATATTTGTCCACACTCAAACAGGTCCGACCGGGGCTGGACGACGGCTGCACACCCATCGAACGTTGTAGCCCGCCCCTGTTTCGGTTTTCCACGTTTGGGAAAGAAGTTGGGGAAGAAACCCGTGCTGAAACCTCAGCCGATTTATCAACAGTGGTCGATCCGGGGCGCATGGTATCGGTTGTCCGACGCCGGTTGCATCGCCGCCGGTTTGGCGATCGGCGTCCATGGCCAGCCCACCACGACGACCGACCATTATCTGGTCGCCGCGGCCGTGGCCATCATCGTCTACGGTCTGTT
The DNA here is from genome assembly GCA_039698075.1 of Thermoguttaceae bacterium. Lineage (GTDB taxonomy): Bacteria > Planctomycetota > Planctomycetia > Pirellulales > Thermoguttaceae > JAJFVC01. Next base: position 29,639 of record JBDKTJ010000033.1, on the reverse strand, counting down.
GGCCGAGTTGATCGGGTTGCATCGAAGTTGGCGCGGCGTGTCGATCCGGCGCGAGATCGTCGGCGCATCGGGCTGTTGGTTTTGCACGGGCGTCCTGCTGCTGACGCTGGCGTTCGCCACGAAACAGACCGCCGAGTTTTCCCGACTTTCAATGACCACATGGCTGCTGCTGACGCCCGTGTTGATCGCGGCGTGTCGCGGTTTGACCCGCGCCGTGCAGCGAGTCCTCCTTTCGCTCGGCTACAAAGCCCGCAAGTTCGCCATCGTCGGCGTCAACGAATTGGGATTCCAACTGGCGCGCAACATCAATGCATCGCCGGAAATGGGCCTTCAACTGGTGGGCTTTTTCGACGACCGCCCTCCGGACCGCAATCCTCCGATCCCCGAATCGTTGGGCTCGCGTCTCGGCACGATCGCCGACCTGATCCAGTTGGCCCGCGACGGCCAGATCGATCGCATCTACATCGTTTTCCCGATGCGCGCCGAAGATCGCATCCGCGGCATCCTCGAACAATTCGGCGACACGACGGCCTCGGTCTATGTCGTGCCGGACTTTTTCGTCTTCCAACTGCTGCACTCGCGCTGGAGCGACATCCTGGGGCTTCCGGTGGTGAGCGTTTTTGAAACGCCGTTCTACGGGATCGATGGGCTGGCCAAGCGGCTTTCCGATCTTGTGTTCGGCAGCCTCGCGTTGCTGCTGGCGGCCGTGCCGATGGCGATCATCGCCGCCGGCGTCAAGCTGACCTCGCCAGGCCCGGTGTTCTTTCGACAGCGCCGCTACGGATTGGACGGCCGTGAAATCCGCGTGTGGAAGTTCCGCACGATGACCGTTTGCGAGGACGGACCCGACGCCGTCCAGGCCCAACGCGACGATCCTCGCGTGACCCGGTTCGGCGCGCTGCTGCGTCGCACGTCGCTTGACGAGTTGCCGCAGTTGTTCAACGTGCTCGGCGGCAGCATGTCGCTGGTCGGACCGCGTCCGCACCCCAACGCCTTGAACGAGGAATATCGCGACCAAATCGTCGGTTACATGCTCCGCCACAAAGTCAAACCCGGCATCACGGGCTTGGCGCAGGTCAACGGTTGGCGAGGCGAGACCGACCAGCCCGAAAAAATGCAAAAACGCATCGAATGCGATCACCGCTACATCCGCGAGTGGTCGCTTTGGCTCGATATGAAAATCCTGATGAAAACCGTGTTGGTGGTGTTTTCCAAAAGAAATGCGTATTGAGAAAAGGGATTAAAGAGTAGGGATTAGGACACTCATCCAATCCCTAATCCCTAATCCCTAATCCCTAATCCCTAATCCCCTCCTATGTCTTCGATCACTGCTGAGTCCAACGCCGCCGTCGTGACCTTGCCGCCCCAACCGACCGCGGCGACCGTCCGCGTGTTGCATGTGATCAACGGCGAATACTACGCCGGCGCGGAACGCGTGCAAGACCTGCTGGCCGAGCGGTTGCCGTCGCTGGGGTTTTCGGTCGGGTTTGCGTGCGTCAAGCTGGACCTGTTCGCCGAATGCCGCCAGTGGCGCGAGTCGCCGCTGTTCGACGTCTCGATGCACGGACGGCTCGATCTTCGGTCGGGCTTTCGCGTGGCCGAGTTGGTTCGGCAAAACGGCTACCGCCTGATCCATTGCCACTCGGTTCGCGCGTTGATGATCGGCGCGTTGGCGGCGTCCAAAACCGGCGTGCCGATGATTTTTCACGCCCACAGCCCGACCTCGCACGACAGCGCGCGATTGTGGATCGACCGGCTCAACGGTCTGATCGAGCGCCGCAGTCTGCGCCGCGCGGCCCGGGTCATTGCCGTTTCGCAATCGATCGCCGACCATGTGGCCCACGAGGGTTTTGATCCGTCGCGGATTCGCGTCGTTCCGAACGGCGTGCCCGTGATGCCGTGGACCGACCGCCCCCGGCCGATCGATCCGTGGACGCTTGGCGTCGTGGCGCTGTTTCGGCCGCGCAAAGGGCTCGACGTGCTGCTCGACGCCATGGCGATCCTGCGTCAACAAGGCAAGATCGTGCGGCTCCGCGCGATCGGCGCGTTCGAGTCGCCGCGGTATCAAGCGGAAATCCTCAATCAAGTCCGCCGACTCGGTCTGCACGATCAGGTCGCCTGGACCGGTTTCATCGATCGGGTGCCCGACCAGTTGCAGCGGATGGACGCGCTCGTGCTGCCCAGTCTGTTTGGCGAGGGCCTGCCGATGGTCGTGCTCGAAGCGATGGCCGCCGGCGTGCCCGTCGTCGCCACGCGCGTGGCCGGCGTGCCCGAGGTGATCCGCGACGGCCAGGACGGCGTGCTGGTCCCGCCCGGCGACGCCGACCGGTTGGCCCAAGCGATCGGCCGACTGATCGACGGTCAGCCCGATTGGTCGTCGATGCGTCGCAGCGCCCATACGCGTCAGACCGAGCGGTTTTCCGACGCCGCGATGGCTGCCGGCGTTGCAGCCGTCTACCGCGAGTTGCTTTCGTAAAACACACAACCCACCGGCCGCGTCCCTGGGGGTTTTATTCAGCAAACGCCGGGCTATAATAGACGACTTCGTATTCCGTAGGACAGGTTGTCAGCCTGTCCGGACATTCCTCAACGGGGCATCGCTATGTGTCAACTCCACTGCTGTTACTCCGGACTGGCGCTGTTGGCCGCCGGTCTCTTGGTTGGCTGGCTGATCGGCTTGCTCACCACGCGCCGAGAAAAACCGGCCTCGGCCCCCGAAGCGGCGCCGGTCGCAAAACCATCGCCGGCGGTGGCAAAAAAATCGCCGACTCGCAACGACGCGATCGCGCTGCTGGCCACGCTGCAACGCGAGGCCCGATTCGTCGATTTCATTCAGGAATCGCTGGCCGACTATAGCGACGCGCAAATCGGCGCGGCCGTCCGCGACGTCCATCGCGATTGCGGCGCGGTGTTGAACCGGATGTTTGCGTTGCAGCCTGCCACGGAAGGCTCGGAAGGCGACCCGATCGACGTGCCCGCCGGTTTCGATCCCGGCCGTTGGCGTCTGACCGGCAATCTGTCGGGCCGGCCGCCGTTCCACGGCCGATTGGTTCATCCCGGCTGGGAGGCGACCCGCTGCGAATTGCCCACCTGGTCCGGCAGTCAGGAAGCCGCGCGCGTCGTGGCCCCTGTGGAAGTCGAGATCCCATAGCGGCCCGCGACGCGAGTTTTTGAATCATGCCTGCAACTTACGTCATCGGAATCGATCTGGGCACGACCAACAGCGTGTTGGCCTTTGCGCCGTTGGACGCGGATTCGCCGCGGGTTGAGTTGTTGTCGGCGCCGCAATTGGTCGCGTCGGCCACGGTCGAGTCGCGCGTCATGCTGCCGAGTTTTCTATACTTGGCCACGGCCCAAGAGAAGTCGGGCGGGTCGCTCGATTTGCCTTGGGCCCGGCATCGCGATTTCGCCGTCGGCGAATGGGCCCGCCGCCAGGGCGCCGAGATGCCCGACCGCACGGTGGCCGCGGCCAAATCGTGGTTGGGCCACAGCCGGGTCGATCGCCGGCAGCCGATCCTGCCGTGGAACGCCGCCTCCGAGATTCCGAAGATTTCGCCGGTCACCGCATCGCAACGCTATTTGGAACATCTGGCCTCGGCCTGGGAAGCGTCGCATCCCGAAGCCCCGATCGCCCAACAAAAAGTGGTGCTGACCGTGCCGGCCTCGTTCGACGCCAGCGCCCGCGAACTGACCCGCGAGGCCGCGTTGGCCGCCGGTCTGCCCGACGACCTGGTGCTGTTGGAAGAACCGCAAGCGGCCGTCTACGCCTGGCTGTCCGCGATGGGCGACCGTTGGCGCGGCGCGCTCGGCCTGAACGACACCCTGTTGGTCTGCGACGTCGGCGGCGGCACGACCGACCTGACTCTGGTGGGCGTCGCCGAAGAACACGGCGAGTTGGTGCTGCGTCGCATCGCGGTGGGCAATCATCTGCTGGTCGGCGGCGACAACATGGACCTGGCCCTGGCGCATTTCGTGGCCGGCCGGTTCGCCGAAAAGGGCGTGTCGCTCGATCCTTGGCAATCGGTCGCCCTATGGCATTCGTGCCGCGCCGCCAAGGAAACGCTGCTGACCCCCGACGGACCCGACGTGCAAACCATCTCGGTCCTGGGCCGCGGCCGCAAACTGATCGGCGGCACGGTCTCGGTCGAGGTGGATCGCCGCGCGGTCGGTCAACTGTTGGTCGACGGGTTTTTGCCGTTCTGCCAAGCGACCGATCGGCCCTCGCGCCGGCCGGCGTCCGGATTCCGTGAAATCGGCTTGCCGTTCGAGTCGGACACGGCGGTCACGCGCCACCTGGCGGCGTTTTTACAGGACCACGGCGACCAACCCGACCAGCCGGTTCGTCCCACGCATCTGCTGTTCAACGGCGGTGTGTTCAAGTCTGACCTGCTGCGCCGCCGGCTGTTGGACGCGCTGGGCCGATGGTTCGAGGGCCAACCGCCGCAACTGTTGGAGGGCGAGCACGACTTGGACTGCGCCGTGGCGCGCGGCGCGGCCTATTACGGCTGGACCAAGCAGCGCGGCGGCATGCGCATCCGCGGCGGCACGGCCCGCGCCTACTACGTCGGCATCGAAACCGCCGGCTTGGCGGTGCCCGGCGTGCCGCGTCCGTTGCGCGCGTTGTGCGTCGCACCGATCGGCATGGAAGAAGGCACGGCGGCCGACGTGCCCTCGGGCGAGATCGGCCTGGTCGTCGGCGAGCCCGCCCGATTCCGTTTCTTCAGTTCCTCGACGCGCAAACAAGATCGGCCCGGCGATTGCTTGACGACCTGGACGCCCGACGAACTCGAAGAGACCGATTCGTTGGAGGCCGTGCTGCCGGCCGATGCGTCGATCGACGAGCCCTACGTGCCCGTCCGCTTCCATTGCCGACTGACCGAATTGGGCGTGCTGGAACTTTGGTGCGCGAGCACGGCCGGTCAAAAACGCTGGAAGCTGGAATTCAGCGTGCGCGAGTCTTGACGGCGAAAACGGCCGCAATTCCGTCTTGTCCCGGGCAACAAATTCTGCGATAATCGAAGGGGCTCACGCCACCGGGTCGTCCGTCGGACGGCCGTCCTTCGCTTGATGGCAGCCGTCCATCCCACGCGCTCAGGCGAAGTCCCATGACAACGCGGTTGCGGCTATTTTTGTCCGATCCCGGCCACGTCGGCTTGCAAGACAAGCGCGGCGGCGCTCCGTCGTTCGTCCGGGTTCCGGTCGCTCCAGGCAAAGCCATCCGTCGCTTCAACACCAACGTCACCCCTTCTTTTCGTTTCAGGAGTTTTCGATGCAATCCGACGTACGATCCACCGGCTCGCGTCGCGAGTTTTTGAAGAACACCAGCCGAATTGCCGCGGCTTCCGCTTTGGCGGGCGTCGCCATTCCCGCCTGCCACGCCGCCGAGAACAACACGATCCAACTGGCGTTGATCGGCTGCGGAGGACGCGGCACCGGCGCCGTGGCCAACGCCATGACCGTTCCTGGCGTGCCGCTCAAACTGGTCGCCATGGCCGATGTGTTTCAAGATCGTTTGACTCGCAGCCATGCCTCGCTCCAGAAGAAGTTCGACAAACGCATGGACGTCCCGGACGACCGCAAGTTCGTCGGATTGGACGCCTACCGGAAGGCGATGGATTGCCTGAAGCCCGGCGACCTCGTGATCCTCGCCACCCCGTTGGGATTTCGCTCGCTCCATTTCGGCTGCGCGATCGAAAAAGGCCTGCATGTATTCATGGAGAAACCGCTGACCAGCGACGGCCCCACGTCGCGCCGCATGCTCGAGCAGGCCGAAGCGTCGGAGAAGAAGAACCTCAAGGTCGGCGTGGGCTTGATGTCGCGTCACAGCCGACCGATGCAAGAGGCCGCCCGCCGCATCCACGACGGCGCGATCGGCGACATCATTCTCCTGCGCGGCTATCGCATGCACGGTCCGATCGGCACCATGCAATTGCCGCCCAAGCCGGCCGACGTCGGCGAAGTCGAATGGCAGATCCGCAAGTTCCACGGATTTCTGTGGGCCAGCGGCGGTTGCTACAGCGATTTCTACATCCACATCATCGACCACTGCTGCTGGATGAAGAACGCATGGCCGGTCAAGGCCCAGTCGTTGGGCGGACGCCACTATCGCAACAGTCCCCAAGGCATCCCCTACGTCGATCAAAACTTCGACGTCTATTCGACGGAGTACACCTTCGCCGACGGCACGAAATTCTACATGGACGGCCGCTGCATGCTCGGCTGCGCCCAAGTCTATCGCAGCTTCGCGCACGGCGCCAAAGGCACGGCGGTCCTCTCGAAAACCAGCGACTGCGGAACCCCGTCCAGCTTCTATAAGGGATTGGACGTCAAACGGGCCGATCGCACCTGGGAGTCGAAGACCGGCGCGATCGACTGTTTCGGCCCTTACGTCAACGAATGGATCGACCTGTTCGACGCCATCCGCAACGACAAGCCCTACAACGAAACGCGACGCGGCGTCGAAGCCAGCCTGGTCACCTCGATGGGACGCATGGCCGCCCATACCGGCGTCGAAGTCACCTTCGACGACATGCTCAACTGCCAGCACGAAATGGCGCCGAATCTCGACCAGCTAACGCTCGACGGACCCGCCCCCGTAAAGCCGGACGCCAACGGACGCTATCCGATTCCACAGCCGGGCATCGTCACCAAGCAGGAATATTGAGCCGCGTCTCGCGTAAAGACGCCGTCGCAGTTTCGCAAGAAAAAGACGCCAATCAACGTTCGACGATCGCTGCGCACGCGACCGCCTCGGACGGCAAACTCGCAATCTCCCGCGGCTCGCTCCGCGGCAGGGCGTTTTTCTTGCCCGTCACAACGTCCGACGACCGATCGTCTGAGAGCCGGGCGAACCACATCATCGTCAACAGCGCCAGCAGCGCGCCGATCGCCACGGCCGGCCACTCGAACGTCACGCCGCCGCCCTCGATCGGAGCGATCAGCCGCCGCAACAGCGGAATATCGCCCAGCACGATCCGACCGTTGATCGTCAGCAGCCCGTTGTGCACCATGTGAAACGCGATGCCGGGCAGAATGCTGCCGCTCTGCACCGCAAGCCAGCCGAGCAACACGCCCAACACGCTGGCGATCAGCGATTGCTGAAGGATGCCGTGCGTGACGCCGAACAGAATCGCACTGAAGAAAATCGCCCGCCACACGCGGCTCGAGCGACGGAACCCCGACAGAATGAACCCGCGAAACGCCAACTCCTCGCAAATGGCCGGCACGACCGCGATCAGCAGCAAAAGCGGCCAAACGTCGGCGTCGTGAAACATTTTTTGCAGCTTTTGGAACGCCGGCAGCACGCTGTCGCTCACCGGATACAACTGCTGCACGAGCCGCTGCAACAAACTGGCCATCGGATGCAGCGCCGCGGCCAGCAACATCGCCGCCGGCACCGCCGACCACTTCGCCGGTCGAGTCAGACCCAGCGATTTGCCGGGCGATCGGGTCAAGAGCAGCGCCATCACCACGGTCGGCGCGACGATCGCGCCAATTTGCACGATCAGCACCATCCGGGCGAAATCGCCGAACCCGGCCGGCATCCCGTGCGACAGACTCAGGAAGAAATTGATCAGCAGAATCACCAGCCCGCAACCGACGGCCGCCGCAAAGGTCGGTGTCCGCGGCCGATCCAAAAACAGCCGCCGCAGCCAAAGCCGAACGCTCCACCGCTCGCTCGCCCGAAACAGCACCGACTCCGAGTTGAACTGTTCGATGGCCCAGCGGATCGAAAGCAGACAAGCGAACAACGTGACCAACGTCACGGCCGGCGCGTACTGCATCGCATGCCACCAATGACCTTCCAACACGGCCCGCAGCAAAAGCACGATCCCGGTGACCGGAATCAAGCTGTTGCCGAGGTTCAATTCCACGCCCGGCGACATCGGCAGCACGACCAGCGGCATCGTGATCAGCAGCAAGGGCATCAAATAATACTGGCCCTCTTTCGTGCTTCGAGCGAAAGCGGCCAACGCCAAACACAGAGCGCTGAACAACGCCGAAATGGGCGCCAGCGCAACGCAAACCGCCGCCAACGCCGCCATCGGAGGCAGTCCAAACCCCGGCAGCTTCGCGGCCACAAACCAACCGGTTATGCCGACGCTCGCCAAGTTCAACACGACCGTGGCGATGCTGAACAACATGATCGCGGCCAGCTTGCCCACCGCGATTTCGTTGCGACCGGCGGGACTGCACAGCAGCGTTTCCAACGTGCCGCGCTCCTTTTCGCCGGCGCAAAGGTCCACGGCCGGATAAAACGCCCCGGTCAGCGCCCAAATCAACAACAGAATCGGCAAAATCTTCGCCCACATCGACGCCTCGCGATGCTCCACGTCGGACACGTCGTTGCAGTGGACCAAAAACGGCCGAGCCGCCACGACCGGCAGCCCGCTCTTCGCCAAATTGTCCTCCCCGATCCGTTCCATCCATCGGCCCAAAATTCCATGTAGCCGCACAAACGCAATCTGCGACTTGTCGTTGGCCGTGTTGCAGATGATCTCGGGACTGGGAATCCCCAGCGGACGGACCTTCGCCGAACCGTTCGATTGCGGCGTCGCAACCGCGGTGGATCGGGCCGACGCGTGCAGCGTCGCGCGGAACTCACCGAGCCGGGTGGCGAAATCGGGCGGAAAAAAGACCGCCGCGTCGTACCGGCCCGCCCGCACCAGCCGATCGGCCTCCGCCCGCGGATCCGCCGCGTCATGAAGCTCCGGCTCATCCGGTGCGAAGCGCACCTCCAAAAGTTGCGACGGCCCGCCCTCGACAAACCGATTTCCCTCGAAAAGCGGCGGAAAACCCGTCAGCCGCGGCTCGCCGACCACCAACACCCGCGTCTTCTGCTCCTGCATGAACTGCGACACCTGCAACAGGCTCATCCCCAGCAGCGGATACAGCAGGATCGGCAGCACCGCGATCATGAACAACGTGCGCCGATCGCGCAGTTGATCGCGGATTTCCCGGGCCAGAATCAGTCGGACGTTGGAAAAGTTCATTCGGCGCACTCACCCACCGCGGCGGTTTCAAGGCATTCCTGATCGTGCCGTGTAATCAACTGGAAGAAAAGCTCCTCCAGATCGTTCTCGTGATGCTCGTCGCGCAATTGTTCGAGCGTCCCCTCGGCCAAAATCCGGCCGCGATCGATAATCGCGATGCGATCGCACAACCGCTCGGCCTCGCGCAGAATGTGCGTCGAAAACACGATGCACTTGCCCTGGTCGCGCAACTCGGCCACGGTGTTCAACAGCGCCCGGGCCACCAACACATCGAGCCCCGCGGTGGCCTCGTCGAAAATCAGCACCGGCGGATCGTGGACCACCGCCCGGGCGATCGACACCTTCTGCTTCATGCCGGTCGACATTTTCGCGCCCAACCGGTCGCGGACGTCGCTCATCTTCAGTTGCGCGAAAAGCCGCTCCATCCGATCGGCCAGCAAGTCGCGCGGCAGACCGTGCAGCCGGCCGAAATACTCGACCATCTCCCAACCGGTCATCCGATCGTACACCGCCGTGTTGGCCGACACGAATCCGATGGAGCGCCGCACCTGGTCGGGCTGTGTGCACACGTCGTAACCGTTTACCAGGGCCGTGCCGCCGGTCGGACGCAAGATCGTGCTCAGAATCCGCAGTGCGGTGGTCTTGCCCGCCCCATTGGGACCCAGCAACCCATAGACCTGGCCCGATCGGGCCTGAAAACTCACCGAGTCCAGCGCCACGAACTGTCCGCGCCGCACGTCCGAATAGCTCTTGGTAAGTTCGTGGACTTGAATCATAGGAGATTGCGAGGTGGAAAAAGGCGACGAACCTTATTTTAACCTCGAACCTCGGAAAATTACTCAAGAATTTCGTAAAAAACGTCGCGACGTGCGGGCCGATACCCCGCCTCGGCAATTACACGCCGAATTTCCGCTTCGGTCGTCCGAAAACACGTGCCCGCCGCAGCCACCACATTCTCCTCAATCATCAAACTGCCAAAATCGTTCGCCCCAAACCGCAACGCCAACTGGCCCACCCCAAGCCCTTGCGTCACCCAACTGGCCTGAAGATTGGCAAAATTGTCGAGATAAAGCCGGGCCACGGCAAGCATTTTGAGGTAGTCGACAGCCCCCAGCTTGTGCGTGTCCGAAAGCTCCGTGTGGCTCGGCTGGAACGTCCAACAAATAAACGCCGTGAATCCGTGCGTCTCGTCCTGAAGCCGGCGCAGACGGTCCAGATGCTCGACTCGCTCGGCAAGCGTTTCACGATGGCCGAACATCATCGTGGCCGACCCGCGCCCGCCCAAATGGTGCCACGCCCGACAAACTTCGAGCCACCGATCGGCCGACGTTTTTTTGGGACTGACCTCGCGCCGAACGCGATCGACCAAAATCTCGGCCCCTCCGCCCGGCAGCGACCCCAGCCCGGCCGCCTTCAATCGCTCGAGCACCTCGGTCACCGAACAGTGGGACGTCGTGGCCAGATGGTCGATCTCCGGCGGACTGAACCCGTGCACGTTGAGCGTCGGGTATCGCTGCTTGATGCCCCGCAACAGCGACTCATACCACGGAAGCCGCAAGTCCGGGTGCATTCCGCCCTGCAACAAAATCTGGTTGCCGCCCAGTGCGATCGTCTCGTCGATTTTTTGATACAACTCGTCGGGCGAAAGCACGTAAGCGTCGGGATCGCCCGGCTTGCGCGAGAACGCGCAAAACCGACATCCGCTCACGCAGACGTTCGTATAATTGATGTTCCGATCGATGTTGTAGGTGCGAAACGGCTCGGGATGCAATCGTCGCGCGACGGCGTCGGCCGCGCGGCCCAAGGACGCCAAACGATCCGACTCCAACAGCGCAACGGCCTGCGCGGCGTCGATCCGCCGACCGGCGATCGCTTGGTCTAAAATTTTTTCGACGTCGTACGTCATGACCCCGTCCAAGCCCTGTCCCTCAAACAAGAAAAACGTCCCATCCGCCGATGGCATGAAACCCTTATTTTGCGAGACGCTCGAAGAAAAAAACAGGGGGGCCGGAGGCGTCAAACGCTCAACGAGCCGCGACTACCGCATGGTTCGAGGCGGCTCGCGTTCGCCACCAAAACCAGCCGCCAACAGCCAGCGGGACGAGAAGCTGAACCACCTGCAACACAGAAAACGAAAAATGCCAACCACTGAAAAGTCCGGGAATCGAGACGCCGACGCCGACCAGCAACGAATAGTCGCCCTGGGGGCCTGTCTTGACGAGGACGCACCAGTAGGGCAGCACGGCCAATATGGCCAGCACAAAGCAGCATACGGCCATCCACTTTCGACCGAGGACCAACCGTTCCGCCAGCCGGCAATGCACCATGCTGACCAGTGCGGCGGGAATCATGACGCTAAAGACACTGAGTGACCAGCGTATCGCCGTTAGTGTGAAAGTCCCCGGCGGTGAAGTTTTGTCACGAAGCACAAGCTGCTGAAGAAAGTCGTCCGTTCCAGCCATGGCCATCATAACAAGAAAACAGCTCAACAGCCCCAAAATCATCATCCACACGATCGGCAACACCCCAAACACCAACAGCAACGCGGTGGGATGTCGACCGAGAAAACTGCGTTGTCGGTAGCTGACCGCGGCCGCCTGGGCCACTGTGGCCGGATTGCCCAATCGTGAAACGACATCGGATTTCGCGTCCATGAGATCCTCCTGAAAATCTTCCAGATGATCGGACAGTTCTTCCGTAAACCGTTGAATGTAAGTTACCGGCAGGTGATGCTTGGCCAGGCAGCGCAACACCTCATCGAGCCATGGCAGGTTGGCCATGTTCGCCTCCTTGTAATACGAGTTCCACCGCGCCGACAATCCGCCGCCATGCCGCGTCCGTGCCGGAAAAATATTTCGAACCTTTGCTGGTTACCCGATAGATCACGCGGCTGCGGCCTCCGATGGTTTCCCGTTTGCTGGTCAAAAGCTCCTCGGCCTCCAATCGATGAAGCACCGGATAGACGCAACCTTCGCCGAACTCGAGCGTCCCTTGGGTGGAGCGACGAATGGCCTGGACCAGTTCATAACCATACATGGGCCGCCGCGTCAGCAGGCTGAGAATCAGCAATTCCGGCACGCCGTTCAAAAAGTCCGGATTGGTTCGGTTCGGTCTCATGCCAGCACAATACCTCAAACCTCAATGTATTGCAATACGGAAATAGACCGCGTTGGTCTACATGCTGAAAACAACGGTTGAAGGCCTAACCGACCAACATACATACTTCGGGATCGCGGATTCGGCGAAAAACCACACGCAATAGCGTGGTGCGCGCAAACACACCCCCTACCTCGCGACTCGCTTCGGCGTCGATCCGCCGACCGGCGACCGCTTGGTCTAAAATGCGATCGAACTCGTGCGCCATCGATCTCTTCGCCGTTACGTCCCCGAAAGCGTGCTGGGCGACGCTTCGGGATAAGGATTGAACTGCAACGACCGGGCCGGCACCATCCGCTGGTTTTCCGCGTCCCAGCCCATCATCTGGCCGGTGCGCCACGACTCGTTGGCCATGTTCACCGCGACGACCGCGGCCATGCCCAAGTTGACCGGGCAATGCAGCGGCTCGCCGTTGCGCAGATGGTTGTGCAGATTGGTGTGGTGCAGATGCGTGTCCTCGGCGCCGGTCTTTTTGTGCGTCTGCAACACCTTGCCGTCGTCGTCCTTGATGGTCCAACCGGTCGGCGTGAACTGAAGCGTCGCCAGGGTTCCGCGAATCAAATGGTCGATGCCCGTCTTGTTGCTCATCGTGCCCAACACGTAGACCGTCATGCCGCGCGGATATTCGCAAATCATCTCGAAATTGTCGGGCAAATCGCGTCCGTCGGGCCACTGCCAGATGCCGCCCATGCCGACCACGCGACGCGGATAGAACAGGTCGCACGCCAGCATGATCCGCGTGATGCGGTGAATGAACAAGTCGGTGCAAATGCCGCCCGAATAGGCCGCGTAGTTGCGCCACTCGAAATAATGATGCGGATTCCACTCGATCTTCGGCGCGTCGCCGAGCCACGCGTCCCAATCGAGATCGTCCGGTTTCGACGTGTCGTCCTTGATGGCCGGATTGCGCCAGGGTCCGGCCTGGCCGTAATGGCGGACGTACTCGATCTGCGCCTGCACCACGCGGCCCAACTTGCCGGCCTTCACCGCCTCGGCCGCCGAACGGAAACTGTCGTCGGAGGTCGCTTGCACGCCGATCTGCACCGGCAACTTTGTCTCCTTCTGCCGCTGCAACACCTGCTGCGCCTCTTCGATCGTGTGCGTCATCGGCTTTTCACAATAGAGGGCCTTGCCGGCGTCCATCGCGTCGAGCGCCATCACGACGTGCTGGTGTTCGGGCGTGGCGATCGTCACATAGTCGATGTCCTTAATGTCGAGCACTTTGTGATAGTCGGTCAACACCAGCGGCGCGCCGACCACCTTGGCCCCGATCTCCGCGCGCTCCTTCCACACGTCGGCCACCGCGACCGACTCCAGATTGTTCTTTTTCTTCAACTTGGCGATCGTCCGAAGATGCGCGGTGCCCATCGAGCCGGCGCCGATAAACCCGATGCGGATCCGATCGTTGGCGCCGATCACCCGGGCGTAGCTCGACGCCGTCCACGCGCCGGCTGCGGCCAGAACGCCGGTCGTCTGCAAGAAACCACGGCGGGAAACATACGGAGCTTTGGAGTTCGACATGCTGACACACTCCTGAGACAACGGGAAAAAAGCAGAGAAAGATGACAGCGAGACACCCGTGATTCTACCCGATTTTTCCGTCGTGACCAGAGTGCAACGGGCGTGGGTGCGGCAACAGATTGTGGCAGATTGGCAACGCCACGAAAAAAAGCCTCACGCAAAGTCGCAAAGACGCCAAGAATTAACCGCCAGCAACAGGCCAAACAACCCAGTATCTCTGATTTTGTGCCATGTCTTTCCTCACCGCCGCTCAATCTTTACCAGCAATACGACGCACCTGACCTACGGCTGGGCCAACAGCGGATCATGTGAAAGATGGCGGTCAATACCCGTCTATGCTACTACCCCCCCAAAAAAAACGCCCGGGCTTACCCTGCCATCGCCGATGAACGCCAAAATCCCCCGCACTTTGGGGCTGCCATTGTTGCAGGGGCGGGGAGTTGGTATACTGCCGGATTCCCCGATGGTCTGCATAAGTCGCCCGATGGGTCGAGCGGCCGGACGAACGGGAGTGGCGCGTGTGCGCGTGAGAGTTTGTTTTTATGGTCAACCGCAACCTGATTCGAGGACTGGACCCCACCGAGGAAGAGTGGCAGCAAGAGCTTGACGCCGCGTTGGAAGGCGTGCCTGCCGATGAAATCGCTTGGACAACTCAAGAGATGGAGTTGAACAAGATCGTCACCGGCCGGGTGCTCCGCGTCGAAGGCGACGTGGTCCTGGTCGACGTCGGCTACAAGAGCGAAGGCATCATCTTCCGAAACGAATGGGAAGAGGGCGAAGCGCTGCCCGAACCCGGCACCAAAGTCAAAGTCCTCATCGAGGATGTGGAAGACATTCACGGCCTGGTCGACGACTCCCGGGGCATGATCACTCTGAGCAAGCGCAAGGCCGAAAAAATCGAGGCCTGGCTCAAGGTCATGGAGACGGTCCATGAGGGCGACGTCGTCACGGGCATGGCCACGCGAAAGATCAAGGGCGGCCTGTTGGTCGACATCGGCGTCAACGTGTTCCTGCCGGCCAGTCAGGTGGACGTCCGTCGTCCGGCCGACATCGGCGATTACATCGGCAAGACCATTCAGTGCCTGGTGTTGAAGATCGACGAAGCCCGTCGGAACATCGTCGTCAGCCGCCGTGCGTTGATCGAGGCCGAGCGGGCCGAAAAGAAGGCCCAATTGTTGGCCGAGCTCGAAGTCGGCCAGCGCCGCAAGGGCATCGTCAAGAACATCGCCGAGTTCGGCGCGTTCGTCGACCTGGGCGGCATCGACGGCCTGTTGCACATTACGGACATGAGCTGGGGCCGCATCAACCATCCGTCCGAGATGGTTTCGATCGACCAGGAAATCGAAGTGCAGATTCTGCACATCGACCACGAAAAAGAGAAAATCGCCCTGGGCCTGAAGCAGCGAATGCCCAGCCCGTGGGAAACGGTCGAGCAGAAGTACCCGGTCGGCTCGCGCATCAAGGGCACCGTGGTCAACGTGATGAGCTACGGCGCGTTTGTCAAGCTCGAAGAAGGCATCGAGGGTCTGGTCCACATCAGCGAAATGTCGTGGACCCGGCGGATCAGCCATCCGAGCGAGTTGGTCAACGTCGACGATGAGATCGAAGTCGTCGTGTTGGGCATCAACAAAGAGAAGCAAGAAATTTCGCTGGGCATCAAGCAGACCCAAGAAAACCCCTGGGATCGCGTGGCCGAACGTTATCCGCTCGGCAGCACCGTCAAGGGCATCGTCCGCAACCTGACCAATTACGGCGCCTTCATCGAGATCGAAGAGGGCATCGACGGTCTGTTGCACGTCAGCGACATGTCCTGGACCCGCAAGATCAGCCATCCGAACGAGATGGTCGAGAAGGGCCAAGAGGTCGAGTGCCGCGTGTTGTCGGTCGATCAGGACCGCCGCCGCATCGCCTTGGGCATGAAGCAGATGGCCGACGATCCTTGGGCCACCGACATCCCGAGCAAGTATCAGCCCGGCCAATTGGTCAAGGGCCCCGTGACGAAGATCACCAACTTTGGCGTCTTTGTCGGCTTGGAAAACGGCCTGGAAGGTCTGCTGCACATCTCCGAACTGGCCGACCACAAAGTCGAGAACCCCGAGGACGTGGTCAAGGTTGGCGAGGTGATCGAGGTGAAGGTGTTGCGCGTCGATCCGGACGAGCGCAAAATCGGCCTGTCGCGCAAGCGCGTCGAATGGGCCGAAGAAGCCGAAGCCGAGGCCGGCGCCGCCGAGTCGGCGAAGAACGGTTCGACCGTCGACGAAACCGCGCTCAAGGGCGGAGTCGGCGACAACAGCGGCCCGTTGTTCAAGCAACCGTCCGCCGAGCCGGAAAATTCGGAAGAATCGGCCAGTTAGGCCTTTGCTATTTTTTCGTCGCAAAAAAACTTCAGCCCGTCGTGAACTCTCACGGCGGGCTTTTTTTATTTCCACCGACAGTCGGCTCGTTCCGCCATGGTCTCGCTTTTTGCGGCGTCGTCGTTTTTTTCGGCATAGTCCGAACCAGAGCTATATTCGCCCCAGTTCATCGCATCGCCTGTTGATTACAGAAACTACCCAGTCAGCGTCGATAGTTGTGTTGACTGACGAATTCATTCCGCTGACCCTACCGATCGCGATGACCAAAACCACACGCCGCCGACAAGCTCCCAACGTCCAATCTCCGCTGGAAACTTACCTCCGCGAGATCAACGAGACCTCCTTGCTCTCGGCCGACGACGAACATCAACTGGCCGTCGCCATCGGACTGGGCGACACCCAGGCCCGCGACCGCATGGTCCGCGCCAATCTGCGGCTGGTGGTGAACATCGCCCGCGGCTACACCGGCAAGGGCCTCAGCCTGCAAGACTTGATCGAGGAAGGCAACCTGGGCCTGCTGCGCGCCGTCGAAGGGTTTGATCCGGCGATCGGCACGCGGTTTTCGACCTACGCCAGCTATTGGATCAAGCAGTCGATCAAGCGGGCGTTGATCAACACGGCCAAGACGATCCGGATTCCGGCGTACATGGTCGAACTGTTGTCGAAGTGGCGCCGGGCGAGCAGCCGATTGGCCGAAGAGTTGGGCCGCACGCCCACGCCCGAGGAAATCGCTCGCGTGTTGGGCCTGCCCCGCAAAAAACTGCCGATCATCAAAAAAGCCATCCGCATCTACAATCTCACGCCGCAAACCGATCAGGCCGAGGCCGGCTGGTCGTTGGGCGAGATGGTCATGGACGATCGGGCCCGCACGCCCGACGAAGAAATGGTCGAAAGCGACAATCTCACGCACGTGTTGCGAATGCTCGAAGTGATGGACCCGCGCGAAGCGACCGTATTGCGGATGCGGTTTGGTCTGGACGACAACGAGCCTCGCACGCTCAAGGAGATCGGCGAAACGCTCGGACTCACCCGCGAACGAGTTCGACAAATCGAGACCGAAGCCCTCGGCAAGCTGGCCGAAAGTCTGAACGGCCCGGTCGAAATGCTGGCCGCCGCAATCGACGATTGACGAACGGGCCGAAATTGCGGCCTGAAACGCAAGCAGGGGCGACACGGTCGTGGGCATTTACACTCAGCCCCGTCCTCGGTAGAATAATAGTCGCCGGATGTGGAGATCGTCTGGCATCCCGCCTTCCGTGGTCTTGCCCCGTATTCAGCCCTCGCAAGAAGGAGTCCTCCGGTGATGTCAACTCGAATTTCGGCGTCGCGTCGTCAATTTCTCCAAGGCGGTCTCGCGGCCGCGGCAGCTTGCTGGGCCCCGACTCTGGTGCCGTCGTCCGTGTTTGGCGCCATGGCCCCAAGCAATCGGATCCACGTCGGCATGATCGGCATGGGCAACCAAAGCGTCGTCGACTTGCCGGCGTTTCTCGGCCAGCCCGACGTCCAGATGATGGCCGTCTGCGACGTCAACACCGGAAGCCACGGCTACAAGACGCCCAAGCAGTTTTTGGGTCGAGAACCGGGCCAAAAGGCCGTGAACGACTATTACGCCAAAAAGAACGACGTCGGCCAATACAAAGGCTGCGACGCCTATCGAGATTTCCGCGAGGTGATTGGCCGGTCGGACATCGACGCGGTCGTGATCATCGTGCCCGACCATTGGCACGCCCTGATGACCGTCGCCGCCGCCAAAGCCGGCAAGGACATCTATTGCGAAAAGCCGCTGTCGTTGTGTATCCAACAGGGCCAAGAAATGGTCAAGGCCGTGCGCAAGTACAACCGCGTGCTGCAAACCGGCAGCCATTGGCGGTCGAATCCCGGCGCTCAGCGCGCCTGCGAGTTGGTGCGCAACGGACGGATCGGAAAAGTCCAGCGCGTGCAGGCCGACGTGACCATCGTGAACGCCGAAAGTCCCGGCCCCGGCTGGAAACCGATGCCCGTGCCCGAGGGATTTGATTATCCGATGTGGCTCGGACCGGCTCCCGACGCTCCGTATCACAAGGACCGCTGTTTGTATCGTTTTCGGTTCATTATGGATTACTCGGGCGGGCAAACCACGAATTTCGGCGCGCACTCGAACGGTCTGGTTCAATGGGCGCTTGGGGCGGACCACAGCGGGCCGGTCGAGTTTGAAGACGCCGGGTCCGAGTGGTTTTTGCCGGGCGATCTGTTCACCACGCCCAAGAAAGTGGCGTTTCGGGCTCGATATGCCGATGGCCCCGAGTTGCTTTGCACGACGACAAAACGCGGCTTCGGCGTTCGTTTCGAGGGCACGGACGGCTGGATCGATTTCGACGACAAGGGAATTCGCTATTCTTCGGAGTCGCTCAAAAATGCGACCCTCGGGCCAAATGACGTGCATCTTGCTCCGGAGCTTAGTTGGCTTCCGGACAAGAAATTGCCCCGTTTCGTCAATTTCTGCCACGTGCGCAACTTTCTCGATTGCGTGAAGTCGCGCAAAGACCCGGTCGAACCGGTCGAGGCGGGCCATCGCACGGCGACGTTCTGCCACCTGGGCAACATCGCCATGAAATTGCGGCGCAAGCTCCATTGGGACCCCGCAAAGGAAATGATCGTCGGCGACGACGAAGCCGCCGCGATGCTGAGCCGCCCAATGCGAGCGCCTTGGACGCTATAAAACCGTCGTCGACGGTTACGGCCGTCGGTTCAACCAATCGACGCCCGACATCCGAGCCAGCGCAAGCTCCAAAGCCTGCGTTCCGTCGCGGCCATGGCCTTGCGACTGAACCGCCACGTACAACTGGTTGGCCAGCGCCAGCCCCGGCAGACACAGCCCCAGCCGTCGCGCTTCGTCCAGGGCGATGCCCATGTCCTTGATGAAATGCTCGACGAAAAAGCCGGGCTCGAACCGATTGGCGACAATGCGAGGTCCCAGGTTTGACAGCGACCAACTGCCCGCCGCGCCGCTGGCCACCGACTCGATCACCGTGGTTAGATCCAACCCCGATCGGTAGCCGTACAAAAGCGCTTCGCAAAGACCGACCATGTTGCCGGCGATCAAAATCTGGTTGACCAACTTGGCGTGCTGACCCGTGCCCGGCCCGCCTTGATGAACGATCGTCTTGCCCATCGCCTGCCAACACGGCCGCAACGACGCGGCCGACGCACGATCGCCGCCGATCATAATGGAAAGGCTCGCCTCGCGTGCGCCGATGTCGCCGCCGGAGACGGGCGCATCGAGGCTGACGACGCCCTGGCAAGCGGCCGCCTCGGCGATTTCGACCGCCAAGCTGGGACGACTGGTGGTCATGTCGACCACGATCATGCCCGGCCGTGCGCCGGCCAACACGCCGTCGGGCCCCAGCGTCACCGACCGCACGTCGTCCGGATAGCCCACGATCGAAAACACCACGTCGCTTTGCTGAGCCACCGTCTTGGGTGAATCGGCCCACCGAGCGCCGCGAGCCAGCAGCGGCTCGGCTTTTGACCGCGTGCGGTTGTGCACCGAAACGGCAAACCCCGCCGAGATCAGATGCCCACACATGCTCGCCCCCATCACGCCGACGCCAATCCAACCGAGGCGAGTTTCGCCCGGAACCACGCAACGCGTTTTCATGCTGATTCTCCGCTTTTCTCGACCGATGGATGCAACGCGATCCCGTCGCGTCGGCCAACGCGGTCTTGACGCCACCCACCGCCGCCGCTTATCCTCTCCGAGGGCGATGGGCTGGCTACCATCTTTGCCGGGGGCCGCCGTCCCAACACGATCGCCGGCGCGTCAACACCCACAGTCTAGGGGAGTGTGCTTCAGAAAACCTTTCTTCACGAGGAACTCAGATGATTATCGGAGTGCCGAAAGAAATCAAGAGTGATGAATATCGCGTTGGTTTGCTGCCGGTTGGCGCCGATGAACTGGTCCGAGTCGGCCACACGGTGCTGTTCGAGACGGGCGCCGGCGTGGGATCCGGCCTGTCCGACGACGACTACGCCAAACACGGCGCAACGATCGTCGCCAACGCCGGCGAGATTTTCGCTCGAGCTGACATGATCGTCAAGGTGAAAGAGCCGCAGCCGTCCGAATATCCGCTGTTGCGTCGCGATCAGACCGTGTTCACGTATTTTCATTTTGCCGCCGACCGCAAACTGACCGAGGCGGTGCTGCGGTCCGGATGCAACGCCGTGGCCTACGAGACGCTGACGGACCAGCACGGCCGGCTCCCGCTTCTGACGCCGATGAGCGAAGTGGCCGGACGGATGAGCATCCAAGAGGGCGCGAAATATCTGGAGCGTCCGCAGCAGGGTCGCGGCATTTTATTGGGCGGAGTGCCGGGCGTCGAGCCGGCCCGCGTCACGATTCTCGGCGCCGGCGTGGTCGGCTGCAACGCGGCGAAAATCGCGTCCGGGTTCCGAGCGAGGGTCGCGTTGTTGGACATCGACATGGATCGTTTGCGTTATCTCGACGACGTGATGCCCGCCAACGTCGAGGTGCTCTACAGCGACCGCCACACCATCCGCGAAAAATTGTGCGAGACGGACCTGCTGATCGGCGCGGTGTTGATTCCCGGGGCCAAGGCGCCGCAGTTGGTCGCCCGGGACGATCTGCGACGGATGAAGCCCGGCAGCGTGATCGTCGACGTGGCGATTGACCAGGGCGGATGCATCGAGACGAGCCGTCCGACCACGCACCACGATCCGGTGTATCTGGTCGAAAACGTGCTGCACTATTGCGTGGCGAACATTCCCGGCGCGGTGAGCCGCACCAGCACGTTCGCGTTGTGCAACGCAACGCTTCCCTGGGCCGTGCGAATCGCGTCGTGCGGGCTGGCCCAAGCCGCGAAGCAATGGCAACCGATCGCCAGCGCCGTCAATACCTATCGGGGCGAATTGACCAACCCGCAGGTGGCCGAGGCCTTCGGCATGACCTGCTCGCCGCCGTTGGCCGCGTGACCGATTGAGAGAGCCGGCCCGAACCCGCCTATTCGACGCCTTGACCCTTTGCGATTGTCCATGACCGCACCTTGCACCAAACCGTCCGCCGCCGATCGCTGGATTGTCGCGGCGTTTGTTGCCGTGACGCTGCTCGGCGCCTCGTTGCTTTTCTTGGTGCAACCGCTGGTCAGCAAAGCGATTCTGCCGTGGTTTGGCGGTTGTCCGGCGGTTTGGACCACCTGTCTGGTGTTTTTTCAGACCTTGCTGTTCGGCGGTTATCTGTACGCCCACCTGCTCCAGCGATGGTTTTCGCCGCGTCGTCAGGCGGCGGTGCATCTGGCGGCCGCGATGGTCGCGCTGGCGTTGCTGCCGATCGGACCGACGGCCGGTTGGCGCCCCGTCGACGACTCGCTGCCGTCGCTTCGCATCGTGTGGCTGCTGCTGGCCACGGTCGGACTGCCGTACTTTATGCTGGCGGCCACCAGTCCGTTGGTGCAAACGTGGTTTTCGGTCAGCCAGCCGGGCCGATCGCCCTATCGGCTTTACGCGGTGTCGAACTTCGGCTCGCTGGCGGCGTTGCTTTGCTATCCGATCGTGTTCGAGCCGGCCTTCGATCTGCCGATGCAGTCGCGGCTTTGGTCGGCCATCTTCGCGTTGTATGCGGTTTTGTGCGCGGCGATCTTTGTCGGGCTGGTCCAAAATCCGGCGACGGGCGTTACGCCTGCGTCGACGCAATCGGGCGACGGCGCTCCGGCTCCGCGTTGGCGCGATCGCATGAGTTGGCTCGCACTGCCGGCCCTGGCTTCGTGGATGCTCGTGGCCGGCACGAATCATCTTTGCCAAGACGTGGCGGTGGTCCCGTTTTTGTGGGTCTTGCCGCTGACGCTTTATCTGCTGTCGTTCATTCTTTGTTTCGACCATGCCCGGTGGTACATCCGATGGCTTTGGGCGGCCGCGGCGGCTCTCGAACTGATCGGCGTGGCGGCGTGCGATCACCTGAAAAACACGTTGCGCCCGCTGCCGTTGGCCGAAGAGCTGATTCTCAACGGCGCGGCGATCTTTTTCGTCTGCATGGTCTGCCATGGCGAACTGGCTCGGCGAAAGCCCGACGCCCGACGGTTGACCGAGTTCTATCTGATCATCGCGGCCGGCGGCGCGCTGGGCGGCCTGCTGGTCGGACTGGTCGCTCCGTTGGTGTTTTCTTCGTATTTGGAGTGGCCGATCGGCATGGCGCTGTCCGTGTTGCTGTCCGTCGCGTTGTTGACCCGACCCGGCCCGGGCGGAAAAAAACCGGCGATTCACATGGCGGCGGCCCTGGTTTTCGCGCTGGCCGGCCTTGGCGTCCTGCTCCATTGGGAGCTGCGATGGGAACGCACGTTGGATCAGGCCCGAAACTTTTTCGGCGTCGTCTCGGTCACGGAATCGGAACGCGCCGACCCGGCCGAACACATTCAGTTTCTCAAGCACGGGCGGATCGTGCACGGCTGCCAATTCACCGACCCGACCAAGCGTCGCTGGGCCACGATGTATTACGGCGCCGACAGCGGCGTGGACAGGGCTGTCGCGTACAGTCGCCGCCGCGGTCCGATTCGGATCGGCGTCATCGGGCTCGGCGTCGGTACGGTGGCCGCATACGCCCAACCCGGCGACGCGGTCCGCTTCTACGAGATCAATCCCGAAGTGGTCCGCATGGCCCGCGAACATTTCACCTATTTGGCCGACTGCCGCGGGACGTGCGACGTCATGCCGGGCGACGCTCGATTGTCGCTCGAACGAGAGCCGCCGCAAAAGTTCGACGTGTTGGTGGTCGATGCCTTCAGCGGCGACGCCATTCCGACGCATCTGCTGACCCGCGAGGCGTTCGAGCTGTATCGCCGGCATCTCACGCCGGACGGCATTTTGGCCGTCCACGTGTCGAACAATTATCTGCGGCTCGGGCCGGTCGTCTGCCGCGCGGCCGAAAGTTGCGGTCTGAAATCCTCGCAAGTCTCCGGCAAGGCGGACCACGGTCGCCGCACGGAATTCAGCACGTGGGTGTTGGCGACGCAAAACGACGATTTCCTGCGATCGCATCCGTCGGAGGCGCCGGCCGATGCATCCGCCCCGCTTTGGACCGACCAATACAGCAATCTGTTCCAAATTCTCGCTGCCCATCCCGGCGAAGGAGAATAATTCGATGACGTCCCTGCAAAAAACCGTCGTGATCACCGGCGCGTCGAGCGGCATCGGCGCGGCCTGCGCGTTGGAGTTGCACCGGCTCGGGTGGCGCGTGTTCGCCGGCGTGCGGTCGGACGCCGCGGCGCAGCAAATCGCCGCCCAAGCGTCGGACCGTTTGACGCCGTTGCGCATCGACGTGACCCAGCCCGACTCGATCGCCGCGGCCGAACGAATTGTCGCCGAGGCGGTCGGTCCCAGCGGTCTCGACGGGCTGGTGAACAACGCCGGCATCGCCGTGCCCGGCCCCGTTGAGTTGATCCCCCTCGACGCGTGGCGGCGACAACTCGAGGTCAACGTGCTCGGCGTGGTCGCCACGACGCAGGCATTTTTGCCGCTGCTGCGAACGGCTCGCGGGCGGATCGTCAACATCAGCTCGGTGAGCGGCGGCCAATCGTCGCCGTTCCTGGGCGCCTATTGCGCGTCGAAACACGCCGTCGAAGCGGTGGCCGACGCGCTCCGCATTGAATTGCGACCGTGGGGTATCCGAGTCTCCAACGTCGAGCCCGGCCCGATCAACACGTCGATCTGGCGGAAGTCGGGCGACATGGCCGAATCGCTGGTCGATCAAATCCCGCCGGAGCGGCTCGCGCTCTACGACCAAGAGCTTACGATGCTTCGTCAAGCGGTCACGAATCTGGCCGTGTCGGCGTCGCCGGTCGAGCGGGTTGTGCGGGCGGTGGTCCACGCACTTTCCGCCAAACGGCCGAAAACCCGGTATTTTCTCGGGTGGCACGTCCGCGCTTGTTTCAAAGGCATGAAGATGCTGCCCGATCGGTTCCGCGATTGGATCGTCCGCAAAGCCGTCGGGCTGCCGTAGACCGCCGCGTCCCTCGGACGCCGGGCTTGGCACGGCCGAACGACATGACCTACAATAGAAATATGGCAGACCAAACCGACCACATCTTGACCGATTCGCCCGACAATCGCCTGAAGCAATACGAAGAGCAAAAGCGCGAGGCCCATTGGGATCCGGTCCAGCGATGGCGGGCCATTCAAGACATGATCGCGTGGGCCGACGCCCAAGCCACCGTGCGTCGCAACACCCGGCAACGATGCCTCGAATTGCAGCGTGAGAAAATCGCGTCTCTCGATGAGAAACCGATGGAAACGTAATCACAAACGATCGTCGGCCGCGACTTCCGCCTTACTCTTCGACCTCGACTTTCATCTCGTCCGAGTTGCCTTTCAACTCCGGGGCGTACATCGCCGACGCGCGAGTCGGCAGCGCGCTGAACCGGCCGGGAATCTCCGCCCTCATTCGATACGAAACGCTGTGTTGGCCCCGGGTCAACCGTTCGACGAAAAACGCCACGCGATTGTCGCGGAACTCGACGTACGCGCCCAAGTCATTGCCCGTGTACCCGCTCCGAACGTCGACCGGCTCGAACCCGGCCGGCTTCATGTCCTCGAACACGAGATATTCGTAATCGTTCTTGCTGTCGATCACCAATTCGATCTCGATCAGGTCGCCGCTTCGGACCTCCGAACCGCTCGGCAACGGCCGCCGCTCGTATTTTTCGACCTTCTGATCGATCGACTGCCCACGAGCGCCGGCCACCTCGACCGTCTTGTCCGCCTTGACCAGCTTGTAGTATTTTCGATCGACCTTGATCTCCAATCCGGCCTTGCGGATGAACTCTTCGAGCGTGAAATTGGTCAGATATCCGTTGCAATACAGCGGTCCGTCGCCCTGCTTGCGCAACTCGACCGTGTGGCGGCCTGTGGTCAACGAATCGCCGGTCAACGAAAACCGATTGTCGAAATCGAACAGGTTTTTCTCGGTGATTTCGACCGTTTTTTGCAGCTTCCCGTCGTAGCGAACCTCGACGGTCATCGAAGGCCGCGTCTCACCACTGGCCCGCACGAATTCGGCCATCGCCTCGATGCACAGCGACGTGTCGCGCGTCGAGGTCCAATAGGTGGCGTTCTTCCGATTGTTCAGCAGATACTTGACCAATCGCCGCGCCAGCTCGCCTTTGGGATCGGTTCGAGCCAGCAGTTTCAGATAATACGCGTCGGCCTCGAGCGAACTGCCGTACCAACACCACCAGGCGTCTTGCGGCGTCCGGAGCCAGGCCGTTTGATTTTCGTCGTCTTGTTCGACGAATTGGCCGATGTTGCGCAACACCATCGCCAGCTTGTCGCGATCGCCTTGCCGTTCGAGCGCCACGCCGAACATCGCCAGCCCATAAACGGCCAGGTTGCTGCGATCACGGTACAAAAACTCGAGCATCTCGCCGTTTTTCACGTCCGCGTCGACTAATGTCATAAAAACCATCGCGTCGAGATTGTCGGCCGTCGGCTTCCAACGCAAATCCTCCGGCTTGTCCTTCACGGCGGCGTTTTTCAATCGTTGAATCTGCTCGTCTTGATAATGTTTCAGCCATTCGACGCCGCGTTCCAACAGCCCGGGCGTCAGTGCGACGTCGTTCTGCTGGGCCACTTGCAGCCCGTGAACCACCAGGGCCGTCGTGTGCGGCGACGAGTGTTCGCCGAAACCCGAGAACCAACCCCATCCGCCGTCGGCGCATTGCATCGCACCGAGCCGCTCGACGCCGTGTTTGACCATTCGGACGACTTCCTGCTGGTCAAAAACCGGATTGCGTTCCAGCTTCTTCGCCGTCGGGAGCGATCCGCCCCACCGTTTGGCCCGCTGCCGACCGTCGCCGGTTTGCTGCGCGTCCAGATTCGTCCGCTTTCGCTCGATTTCCTTCAGGTCCAATTTCATGTCGAGCAGCGTTTTTTGCGTGATGACCGTCGGCAAGAATCGGTTCAGCGTCTGCTCGGTGCAGCCGTAGGGATAGCCGGCCAAATACGGCAGCGCGTCGACCATCGCAGCCGCCAGCGACGGCGACCATCGCACTTCCAGCCGCGAATGTTCCGGACGCCGATCCTTCGGCACGGTGAACGAAAAATGTCCGCGCTGGTCGCCCGGGCGGATCGATTCGGAAAACGATTCGGTTTTGAACATGCCATGGACGTAGCATGGGAACCGCTGCTCCATCGCGTCCGATTCCTCGTCCGCCACGGCCTGCATCTGAAGGACCGCCTCGCCCTCGTCGAGCACGCGGACGGGCCAGTCGACCCGAGCTTCGCGGCCGGGCTCGATCTCCACGGTCCGAATCGCCTTTTGCGGATCGACGAGCGTCAGCGGGCTTGAAGCCTTCGGGCCGCCCGAACGATCGCCCAGCGCCAGCGACACCTGCACGCTCTGTTTCGTTTTCAAATAGTTGTGCACGATCGCCGACAACACGACCTCGTCGGTCTGAACGAAAAATCGCGGGGCCTCCATGCGAATCATCAGGTCTTTGCGAGTGACCACGTCGGCCTGACCCTGACCCACGCGAGTGCCCTGGCTCATGCTCCAGACTTTGATGCGCCAGGTGGTCAAATTCTCGGGCATGTCGAGCCCCACGTGCGCTGTGCCGTCCGCGTCGGTCGAAAGCGACCCGACCCAAAGCGCCGTGTCGGCGAACTTGGTCCGCAAGACCGGCTCGGCCGCAGCGGGAGCCATCAGCTTGGCCGCGCGGGCTGATTTCATTCTCATGCCGCCGGCCATCGTGTCCATCGCGGACATGCTGGGAGCGGACATCGGCATGGCTTCTTCCCGGACCAGCCCCGCGGTCGCATTCACGCCCACGCCGAGTTGAACGTCAAACTCCCCGAGCCGCCGCTGGCTTTGGTCGTCGGCCACCGAGCCGCCGAATACGCCGAGATTGCCCATGCCGACCGTTTTGGGCGGCACGAGATTTTGGAACCAACGTTGCAGGTTGTTTTCCGTGGTCGGATGGTGTTGGCGGCGCCACTTCCAGAAAAACTCGCGGATGTCCGGCACGTTGCTGCCGCCGGAAATGTACTCGACCGACTTGTCGTAAATGGCCACGACCGTGGAGCCTGTCACCGGTTTGCCGGCCAGATCGGTCAGCCGGATCTTGACGCCGGCCTTTTCGCCCGGCTTGTAAGCCTCTTTCGACGACTCGACCGCCACCGTGGTCACGCGACTCTCGGGCGGGACGACGATCTCTTTCGTCTCCACGTACACCCGTCCGTCGGACACCGTGACCGCCTCGACGAAAAAGTTCGGCATATCCTTCTGCGCGACGGCGATTTCCTCGATCGTGCTCTTGCCCTCCATCCGCAACAGCTTCGGCGGCAAATACACCCCGTTGCTCGGACGAACGAACAGCAGGACCGTGCCGCCGGCCCGATCCACGTTGATCTGCAACCGGACCTTGTCGCCGGGCGCGTACTGACGGCGATCGGGCACCAGCTCCAAATGATTGAATCGGAACTGCGACCCGTCGGCGAATCCTTCGCCCCGGACCGTGAACACGTAGCCGCCCTCGATCAAATCGTCTTTCGCCGCCGGCCGATCGCTGTCGCCTGCCAACGACGCCGCAAGCCGATACACGATCCGATATTGTCCGGCCTGCGAAGCCGAGAACGGTTGCCGGGCCTCGCCGTTTTGGTCCGTGGCCAACGGCCAACGTTGCACCGGCGTTTCGACCGGACTGCCGTCCTTGTACGTGATGCGCAGCAGCGTCGCCTCGCCGTCGCGTTGGACCGGTTTGCCGTCGAGCGTTCGGGCCGTAAACCGCGCGACGACCGAATCGCCCGTCCGATAATAGCCGCGATCGAGCCACGCATAGACCGAAAACGGCCGCCGCGCGACCAACACCGTGCCCGTGCCGACGATCGTCCGCCGCGAGGGGTCGACCACCTCGGCGGTGATCGTGTAGCTTTGGTCCTGATCGGGATGCAGCAGCTTGGCCGTCGCGGTGTCGATCGACACCCGAACCGTGCCGTCCGGTCCAATGTCGGTTTCCTGTTCCGCGACCAACTCGGGCGGTTCCGGGCGGAATGGACGCCAAAACGGCGCCGGACGCGGGCAGCCCCACGACGCCCAGCCCGGATACCAGGTGTAGTCGCAACCGAACCACCCATAGCCCGGCCCATAGAGCCAGTCCCACGGACCGCAGGGATACCATCGCTCGGTGTGCGGCGTTCGCTGAACCTTGTATTTCACTTTGGCGTTGGTCACGGGCGCGCCGAAATAGTATTTCGCCCGGATCGTGGCCGTGATCGTCCCGCCGAGCGCGACGGGCTTGGCCGGCGCGTCGACCGTCACTTCGTACTCGGGTTTTTTATACTCCTCGACGCGGAAACCGCCGCCGCCGAGGATGTCGGCCTGTTCGTTCCGACATTGGATTTGATATTCGCCCAACGAGGCGTCCGCGGCGATGGCGAACTGCCCGGACACGCCGCCGTAGCGATCCGACTGCAACCGTTCCGACGCGATCTCTTCACCTTTGGCGTCGAACACCTTGACGGTCAGCGGGCGATCGGCAAACTCCGAATCGTCGGCCGAATCGTATCGCGCCCGGCGAACCCACAGTTTATATTGCACCTTTTGATCGGGCCGATAGACGGGCCGGTCGGTGATCGCGTAGACCTTCACCGCATTGTATTGCGATTCGTACCAATCGCCGAACCACACGTTGCTGAAGCCCATATACGCGAGGCGTCCGCCCGGCGTGCGCGCCGTGACGAGCCACTGGCAGGCCGCGTCGTGCTGTTTCGGGTCGGGAATCACCTGGCCGTTCGCGTCGGTGCGCTCGGCAAACTGGCGCGTGACGACCTCGCGCCGCGGCGGCTGATCGAGAAAGTTTTGCCGCCAGCCGAAAAACTCGACGTTCGCCTTGGCGATCGGTTCGCCGGTCACGGCGTCGGCCAGATAATAAAGCACTTTGTTTTCGAGCGGTTTTTTGACGATCGCCGTGTCGTTGACCCAAAGCACGATCGCGCTGGTGTTGCCGTCGGACATGCGGGCCTCGACCAGATACGCGCCGGGGCGCGACAGCGGCGTGGTCACCGTCACGCGCCGGTCGAAATGACCCTCGCGCGGTTCCAGCTTCATCTGCCATTGGGCCGCTTGCCGGCCGACGTATTGCCGCTGGTTTTGCACGACCAGACGATAGCCGATGTTGCTGATGTCGATCCGCTGCCAGTCGAGCGAGCGGGGATTCGACTTCAAAAACGCCTTCACGTCGCCGAGCAGTTTTTCGACGTTGATCTCGTGGGCCGAAAAATCGACCGACTGCCCATTGCGGAAACGATAGTCGACCGTCGCGCCGCGACCGGCAGGCTGGGCCTCGGTGGGCTCGAAACGCCCCCAGTTGCCGACGATCTGGTCGAGCCGCCGCTGCCAGCCCAAGCGACGGTTGGCCCGCTGGTCGGGATACTGGTCCAAAAGCCGCCGCCAATAGCCGGCCGCCTCGACGTACTGCCGCCGATTCTCGAAAATCCGAGCCAGCCGCTCCAAGGCGTCGATCGCGCACGGCGATTTCGGATCGTCGGCCACGCTTCGGAAGATTTTGATGAAGTTGAACTCGTCGGGCAGCGCAAACCGTCGGACGCCGGTGGCCAACCGAGCGATCGTCTCGGTGTC
>JBDKTJ010000032.1:0-5667 GCA_039698075.1 Thermoguttaceae bacterium | reverse complement strand
GCACGAAATACCTGACCGCCTATGTCAGCGAAAAAGCCCTGTCGATGGACAACATTTTCGTGTTCGTCGTCATCTTTCGATTCTTTGGCATCCCGCTGATGTATCAGCATCGCGTCCTGTTCTGGGGCATTTTGGGCGCGATCGTCATGCGGCTGATTTTCATTTTGGCGGGCATCGAGTTGATCCACCGTTTTCAGTGGGTGATTCCGGTGTTTGGGTTGTTTTTGCTCTACACCGGCTACAAATTGGCCCGACACGGCAACGCCGACGTGCATCCGGAAAACAACCTCGTGCTGCGGATCGCCCGGCGTCTACTGCCGGTGTCCCACGGAAGCCACGCGCAACACGGCCACAACTTTTTCGCCAAGGAAAACGGCCGCCGCTGCATCACGCCGATGTTTCTGACGCTCCTGGTCATCGAGAGCACCGACGTGGTGTTCGCCGTCGACAGCGTGCCGTTGGTGATCGCCATCACCAAGGATATGTTTCTCGCGTTCAGCTCCAACATCTTCGCTATTTTGGGACTTCGCGCGTTATATTTTTTGCTGGCCGGCAGCGTCGAACTGTTCCGATACCTGCATTACGGCTTAGCCGCGATCTTGGGCTTTGTCGGCTTGAAGATGCTTCTGGAGTTTGGCGCCAAAAAAGCCGAAACTTCCGAGATGCCCTGGGGCTCGCTGCTGGTCATCGTCTCGCTGCTGGCCATCTCGATCCTCGCTTCGATCATCGCCCAAAAACGCGAAAAAACGAACACCTGAAAAACTGACCGCCGAAGACTTTTCCTCATGAATCATTGTCTCGTCACCGGTGGAGCGGGTTTCATCGGCAGCCACTTGGTCGAAGCGCTTTTGGCCCGCGGCGACCGCGTCTTGGTGGTCGACGACGAATCGACCGGCACGCGCGACAATCTGGCCGCCGTGTTCGGGCATCCGCGGTTTCAATATATCCAGGGCAACGTGACCGACGAGTCCTTGGTGCGTGAAGTCCTGGCCGAGGCGGGCGAAGTGTATCATCTGGCCGCCGCCGTCGGCGTGCAGTTGATCGCCAACAGCCCGATCCACACGATCGAAACGAACATCTACGCGACGGAATTGCTTTTGCGCGAGCTGAGCCGCCGGGTGGCGCAAGGCCATCGTGTGAAGTTCTTCTTGGCCAGCACGAGCGAAGCGTACGGCAAGAATCCCAACACCCCGTGGGGCGAAGACGACGATTTGGTGTTCGGTCCCACCACGCGAGCCCGATGGTCCTACGGAGCGTCGAAGGCGATCGACGAGTTCTTGACCCTGGCCTATTGGCGCGAGCAACAATTGCCGGTCGTGGTGGGCCGGTTTTTCAACGTGGTCGGGCCGCGTCAGACGGGCGCCTACGGCATGGTTCTGCCGCGACTGGTCGACGCCGCGCTGGCCGGCCAGCCCCTGGTGGTCCACGACGACGGTCAGCAGCAGCGATGCTTCGCCCACGTCGGCGACGTCGTACGCATGGTCCTGGCCCTGATGGACACGTCGGCCGCCGTGGGCCAGGTGTGCAACATCGGCAGCGACTGTCCCGTGACGATCCTGGAACTGGCTCGACGCGTGATCGCCGCCGTCGATCCGTCGCTCAAAATCGAGTTCATCAGTTACGCGGAGGCCTACGGCAGTGATTTTGAAGACTGTCGCTGCCGAGTGCCAAACCTGTCAAAACTCCGCAAACTGACCGGCCTGCGGGCCCGATTCACGCTCGACGACATCATCCGCGAAGTCGTGGCGTGGAAACGGGGAACGAACTAACGCCGCAAACGGGGCGTTCCTCCTGCCAGAACCATTGCTTGGGCCCGCGACGGAATCAAAAACCCCCGTGGAAAGCCCGGCTTGACGACATTTTGCTTTCGTGTTGCGTCGAGGCAACGCTCCGCTCTTCGGCCGCATGGTCGGCAACGCCAGAAACGATTGCCGCAAGTGCTTTCCCGACAAGCTCTTACGCCGCGCCGATTGCTTCCGACATCCGATGGTTTGTCGTTCGGCACCGTCTTTGCACTTGCAGAGTCCGGTTCCAAACTTTCCTTGGGTCTCTTTCATGCACGCACGTGAACTGGTCGAATTGGCTGCAATCGTCTCCGCCCAGGGGACGGTGTTGATCGAAAGCGGACAGCCGATTCCGGCCGCCGGCATCGAGTCGTATTGGACCGCCTCGAAGGTCCGTCTGGACCGTTGGGCGTGGCGTCTTCGGCGTTTTGCCCATCCGACGGCGTCGCGGCCGCCTGAGTCTTGGTCGGACCTCGAAGCCCTGTTGGAAGAGGTTCTGCTCAGCGAGATGCTCACTCGGGTATGGACGGCCGTCTTGTGCCTTTGCGACCGAGTCCACGGCGGCGACGACGCCGAACCGATTGCCCGAAGCGTGTTGCTGGGGCACACGGAGGCCCGGAATCGCGTGCTTCAACTTCTGGTGCGAGCCCCGTCGACGCACCGCGATTCCGCCGCACGGTTGAATCGCCTGCGACGTCGCGTGGAATGCTGGACCGACGTGCTGGTGAGCCGATTCGCCGACCGGCACGACGCCGACCAATTCGCGTTCGATCCGCAGCGGGCGAAGGATTTTGCCGCCGATTTTCGGCATCGCGATCCGCGGCAGATCTGGCCGCTTTTTCTCGGTTCGTTGCGTGCGGCGTTTCGCTGCGATCTCAGCGACGAAAGCCCCAACGCCGACCTGAACGCCCGAATCGGCGCGAGCGTCCTTTCGTGTTTTCCGCCCGAGACGTTTGATTCGACCGGCCTGCCCGCCTCGCTGTGGCTTTTGCGGCTCACGCGCGCGGCCGACGACGTACAGGGAATGCTCGACGGATTGCTGGGGACGAAACCCCAACCGGCCGCCGGAGAAAAGTCGCTGCAATTCGGATCGTTGCGGCGGCCCCGTCGGTTCACGCCCTGACGACTCTCTTTTTTTCTCTCCGGCTACCCCAGTCCGTGCTTGGCCAGCTTATCGCGGAAAGTCGACGGCTTCATGTCCAGCGCGGCGGCCGCGGCGGTCTTGTTGCCGCCGGAATTACGCAGGGCCTCTTGCAGCAATTGCTTTTCGGCGTGGTCGATCGTGGCCTGAAATCCGCCGGCCAATCGCCGCAAGCTAAGGTCGGGCCCGCCGATCTCGCCGGTGAGAATTTCCGACGTAACGGCGCCGCCGCCGATTAGAAAAGCCCGCTCCAACGTGTGGTAAAGCTCGCGGACGTTGCCCGGCCAGTCGTGTTGGGCGAGCAATTCGACCGCCTCGGGCTCGATCCGAAACGGCCGGCCCGCCGCGATGCGCGTCAACAGATGATCGACCAACGGCGGCACGTCCTCCAAGCGTTCCCGAAGCGGCGGGATGTTGATCCTGAGCACGTCGAGCCGGTAATAAAGATCCTCGCGGAACGTGCCCTCGGCGATTTTTTCGAGCAGGTTTCGCTTGGTCGAGGCGATGATGCGCACGTCGGCCTTGATCAGCGAGCCGCCGCCGACCCGCTCGAACACTTTTTCTTCGATCGCCCGCAACAACTTCGATTGCTGCTCGATGGGAATGTCGTCGACGTCGTCGAGATACAGCGTGCCGCCCTCGGCCAGATCGAAGCGGCCCTTGCGCTGTTGATCGGCGCCGGTGAACGAGCCTTTTTCGTGTCCGTACAGTTCGCTTTCGATCAACTGGGGCGGGAACAGCGTGCAGCCGACTTTGACGTAGGGAAACCCTCGGCGATGCGAATTGCGGTGGATCGTCGTGGCCAGCAAATCCTTGCCGACGCCGGTCTCGCCGCACAGCAACACGTTGGCGTCGGTTTGGGCCGAGATTTCGACCATGCGACGCACGCGCTCGATGCCGGCCGAGCCGCCCACGATGGTCGCCTCCACGTCGGCGGTCGAAACCACCGGCGTCGGACGCTGCTCGGCCGAGTCCGCCCGCTGCCGTTCGATCCGCGCCAACAGCGGCAACACGTCCTCGTTGCGAAACGGCTTCGTGAGAAAATCGAACGCGCCCAGCTTGACCGCTTCGACGGCCACGGGAATGCTGCCGTAGGCGGTCATCAGAATCACTTCGATCGAGGCGTCCGGTCCCTGCTTGATCCGCTTGAGCAGTTCGAGGCCGTCGAGTTTCGGCATCTTCAGATCGGTCACGACGACGTCGAACCGTCCGGCGGCCAATTTTTTCAACGCCTCTTCGCCGTCCGCCGCGGCGACCACCTCGTGGCCCTGCGCCGCCAGATCGTCGGTCATCGTGATCCGTTTGATCTTTTCGTCGTCAACGACCAGAATGTTCATGAGCGATACCACGACGGGAGGATCTTTTCCAACATCCACCAACCTTCGTCGCTTGCGTCCTTGTGCGGCGTAACGGTTGCGATGATTGTCATTATACCGTACTGGTTCCGCAAAAGAGCGTCAAGTGTCCAGTGCGAGAGTCGCCGAGACATTTCGACGCGTCTACTGCGCCGCGGATTTAGAACCTTCCGGCGAGCCGCTGATGGGCGTGCCCGGTGGCAACGGTCGCGCGGCGATCGCGTAGCCCAGCCGATACAGCTCCTTGCGAATCTGACGAAACGCCTCGAAGCCGTCGGGATAGACCCAGATCGTCACGGCGGTTCGGCCCGGCAGAATTTTTGATAGCGATCGCCGAAAATCGGAACCTTCCTGCAACGCCAGACGAACCGGCTCGCCCTGCTGGTCCGAGGTGGGAACCAAAACCCATCGCTGGAGACGAACGTAGCTGCCGCCGCGTCCGGTCTCTTCCATCGTCTCGGTCGAGACGTCGTAGCGTTCCAGCGTGTAGCGAAGCCGGAATCCGCCGATCGGACCGACCGTGTCCGTCAGTTCCGGCTGGTCGCGCAACCTGGAAACCTGCCGCCGGGCCTGCGACTGAAATTCCTCCAACAGAGGCTCGACCGGCACGAGCAGCACACGGCCGTTGGAGATCAACAGATGGGCCTCGGGCCCGTCGACCGCGCGGCTCAACGGCGTCGGATAGCTTTCAACCACGACCGGCGCGGCCGGCGTATTTTCGACCTGCTCGCGCTGATGGACCAGTTGCTCCAGTTCGAACCGCGACTCCGACAGGCTGCGCGTCCGATCGAAATCGGCTCGCTTCACCGTGTCGAGCCGCTGACGATACTGTTGCAGCTTTTGTTCGACGGCGGAGACCGTTGTGGCCAATACGTCGCGTTGCATGCGTCGGCCGGCGGCTTCGCGTTGCAACTGCTCGATTTCGGCGTCGGCCTTCACGATGTCGCTCCGCATGTTTTCTTCGGCGGCCGCATCCTTTTCCAATTCGACGACGGCCGGCGACGAGGCGGGAAGCGACAACTGCACCGGCGCGTTCTTAATTCGCGACCCTTCGAGCACCACCATAATAATCATGATGCTCACGACGCTGGCCACGATGTCCAGGAAGGAATCGCTGTTGACGGCCTCGGCGGATTGTGGAATGAAACGACGCATGAAAAAACAAGTCCCGCAGCAGGCCCTTCGGGCCGCCATCCAAAGAAGTTGTCCGCTCTACCGGCGGTGCAAGATCGTGGAAAACCCTTCGTTTTGTTCGACGCCCTTACTTCGACTTTTGCACATTATGCGGCCATGGTGACCGCGTTTTCCAGTAGTTGTTGAATTTTTCGTAAGCCCGGGCCGTGTAGCGCCAGTGACAAAACTGTCTGTCGGATACAGCGGCGACGTA
>JBDKTJ010000031.1:0-40241 GCA_039698075.1 Thermoguttaceae bacterium | reverse complement strand
AGGCGGAATAGACCACTGACGCGGGTCTACCCCCCAAATCGGCAGAAACACCTCGCCTTGCCTTGTTTTGTTAGTATTGTTAATATAATGGACACGGTGACACACGATCCACGAGGGAAGAAACGATGGACCATGCGGTGATTTTGGCTCGCGGATTGGGCACCCGAATGCGCAAGTCCGATCCGGCGGCGCAGTTGGACCCGTCACAGGCGGCCATGGCGGATTGCGGTTTGAAGGCGATGATCCCCATCGGGCGTCCTTTTTTGGACTACGTGCTGCATGTGTTGGCTCAAGCGGGTTATCGGAAGGTTTGCCTGGTGATTGGGCCGGAACACCAGGCGGTGCGGGAGTATTACGCCAAGTTGCAGCCGCGGCGGTTGACCGTCGAGTTTGCCGTGCAAGCGGAGCCGCGAGGAACCGCCGACGCCGTGGCAGCCGCCGAGGCGTGCGTCGGTCGCGAGCCGTTTTTGACGATCAATTCTGACAATTATTATCCCCTGGAGGCCGTTCAAGGACTGCGGAACGACACCGGCGCGGCCATTGCGGCGTTCGATCAGGACGCCATGGTTGCCGCAAGCAACATTCCGGTCGAGCGGCTGAACAAGTTTGCGGTGATCGAGACGGATGCGGAAGGTTTTTTGACGAAAATCCACGAAAAGCCCGACGAGGCGACGCTCCGACGATTGCCGAAACCGCTAGGCATGAGCATGAATTGCTGGCGTTTCGGGCCGGCGATTTTCGAGGCGTGCCGTTCGATCGACCCGTCGCCTCGCGGCGAATTGGAGATCACCGACGCCGTGCAATACGCCGTCGATCGGTTGGGCGAGCGGTTTCGCGTGCATCGGTATCGAGCGCCCGTGTTGGACTTGTCGAGCCGAAACGACGTCGCGGCGGTCGCGGAAAAACTCTCCAGCGCCGAGGTCGATCTATGAGCGAGCCGCGAGACCTTCGGGCGATTTCCACGCAATTTCAGATTCTCGGCGAGTTTCTCGGCGCGGAGCCTTACGGGACGGGACATATCAACGATACGTATCGTGCGACGTACGATCAGGGCGGCGCGACGGTCCATTATATCCATCAACGCATCAATCGCACGGTCTTTCAGGCCCCTGAATGGCTGATGGACAACATTCGCCGGGTGACCGAACATCTGCATCGGAAGCTCGGCGATCGGCCCGACCGAACGCGCTGCGCCTTGACCCTCGTGCCGGCGCGCGACGGTCGGGCGTTTTGTCGCGATCCGCAGGGCGAGTATTGGCGCACGTATCTTTTCATCGAACGGGCAAGGACGCACGACGTCGTCCAATCGCCGAAGCAGGCGTTCGAGGCGGCCCGCGCGTTCGGGCAATTCCAACGGTTGTTGGCCGACATGCCGTCGCCGCGGCTGCATGAGACGATTCCGCATTTTCACGACACGCCGGCTCGCATGGCGGCTCTGGAGAAGGCCATCGAGGCGGACTCGCTTGGACGGGTGCGAAACGCCGGGCCCGAGATCGATTTCGTCCTGCGGCGTAAGTCCATCACGACCGCGCTGTTGGAACCGCATCGGCAGGGCGTCATTCCCGAACGCATCACGCACAACGACACGAAGTTGAACAACGTCATGCTGGACGACGATTCGCAAGAGGGCGTCTGCGTGATCGACCTCGACACGGTGATGCCGGGTCTGGCGCTTTACGATTTTGGCGATTTGGTCCGAACGGCGACCAGTCCGGCGTTGGAGGACGAGCGGGATTTGTCGAAGGTGACCATGCGGCTTCCGATGTACGAGGCGTTGGTGCGGGGATATCTCTCAACGGCCGGCGATTTCCTTTTGGAGGAAGAACGGCGCCGGCTGGCCACCGCCGGCAAGCTGATTACGTTCGAGATCGGCATTCGGTTTCTGACGGATTATCTATCCGGCGACGTCTATTTCAAAACGCATCGCGAGGGGCACAATTTGGACCGGTGCCGAACGCAATTCAAACTTATCGAGTCGATCGAGCGGCAAGAGCCGCAGATGGAACGGTTGGCGACCGTCTGATCGGCAACCCGCGGCATCGTTCGGCTGGCAACAACGAGAAACTACCGAGGGGGGATGCCTGTTGACAACCCTCGACACGGTTGTGTATATTGACACTTATCCCGCCCGTCTTCAAAATCCGCCAGTTTGACTATGTCCAGTCGCCGAACAACCACACCTCCACTTGGTGGGTTGTGAAGACTGATCGTATTGTTGATCGTCATCCGATTTTAGCCTGCCTAAAGCATTAACGGATTATGCGGCGTTTCCGTCTGCGCGGGGTCCCACCATTCGTCGCAATCGCCTTCGGTCTGTCGGTGTCGTCTGTGGGCGACCACGACGCCAACGGACGGTTTGACGGTTTCTGTCGGTCGCCCTACGTTGTCGGCAACCCAACTCACGCTGGGGTTTGAACATGCGAACTCGTGCCTTGCTTTCCGTGACGTCGATCGCGTTGGTTCTTTGCGGCGGCCCGGTGTTTGGCGCTGGTGCGCCGAAGACGCTCAACAATTTCGTTGCCGAGCTGACCTGCCAGGACAGCGTTCCGTCGGGCAGAGCGGTGACGTTCGAGATGCCTCGAGAGGGCTGGGTTTACGTGGTCGTTCAAGCGAAGGGCGGCGTGACCGGGTCGTTTTCCAAACCGGCCGATCTGGCTTCCAAAACCCTGGTCTTTCGGCCCGGCGACTCGAAGACGGCGTTCGAGGCCATGAAGTATCTGCCGAAGGGCAAATACACGGTTCAGTTGACCGTGGCGTCGGGTGATCCAGCGAAACAGGTCGTGGTCCGGGCCATTCCGGAGATCTTTTACGGCGCCTATGGTCGGCAGTCGCGATTGCACGAATGCAACGACGCGGCGAACAATTGGGCGTTTTTGGAGAAATACGTCAATCCAAACATCAACACCCTCGTCTTTACGGGCCGGGGCCGCAAGGTCGACGATTCGTCGCGTCACGGGCCGCCGGAAGCGGTGTACGACGAATGGACCGGCCGAGGAAAGCATTGGGTCGAGGAGGTGTGGTGCGATTTCAGCCAGAAGACGGTCGACGACGCCTTGAAGTTCTATCGGAAGGCGTTGACGTTGAATCCCGGCTATGACGGCTATTTGCTCGACGAGTTCATCACGAACACCACTGAGGAACAACAGCAAATCAGCAAGACCCACGTCAAGGCCCTGGAGAAAATCGCCGCACTGCCGGAATACGCCGGCAGGAAGATTTACCCTTACGTTTGCAGTCCGCTGCCAAAATGCTCCGACTACGCCGACGTATGCAAGTTCGCCGTGACGCATCACACGCTGCTGGCCAGGGAATGGTACACCAAGGACCTGTTTCCGGCGACGCCGGTCAAGACGCTCGAAGATGTGTGGAGCTATTTTAATCTGCCGCTTCACGTGAAGCATCGACGACAGTGGCACGCGTTCTATCCCGGCGCGGAAGATTCGCTGATGGTGACGCTGGGCGGTTGGAACGTGCCTGATGCGTGCGGCGACATCAATCCGCAGCTCGACAATCGCGTTTTGCTCGATTGGCAAATGAACTTTCTGGCCAACCATCCCGTGTACCAAAATGTCCGCGGGATCAATTTGTGGATCAGTTCCTACATGGATGAGGAGTTGATTCGCTGGGTGTGCTGTTTGTATCGCCACTACTGCATCGAGGGCAAGCGGACCTTGTTTTCCAGCGATCCCTACGAGCTGACGCATCTGACGAATCCTGATTTCGACCGGGGGCTGGAGGGTTGGAAGGTCGAGATGGCCGACAAAGACTCCGTTCGTGCAGACACCCTCAAGGATTTTGGCAAGATGCAGGGGCGCCACCATGTCAACCGCGGCGATCATTTCGTCGTGATGCAGCGCAGCGACAAACGCCCGAACAGCGTCAGCCAAACGGTGAAAAATCTCAAACCAGGCAAGCTCTACGCATTTCGCATGTACACGGCGGACTACGACGACGTGAAAGCCGGACGGGCGAACTTCCAAAAACACGCCGTCTCTGTTTCCATCTCCGGGGGCACGATGGCGCCCGGCAAGGAGTTGCACTTCCCTTACGATGTCCGGAAGAGCGTCACGTTCGCGCCGTTCAACAAGACCAAGAATCTGTGCGTTTCAAACTATCATTGGATGGTGTTCCGCGCCGATGGCGCGACGGCGAAGTTGACGGTTTCCGATTGGGCAAGCAAGAACGAGGCCGGCGGACCCGTCGGTCAACGGCTTGCTTTCAATTTTTTTCAGCTTGAACCCTATTTCGACTCGGACGCAAGCAGGTGAACCATGTTGGAGAGACATCCGTCCCAGGAACATGCCGATAAGACCGCCCCGTCGGTTGCCGGTCGCAGACGTTTCTTGACCGAGCTGACGGCGGTTGCGGCGTTGCCGGCGGCTTGGGGAGGGACGCTGGAACGGGCGGCCCATGCGGCGTCCGAGCCGGCGGCTCCCGCGTCGACGCCGAAAGATCCGTTGCCCTCGATTCAACTCGGCCCGCACCGCGTCAGCCGGTTGGTCGCCGGCGCCAATCCGTTGACCGGCTTTTCCTATCAGGGATCGCATACCGATCACTGCATGAAGGAGTATTTCACGCTGGATCGCAGGGTAGAGTTTCTTCAACGGTGCGAACAATTGGGCATCACGGCGCACCAGTTTTCGACGTACAAGGATGTCGAGTACGTGCGGGTGGCGCGGGATCGCGGCGTTCGGATGTCCTTCTGGGGTTTGCAGCGCGACATTCCGTCCGTCAAGGAGGCGGTTCAAAGCATTCAACCGATCGCCCTGGTGCATCACGGCAGTTTGACGGACCGGTATTTCCATCAGGGAAAGCAACAGCAGGTGCATGATTTCGTGAAGGCCGCGCACGACGCAGGAGTCATGGCCGGCATTTCGGCCCACAACCCCGACTGCATCAAGCGAATCGCCGACGAAGGGTGGGACGTCGATTTCTTCATGACCTGTTTCTATTTCATTTCGCGAGAGTATCTTCCCGGGACGATGGACAAAATGCCGCCGGTCCCAACGCTGGATTTGACAAAATACTGTTTTTTCAAGAACGATCCGGTTGCGATGACGGCGGTGGTGCGACAGGTCAATAAGCCGTGCTTCGGTTTC
This sequence comes from Thermoguttaceae bacterium, assembly GCA_039698075.1. Classification (GTDB taxonomy): domain Bacteria; phylum Planctomycetota; class Planctomycetia; order Pirellulales; family Thermoguttaceae; genus JAJFVC01. The sequence continues at coordinate 35,142 of JBDKTJ010000031.1, read as the reverse complement.
AAAATCATGGCGGGCGGCCGCGCGTGCTTGAACGAGCGTCGGGTCCGCGAGGCGTTCAAATATGCGTTTTCCAATATCAAACCCACCGACGGCGTCATTGTGGGCATGTTTCCGCGCTATTCCGACGAAGTCAAGTTTAATGTGGAAGCCACTCGCCGCTATGGACAAATTCCGACGGTCCAACGCTCCAAGTCGGAGGTCTGAACCCGGAAAGGACGGACGGAGAACATCATCATCGTGTTGTTTTGCTCAAGTTGAACGGATTTGGCGAGTTCCCCGATTAACCGGGCATTGCGGTCCGGGCTGATCTTGTGGGGAAATGCGAGTCCGAGAGACTCCCGTTTGTCGGCTTCCCGATATTACCGAGAAGTCAACCCACGGGAGGATGGGTCCACGGAAGGTTTCGACCACGCCGTTTTGACACGGTTATCCTGAAAATTAAACGTCGCCCACCCCTTTTAAATCAAAAGTGTAATCTCAAAGGACCTTTTTCATGTCACAACCAATGAACCATCCCAAATCGGTGTCGGCAAGACGAGAGTTTTTGAAGTCGGCCGGCGCTGCGGCTGCGGGCTTGTACCTGACCGGCCACGGCGCGGCGGCCTTGGGGCAATCGTCGCCCAAAGCGGCAAATTTGGAAACCCTGGCGATTCACGGCGGTCCGAAGGCCGTTACGACTCCCAAAGGCAACGCCGCCAAATGGCCGCTTTACGGAAGCGAGGAGGAGAAAGTCATTTTGGAGTTGGTGCATCGCCCCACGTATGCTCCGAACGCGGCCTTGGAGCGGGATTGGAAGAAATTCTTCGATGTCCCGTACGTCAAAGCGTATTGCAACGGCACCAGTGCGCTGACGACCATGTTTTTTGCGTTGGATCTGCCGCCGGGCAGCGAAATCATGGTGCCCAGCTACACGTTCTTCGCCACAATCATGCCGATGCGATTGTTCGGACTGGTGCCCGTCTTCGTGGACATCAATCCGAAAACGCTCAATTTCGACCTCGAGGATGCGAAACGCCGGCTGACGAAGAACACCAAGGCCGTGTTGCCGGTGCATTGGATCGGACTGCCGGCCGACATGGATCAGATTTGCGATTGGGCCAAAGAAAAAGGGCTCATCGTCATGGAGGACGCCTGTCATGCGCACGGGGCGTCGCTGAAAGGCAAGCGAATGGGCAAGTGGGGCGTGATGGCCGCCTACAGTCTCCAGGGCACGAAACCGTTGCCCGGCATCGAAGGCGGAATGGCCAACTATCAAACGCAGGAATACTATGAGCGCGGCGCCACGCTCGGCAATCATGACGCGCCTCGCACGTTCCCGGCCGACAGCCCCTACCGACAATACGATGGCTCCGGCTTGGGCTTGAAGATGCGCATGCACCCGATGGCCGCTGCGTTGGCGAGGGTGCAATTGCGAGGTCTGGACGCGCGCAACACTGCGGGCGCCGCTCAGGTGCGACGGCTGAACGACCGGCTCATGCAATTGCCCGGCCTTGCCGAACAAACCAGCGGCCGAACCGACATGGATCGCATTTATTATGCGTGGGACATGTTGTTCCTCGACGAGGCCAAGGCCGGCATGTCGCGTGAGAAGTGCATCCAAGCGCTCCAGGCGGAGGGAGTCTCGGTCGGACCGGGCAACTATCTGTTGCAGCATAAGCTTCCCGTGTACCGACAGTCGCAATGGTGGCACCACCTGCCCACGATTCCCGAGTTGCCCGGCTCGGACACGGCCAACGCCACGTCGATCGCGTTGCCGTATTTTACTTCCGAACATCCGGAACTGGTGGAGCAGTACGCCAAGGCCTTCGAGAAGGTCTGGGCGCATCGGAAAGAGTTGGCATAACCGTGAATCGACGTCAGCCGCTTGAATGGCTGATGATTTTTGCGAGGGTTTTAATTCGGCGCCGAGCCCGTCTCGCTCGGCCTGATGGAAAGTGAGTTGTCATGCGACACGTCGGTTTGTGGATCGTTTGTCTCACGGCGTTGCTGAGCTTGGCCGTCCGGCCCTCGCTGGGCGCGGAGACGGACCGCCTGCCGCGCGTCGCGACGTTCCGATGCGACATCACTCCGCCGTTGGGGCAACCGATGTTTTCTTGCGATGCGCTTCGCACGGTGGAGCAGCCGCTGTTGGCCAAGGGAGTCGTGCTGGAAAGCGATGGGCAACGCTATGTGATGTGCGCCCTTGATTGGTGTTTGCTGGGCAACGGCTCCTACGATGCGTTGCGGGCCAAGATCGCCGCAGCCGCCGGCACGGAGGTTTCCCACGTGGCGTTGCAGACCGTTCACGAGCATACCGCGCCGCTGGCCGACGGGGACGCCGAAAAGCTGCTGGCCGACATTGGCCAACCGCGGACGGCGCTGAATTCACAAGTCCTCGAGGAGATCGGGCAACGTCTGGCCGCGGCGGTCCAACAGTCGCTCGATCATTTTGAGCCGTTCGATCAGGTTGGCGCGGGCCAGGCCAAGGTCGAGCGCGTGGCCGCCACTCGCCGAGCCTTCGACGCCGACGGCAAACTTCAGACCCGCTTCAGCACCTGCAAAGATCCGGCGATTCGGACGCTGCCCGAGGGAACGATCGATCCCTATCTGAAAACGATCACTTTTGCGCGGGGCCGGAAGCCGTTGGTGCGGCTCCATTATTATGCGACCCACCCGCAGACCGTCTACGGCGACGGCCGGGCCAGCAGCGACGTGGCCGGCGACGCCCGCGAAAAGATGGAGCAAAAGGAAGGCGTTTTTCAGATCTATTTCAACGGTTGCGGCGGCGACGTGACCATGGGCAAGTACAACGGCGGTTCCCGTGAAGATCGCGATGGGTTGGCCTCGCGGCTCCTGGCCGGCATGGAGACGGCTGCGGCCGCGACCAAGCTCGTTCCGGCCGGTCCGATCCAGTGGCGAACCTATGCCCTCCGAATGCCCGCGAGAACGGATGCCGGCTTTGCGTTGGCCGATTATCTGACCATCATGAAGGACCGCGAAATCGTCCCGGTTCGACGGGTTTATCACGGTGCGGGCCGCGTGGTGTTTCTGAAGAGGATTCAACAACCCATCGAGGCGACCTCGTTGCAGATCGGCGGCGTGCATGTCGTCCACCTGCCGGGCGAACCGATGATTGGTTTTCAGTTGTTCGCACAGAGTCTCAAACCGAAGGATTTCGTGGCGGTGGCGGGCTACGGCGACTCCGGGCCGGGCTACCTTTGTCTCGCGAAGGCTTTCAGCGAGGGCGGCTACGAGCCGTCTTCCTCGTCTGTGGCGCCCGAGTCCGAGGCGTTGATCAAAAAAGCGATTGGTTCACTGCTTGGCGCGGACTGATTACGGAAAAAACTTGCCGTTTTAGAAAGGGTTGACATGATGCAACGTTCAACGAACGATTCAAAACCGGTATCTCCGCGTCGGGACTTCCTGAAGTCGGCGGGGGCGTTGGCCGCCGGCCTGTGCATGGCGGGCACGGAGTCGCTGGCCGCTGCCCCATCGCTCGCCGGCGGGTCGAAGCTCGAGACGCTAGCCCTGAACGGCGGCCCCAAGGCCGTCACCACGCCAACCAGCAGCGCCACGCATTGGCCGCTCTATGGCGAAGCGGAGGAAAAAGAACTGGTGGCCTTGCTGCGAGCGCCCAGCTACGCCCCCATCGCGGAGTTGGAAAAGGCGTGGTCGGAGTTCCACAACACCCCGTTGTGCAAAGCCCATTGCAACGGCACCAACGCGCTGACCTCGATGATGTTTGCCCTGGATTATCCGCCTGGCACCGAGATTCTGGTGCCGGACTACAGCACATGGTTCCCGGTCGTGCCGATGCGGTTGTTTGGGCTGGTGCCGGTCTGGGTGGACATCAACCCGAAAACGCTCAACATCGACGTCGAGGACTGCAAGCGGCGGTTGACGAAGAACACGCGGGCGGTTTTGGCGGTGCATTGGTACGGCCTGCCTTGCGACATGGACCAACTGTGCGATTTCGCCAAAGAGCGCGGACTCGACGTGTTGGAAGATTGCAGCCACGCACATGGTGCAACGCTTCAAGGCAAATTGACGGGCACGTGGGGCCGCATGGCGGGGTTCAGCCTGCAGAAAAGCAAGCCGCTGCCGGCCATCGAGGGCGGCATGGGCATGTATAAGAACCGACTCGATTATGAGCGGGCGGTGACCTACGGAAACTACGAACTGCCGAGATCGTTCCCCGAGGGCAGCCCCTATCGCAAGTATCACGGCACGGCGTTGGGGTCGAAGCTGCGGATGCATCCGATGGCCGCCATTTTAGCGAAAAATCAATTGAAGCATCTCGTCGAACGCAACACGGCCGGCGTCGCCCAAGTCAAGCGGATGAACGAGCGGCTGACCCAGTTGCCCGGACTTTCGGAGCAATATGTTCGGCCCGACGTCAAGCGGGCTTTCTACAGCGCCAACACGTTGATGATCGACTCGGCCAAGGCGGGCATGACGCGCGAGGCGTGTGCAAAGGCGTTGGCGGCCGAAGGCGTCGAGGTGTCGATTGATTGGGACAACATGGGGGTCACGTGGCCGCTGTTGCACAACTTCGTGGTGTTCCACGAGGCGAAGTGGTGGCATCATCTCCCGGCCCTGCCCGACAAGATGCCCGGCTGCGACGAGGCGAATCGCACGGTGATGCGGCTGCCGTATTTCACCAGCGAATCGCCGGAATTGGTCGACCAGTACTGCAAAGCGTTCGAGAAGGTTTGGGCTCACCGCAAGGATTTGGCATAACCACCTGGAGATTTTTTCATGATGCGTTTCAGCGTCTGTATCGGAAGTGTTTTGTTGACGGCCGTCGCGGCGTGCGGCGCTCGGATCGCTTGCGCCCAAGAAGTCTCAAAAGAGAAGGCGTCGGCTCGGGAGGCCTATGCAAAGCTTCTGGCGATGTTTCCCGAAGATCACCAGGGGCTCGGCAAGGACCATTATCTGTTGGTGACCACCGAGCATCAGCCGATGACTTACGGGCTGGTGCTTTCGGCCGAAGCGATGCATCTCCGAAGCGTTCCCAATGACGAGAGCCGCCGCCGGGTTCGTCTGGCCGCGCGTTGGCTGTTGGACAACAGCGACCTGGACCGCGACGGCAAGCCGGGCTGGGGGCTTCCGCAGCCGTGGGAGTCGTTCTGCAAAACGCCCAATCCATTAAACCATCCGTACACGATCACAACGTCGATCGTGCTCTATGGCTTTCTGGACGCGCTGAAGGAGCCTTGCTGCTTGCCCGAGGCCGATCAAAAAGCGATTCGTTCGCTGATGGCCAACGTCGCCATGCGGTGGTGCCGCCATATATGGTCCGAAGGATTCGGCGGCGGTTACTTTTGGTACAGCCCCAACCCATGCAACGAGATCTTTTCCATCAACGCCTCGTCCATGTTCTCGGGCGCGATGGTTCGATTGCTCAAGGAGCAGGGCGACGCATTGACGGCCGAGGAACGGCAGTTGGTCGAGGATCGAGTCGATGAAGAGGCCAAGGCGGTGGTTGCCACGATGATCATGCGGAAAGGGTTGCCGTACTGGCTCTACTGTCCGCAACCCAACAAGTTCAACTACAAGCATTCCAATGACTTGCTACACCATGTGTACACGCTCTGGGGCATCGAGACGTATCGGGACTACGGCGGGCGCGTCAAACTGCCGTGGACCAGGGCGCAAGCGATTGAATCGGTGGATCGTTTTGTTAAAGACGGACAGATTTGCGCGCTTCCGCAGGACGTTGGCATTGAAAGGCGGTTTAAGCCGTTACGGCTTTGGGACGTGGGTATGATTCTGGCTTTTTACGGCAAGTGGGGCCAGCCGCAGCAATCGCAGCAGGTTCTCGACGCTGCGGAAAAGATGGCGCCGTGGCCGCATCTGCCGTTGTTCCCGATGGAAAAGACGGGTGACTCATCGTTTTATCCTCGGCATGCGGCTCATCTTCTTTATGGACTATCGCTTTACTGTTTTTCTCCGTGAGACGGTTTGGCACAAACGATTGGCGAGGTTTTTCAAATGTTCAATTCATGTTTCGGCGTTTTGGCCGGTGTGGGTGGTGTGAGGCGTTTCGGACGCGGTCTTTCCAAAGCGTTTTTGTTGGGGATGTCGGTCCTTGTTCTTACGGCGTGTGTTGCAGGCTCGGCCGTTGCGGCGTCCGGCGAACCGTCGTCCGCCACGTTTCGGGCGGGCACGGCTCGCAAAAACATTACGCCTGAGGGGACCATCTGGATGACGGGGTTCGCACGCCGCAAAGGGCCGTCGGTGGGCGTTCTCCATGACATTTGGGTAAAAGCCCTCGCCTTGGAAGACGCGGAAGGCGGGCGCGTCGTGTTCATCACGACCGATCTGATTGGCCTGCCTCGTTCGTTGAGCGAGACGGTCGCGACTCGCGTCAAAGAGAAGCATCACCTGGACCGCCGACAGTTGTTGTTCAATTCGTCGCACACGCACGGCGGACCGGCCATCTGGCCCGAGTTGTGCATTTCCATGAACACCACGCCCGAAGAGCAGCAATGCATGACGGCGTACCGCAAGCGGTTGACAGACAGCCTGGTGGAGGTCATCGACATGGCGCTGGCCGAGATGAAGCCGGCCACGCTTGCGGTGGGGCATGGGTCCGTTGGGTTTGCCGTCAATCGGCGTGTGATGAGAAACGGAACCGTCGGGATCGGCGCGAATCCGGACGGTCCGGTCGATCATGACGTGCCGGTGCTGAAGATCGCGTCGGCCGACGGAAAACTTATCGCGGTGCTGTTCGGCTATGCGTGCCACAACACGTCGTTGGTGTCGGACTGCCGGGAAATTCACGGCGATTACGCAGGTTTCGCGCAGAGCGAGATCGAGAAGGAGATCCCGGGCGTCAATGCGATGTTTATGATTCTGTGCGGCGGGGACCAGAACGCGGCCCCTCGCGGCAAACTGGAACTGGCCAAGAAATACGGCAAAGACCTCGCCGACGAAGTCCGTCGTGTGTTGGCCGGCGATATGAAAACGATTGCCAGTCCGAAGATTTCGACCGCCTACGAAGAAGTCAATCTGGACATGGTTCACCAAGATCGGTCCGTTTTCGAACGCGAACTCAACGACAAAAATCTCTATCGCGTGCGGCGCGCCCGACACGTGCTTGCCGAGATGGACTCCGGCAAAATATCGTGGCAGGTGCCTGAGCCGATCCATGTCGTTCGGCTGGGCGGAAACGTCGTGCTGGTGGCGATGGGCAGCGAGGTCGTGATCGATTACGCGTTGCGACTGAAACGCGAATACCAAGGCGTCGATCTGATTGTGGCCGGTTACTCCAACAGCGTGCGGTCGTACATTCCCTCGAAACGCGTTCTCAACGAGGGCGGTTACGAGGGGGTCGACAACATGTTTTACTGCAAGCTGCCGGGGGCGTTCGATCAGAATATCGAGGAGACGCTCGTTGGCGCGTGTCATCGGCTTCTGGCCGAACTTGGAGTGAAACCAACCGATCGACAAGCGAAGCCTGTTTCCCAATAACTTAAAGCGATCGACTTGCCGTTGCATTGGCGTGCAGAGCGGTCGTTCCTATAATCGTAAAATCTGGACTTTGCAAACTCCACAATCGAGGTCCCACCCCCCTTTGAGTGAGGGGGCTAATTTACAAAAGTCCAGTAAAACCTCGGCAGACGCGGGTTTGCCGACCAATGTGTGGTTTTTGTGTTGACGTCACTTTTTTCCTTCAATCAACAGGTCGTCGAGGTAGCACAACATGCAAATCGGTCAGGTCAATACGGTTATTTCATGGTTCAGTTTTGTTTTGTCGTTCGGCATGGCGACCTGGGCCGTCGCGGCGGACCATTCACCGAAGTTGAACGCCGAAGTCTACGATTCCGGGTTTCAGTTTGCCCATGATACGTACAACGGCATGGGCGCGCCGAGCGATGGAAAGATTTACTACGTGCTTTCGACCACGCCGCACGACGTGGCCGGACGGATGTTTTGCTTCGACCCCGCCACGAAACAGACCAAGTGCGTGGGCGATCTGACCGAGGCATGCGGCGAAAAAGGCACGAACGCCGTCGCTCAGGGCAAGATCCACTGCAACTTTGTCGAGTGCAACGGCAAACTCTATTTCGCCACGCACACGGGTTTCTACGCGATCATCGACGACATGGAAAAGATGGGGCCGGCGCCGAAAGGTTGGAAGCCCTATCAAGGCGGACATTTCTTGTCCTATGACCTGAAGACGGGCGAGTTCGAGAATCTGGCGCTCGTGCCGGACGAAGGCATTATCACGATGACGATGGACCCGCAACGAGGACGACTCTATGGAATGACTTGGCCCACCAGCCGATTTGTCCGGTTCGATCTGGCCAAGAAAGAGCTGAAGGATTTTGGGCCGATGGCCCGAGACGGCGAAAACGGCAAGGGCGACCGGTATCGCACCATTTGCCGCGCCTTTGCCGTTGATCCCCGCGACGGCGCGGTGTATTTCAGCAACGGCGACGGCGACATTTTGCGTTACGATTATGATCGCGACGCAATTGCCAAAGTGCAGGGCGAAAATCTCAAGAAGGATTACTTCGGCCTGTACGATCCCACTTCGCCCGGACACATGGGCTACAACTGGCGGCAGGTTTTTTGGCATCCGACCGAAAACGTCGTTTACGGCGTTCACGGCAACTCGGGCTATCTGTTCCGATTCGATCCGAGCGCGCCGCGCGTCGACGTGTTGGAGCGGCTCACGTCGTTGCCGTCGAAGCGTTGTGGCATGTACGATCAATTCAGCTATGGATACCTCGGCTTCACGCTTGGGCCGGACCGGCGTACCATCTATTATCTGACCGGCGGGCCGATTTACGTCCAAGGGAAGCGAGTGACCGGCAAGGACACCACGGGCAAGGGCGAAGCCAAGGGGCTCGAAGACTTGCATCTGGTGACCTACGACATTCCGACGGCGAAATACATCGATCATGGCGCGATTTTCCTGCCGAATGGTCAACGGCCGCTCTATGTCAATTCGATCGCCGTGGACAAGGCCGGCAACGTCTACACGCTCGGTCGCGTGGATCGCGGCGGCCACACGGCCACCGACTTGATCTGCGTTCCGGCGAAGTTGATCAAGCTCGAACAGTGAACGCGGCGAAAAAAAGATCGCGTCAAAACGATTGCACGACACTGAATTCCAATGGCTAGATGGAGGCGGGTTATGAGCAAAAGACTCTCTGCCTTAACGGTCGTGTTGTTTTTCGGATGCAGTGTTTTGGCCTTGGCCAATCCGCCTCCGAAAGCGCTAAACAACTTCGTGACCGAACTGGTCCGCATGGAGGCCGTTCCATCCGGTCAGGCCGTCGCCTTCACCATGTCCCGAGAAGGCTGGATTCACGTCGTCGTCAAATCGCCCGGCGACGTAGCCGCGTCGTTTTCGAAACCGGACAAGATGACGTCGGAACCGATCGTCTTTCGTCGCAATAAGGCCAACAAGTCGGCCGAGGCCATGAAATATCTGCCCGCGGGCGATTATCAGCTTCAGTTGACGCTTTCTCCACAGGAATCGGCCCAACGCGTGTTGGTTCGAGCCATTCCTGAAATTTTTTATGACGGCTACCGTCGGGCATCGCAACTTCACCAGTGCAACGACGCCGCCCGAGACTGGAAGTTTTTGGAAAAATACGTCAACCCCAACATCAACACCTTCGTCGTTCACCACGGCAATCGAAAAAACACCCCTGCCGCCGATAAGCCGACCGACGAGGTGTTTAAGGAGTGGACTCGCCGCGGGAAACACTGGGTGGATGAGGTCTCGATCGACGCCGCGGCCAAAACGGTCGACGGGACCTGCCAGTATTATTTGTCGGATTTGGGGCTTGCCCATTCGGCTTACAACGGTTTTTTGATCGACGAATTTACGCGTGGTCCCGTCCTGAACGAAGCGATCAATCGAATCAACCTCGATGCCTTGACGCGCATCGCGAGTCGTCCTGACTTTGTCGACAAGAAGATACATCTCTATGTTGTCGCGCCGTTGCCAAAGATGGCGGAGTATTCGCAAATCTGCCAATTTGCGGCCGACCACCGCTCCTTGATGGCTTGGGAATGGTACGTCGTGGAAAGGCCGCCCAAGACCGACGTCAAAAATTTGCGGGACGTCTGGGAGTTTTTCTCGCCCGACTGGCACGCCGATCACGCGAAACGGTGGGAATCCATCCATCCGGGATCGTCCAAGTCGCTTCTCATGACCATGGCCGGCTGGAATCTGCCCGATTGCTCCGGAGATTCGGATGCCGAACTCAACAACAAGGTATTGCTCGATTGGCAGATGAACTTTCTGGCCAACCATCCGCTCTATCGAAAGCTGCGCGGGGTGAATGTCTGGGCCACTTCCTACATGGACGAAGAATTGATCCGTTGGATGTGCCGGCTCTATCGGCATTATTGCATCGACGGCAACAGAAAACTGCTTTCCACGGATCCCTATGTTCTGACGCATTTGGTCAATCCCGATTTCGATGAAGGGACCGACGGGTGGGATATCCAAATGGCCGACGATGGATCGGTTCGGGCCGAACACCTGAAGGACTATGGAAAGATTGAGGGCCGGCGCAAACCCGGCAAGGGCGACCATTTTCTCGTCGCACGCCGAAGCCCAAACCGCCCAAACACGATCAGCCAAACCGTCAATAACCTCACGCCGGGCCGTTTGTATACGTTTCGCATGTACACGGCGGACTATGGCGATCTGAAAACGGGCAAATCGAAGCGGCGGAACCACGCCGTATCGATCTCGCTCTCGGGCGCCGCGATCCTGCCCGGCAAGGAGTTGCATATCCCCTACTATTGCCGAGCCAGCGCGAAAGTGAGTCCGTTTGACGCAAAAAACCTCTGCTGGCTCAATTATCATTGGGTTTTGTTCCGGGCCGAAGGCACGACCGCACAATTGACCGTCTCCGATTGGATCGATCCGCAACATCCGGGCGACGATCCTGGCCAAGAACTCGCGTTCAATTTCTTCCAGTTAGAACCCTATTTTGAATCTGCAAAAGGATCGATCCCATGAGAATTGCGATGATTCTGACCGCGGCGATGCTTGCCGCGATGAACGTTGCCGCAATGGCCCAGGAGAACAAGGTTTCTGCGAAGCCGACGAATCTCACCAATCCGCTGGCCGTTCGCGTGATGAACTATGGCAAATATGAGAACGAAGCCTGGACCCATCTGCCGTCGTTGGGAGTCCATTACATCTTTCTGCCCGTGCCGGCGTCCGAAAAGGTCGCCACGGTCCAGAAGCAACTGACCGAAAGCCATCTGAAGCCGCTGGTGATGCGGGGTGACACGGATTTGGGGCGTCCCACGAGCGTTGAAGAGCTGGCCGGCCAGATCGCCGTGTGTGAAAAGATGGGCGTCAAGCACATGTTCTTGTCGCCGAAGCACACGGGCGTAAGCAAGGAAGTCGCCTGCGCGCGGCTGCGCCAGGTGGGCGACATCGCCAAACAGCACGGTGTGATCGTGGTGTTGGAGACGCATCCCGACCTGGGATTGAACGCCGAAGCCCATCTGGAGACCATGCAACGAATCAACCATCCGAACGTTCGCGTGAACTTTGACACGGGCAATATCACGTATTACAACCATGGCAGGAACGCCGTCGAGGAGCTGAAAAAGATCATCGACTACGTGGCCACCGTCGAACTGAAGGACCACAGCGGCAAGTATGAGGATTGGACCTTTCCTGTGCTTGGCACCGGCGTCGTTGATTTCCCCGCGGTGTTGAAGGTGTTGGAAGAGCATCATTTCACCGGGCCTGTCACCATCGAGGTGGAAGGCACGCATGGCGTTGACATGTCCGAGTCGCAAACCAAGCAATACGTCGCCGACTCGGTTCATTACGTCCAGTCGCAGGGCAAGTTTAAGTGACCCGTGGCAGTGTTTCGCCACGTGTGGCCGGAGAGCGTAACATGGGCGAGCGAGGTTGTGGTTATCAACGCAGTTTATTGTGCTCCTGATCGCATCGAATCCATGACAAACGTAAAATTTCTGACGTCGATGTTTTTTTCGATACTGTCGGCTCTCGTCCTCCGAAGCCGGGTCGCGGCGATTGTCGCCCTGGTTTGGGCGGGAACGATCGGCCAAACCGCGTGCACTCTGGCTGCCGAGAAAGACCTTTGTCCGGACCACGTGGGGACTGGCTCCTTGATGCGGACGGTCGATTTGAAGCTGGGGCAAGAGGCGAAGGTGACGCTGGCCGACGGGCAAACCGTCGTTGTCAAGTTGCTGGCGATGGACGATTGTCGCGACAAGGTTCGCCGTGTTGTGCGCAGCGCCAACGTGGTCGTGTCCGTCAACGGCAAGCAAGCGACGCTTGACGTGGCAAACTATCATTTGCCGATCACCGTCGACAACGTGCAAATCGATTGCCCCGTGACGGCGGCCTATCGAACCGACAGCGGCCAACCGGCCATCTGGGCGTTGGACGCCGACGCCCGCTTGCGTCTGTGGCCCGCCAAGTCCGGTTTTATGCCGGTCGGCGCGATGGTGTATCCCGTCGAACAACGTTGGTTTGCCACGGCCACCCAGATGTGCAACGAGCCCGCCGACGATGATTTCCTCAACAAGACGAAAAAGATTTATTACCATTACGGGCTCGACATCGGCGGGGCCGACCAAAGGGCGCACGTTGTCGCCGCCACCGACGGTCAAGTCGTTTCGGTGTCCGGAAAGTTCCTCGAGGGAGAGAAACGCCCGGCGCTGGTCGTCCCGCGTTACGACGTCGTGTTCCTTCGGGATGCGCAAGGCTGGTACTATCGCTACAGCCATTTGGACTCCGTTGCTCCCGGACTCAAACTTGGCGACCATGTCAAGATGGGCCAGCGCATCGGAGTGCTGGGCAAACAGGGCTCGAGCGGCGGCTGGTCGCATCTGCACTGGGGCGTCACTGCTCCACAACCCAGCGGCCACGATGGAAATGTCGACGCCTATGTGTTCCTTTGGGAGGCGTATCGCCGGCAGTGGCAGCCGAAACTTCAGGCGGTCGCTCGCCCACACCAATTGGCGACCGTGGGCGATCGGGTCACGCTTGACGGCCGGGCTTCGTGGTCGTCTCGGGGCGTTTCGCATATCGCCCGTTACGAGTGGCAACTCAGCGACGGCACGACCGCCGTTGGACCAACGGTGTCTCACCGCTATGATCGGCCGGGCAAATACAGCGAAATTCTGAAGATTTCGGATGCGGAAGGAAACGTCGCTTACGACTTCGCCGACATCCGCGTGGTCGATCCCGCCCATCTCGATCAACAGGCGCCGCGGTTGCATGCGGCCTATCATCCAACAACGCAACTGAAGGCCGGCGATCCGGTGACGTTTTTGGTCCGCTCTTTTTGCGTTCGACCGGGCGACAAAGCCAACGAGATCTGGGACTTCGGTGACGGCTCGCCGACGGTCAACGTGCGGAGCGAGGCCTGTGACGCGGTCTCGATCAGCGCCGCTCAAAAAACCAGCAAGACCGGCTACGCGGTGACGGTCCATCGGTTCGAACATCCGGGCCGCTACTTGGTGAGCGTGCATCGCACCAATGACCACGGCGAGACGGGCTGGGTGCGATTGCAGGTTTTGGTCGAACCGCGATAACAAGAAATCTCCTACACCTAATCACAAACCTATTCCATTTTTCATGACAAAGGACCGACGATGAACGCAACGAACTCCCCTTCCGATCATGACATGCCGCGACGCCATTTTCTCAAAACCTCTGCGGCGGCGTTGGCGGCTGGTTCTCTGGCCGGCGGTTTGAGTCTTTCTCGGTCGGCCCATGCCGCCGGGTCCGAGACGATCCGAATTGGATTCATCGGCTGCGGCAATCGCGGAACCGGCGCCTGCAAGGACGTTTTAAGCTTGAAAGCGCCCGTAAAACTGGTGGCCGTCGGCGACCTGTTTTCGGATCGGCTTCAGCTCAGCCTGAAAAACTTACGAAAGTACCCGGAAATCAACGCGAAGATCGACGCCCCTCCGGAACGCTGTTTCACCGGATTTGACGCCTACCAAAAGGTGATCGATTCGGACGTGGACCTGGTGTTGCTGGCGACGCCGCCGCATTTTCGGCCGATCCACTATGCCGCCGCCGTTCAGGCCGGCAAGCATGTTTTCATGGAGAAGCCGTTGTGCGTGGACGCTCCGGGCTACCGCGATTTGGTGGCGGCCAACGAGGTCGCTTTGCGCAAAAAGTTGTCGGTCGTCGTCGGGCTTCAGCGGCGTCATCAGCAAAACTACCTGGAGGGCATCAAAAAACTCCACCAGGGCGAAATCGGAACGATCCATCTCGCTCGCGTCTATTTCAACGTGCCTTTCGGCGGGCGCAGCGGACACGTTAAGCCGGCGGGCATGAGCGAGATGGAGTATCAGATTCGCCAGTGGGGCGTTTTCTGCTGGCTGTGCGGCGATCATCTCGTCGAACAGGCCACGCATGAAATCGACGTGGCCAATTGGGCCATGAACGCGCATCCCGTGCGGGCCAACGGCATGGGCGGCCGTCAGGTCCGTCGCGGACCCGGCAACGGAGACATCTGGGACCATCATTTCATCGAGTTTGAGTATGCCGACGGCGCGCGGCTTTATTGTCAGGCCCGACAGCAGCCCGGCACGTGGAGCCACGTCTCCGATAATTTCCACGGGACCAAAGGCGTCATGACGATCGGCACGGGCCCCTGGGGTTTTGGACAAGCCGGTCCGCGCGAATTGCGATCCAAAAAAATGCAACAGATCAATCCCTATTCGCAGGAGCATCAGGACCTGATCGCAAGCATTCGCGGCGAGGGGCCCTATCGCATGGAAGGCGATTACGGAGCCACCAGCACCATGACGTCCGTGATGGGCCGCATGGCCACCTATTCGGGCCTCCAAGTGACTTGGGACGAGGCCGTCTCCTCGACCCAACGTTTGGCGCCGGCTCATTACGCGTTCGACGCCGATCCGCCGGTGCTTCCCGATCCCGATGGCGGTTATCCGACCGCCATGCCAGGCGTCAATAAGCTGACCTGATGTCGCCCGATCGGTCCCCTGTCGGCTGTTTTTCGCCGAAATTTCGCCTGACCCACGTGTGCGCAACACGTTCGAGCGACCGTTGACAGCCGGCGTCGTTCCATGCATACTGCATGGTCTTGCGGCGAAAGCCTTTTCACTCGACTTAACGCTACGCTCGTTCCATGATTCATCCAAGTCCCGCTTTCAGCGTCATTATCCGTTTGTCGTATCCCGATTTGCCGGGTCGACTGGGCTGCATCAGCTCCGCCATCGGCGAGGTGGGCGGTTTGATCGGTTCCGTGGCCGTCGTCGAGGTCCGCGACGGCGCGATCACGCGCGATCTGACCGTTTCGGCCACGGGTGAAGAGCATGTCACAAAAATCGTAGAACACGTGCAATCCCTCGACGGCGTATCGGTGCTTTCGGTGACCGACTGCACGTTTTCGATGCATCGCGGCGGCAAGATTGAAATTCGGTCGCGGGTTCCCGTGAACAATCGCGACGACCTTTCGATGGCCTACACGCCCGGCGTCGCTCGGGTTTGTCGAGCCATTGCGGACGATCCCGACGCGGCGTTTTCGCTGACGATCCGTCGGAACACGGTGGCCATCGTCTCCGACGGCACGGCGGTGTTGGGGCTCGGCAACATCGGCCCTCGGGCGGCGATGCCGGTCATGGAGGGCAAGGCGGTGTTGTTCAAGGAGTTTGGCGGCGTCAACGCCTTTCCGATCTGTCTCGACGCACGCGGCGTCGACGCCATCGTCGAGACTTGCGTGCGGCTGGCCCCCACCTTCGGCGGCATCAACCTTGAGGACATTGCATCGCCCGATTGCTTTGAAATCGAGCGGCAACTGACCGAACGACTCGACATCCCGGTTTTTCATGACGATCAGCATGGCACGGCGGTCGTGGTGCTTGCCGCGCTGCGCAACGCTTTGAAAGTGGCCGGCAAGAACATCGCCGATATTCGCACGGTCATTGCGGGCGCCGGCGCCGCGGGCGTGGCCATCGCCAAGCTGCTGCAATCGGCCGGCATGCGGCAGGTCGTGCTATGCGATCGCCGTGGGGCCATTTGTCGCGGACGCGATCAAAACGCCACTTCCGTGAAGCGATGGATCGCCGAGAACACCAATCCGGAAAACGTCAAGGGATCGGTCGGCGAAGCGGTTTGCGGGGCCGACGTCTTCATCGGCGTGTCCGGCCCGAACGTGCTCTCAGCCGGCGACGTCAAACGCATGGCGTCGAACGCCATCGTCTTTGCAATGGCCAACCCCGATCCGGAGATCGACCCGGACCTGGCGCGGCCTTACGCCACGGTGGTGGCCACGGGCCGTTCCGATTATCCGAACCAGATCAACAACGTTTTGTGTTTTCCAGGCTTGTTCCGCGGGTTGCTGGCGGTGCAGGCCCGGCAAGTGACGGAGCCGATGAAGATGGCCGCCGCCGCCGCCATTGCGGGCGTGATTTCAGACGACGAGTTGAATCCCGATTACATTATTCCGAGCGTCTTTGATCGTCGCGTCAGCGCGGCGGTCGCCCAGGCGGTGGCGCAAGTGGCCCTCGACACCGGCGTGGCGCGGCATCCCCCGCAAGACACCGACGCCTAAATAAAACCGCAGAAAACCGAAGGTGGTGCATCGCCGAAAACTACGCAATTGTCGGCAATCCGTGTTGCTCGTTCGACGCGATTCAGGGATAATGAAGATTGGGCTTGGAAGGGGGGGCGACTGCGTTTCCTCTTCGGGTTGACCTAGGAATGTTCGTCCATGTCCGACGCGTCCGATTCCAACACGGCTTCCTCGGCTCCGGCGACCGACTTTTCCGGCCGGCAGATCGGCGATTTTCGCTTGCTGCGACGTTTGGGGCGCGGCGCGATGGCCGATGTCTATTTGGCCGAGCAGCAACGTCTGAAACGTTCCGTGGCGTTAAAAGTATTGAAGCCCGAGCTGGCCGGCGATCGAACTTATTTGCAACGGTTTGAGCTGGAAGCGCAAGCCGCGGCCTCGCTGATTCACGCCAATATCGTACAGATTTATGAGGTCGGTTGCGTCGACGGGCTGCATTATATCGCGCAGGAATACGTCCGAGGACAAAACCTACGCGAATACATCGGCCGAAACGGTCCGCCCGACCTGTTGCACGCGCTGTCGATCATGCGTCAGGTGGCGGCGGCTCTGGCGAAGGCGTCGGAAAAGGGCATCGTGCACCGCGACATCAAGCCGGAAAACATCATGCTCACCGGCGGCGGCGAGGTGAAGGTGGCCGACTTCGGTCTGGCTCGACGAACTCGCGAGGGCGACGGTAACGACTTGACCCAGGTGGGCGTTACATTGGGGACGCCGTTGTACATGAGCCCCGAGCAAGTCGAAGGCAAGCCGCTGGACCCTCGCAGCGATCTGTATTCCTTTGGCGTCACGTGCTACCACATGCTGAGCGGCTCGCCGCCGTTTTCCGGCGAAACGGCGCTGGGCGTGGCGGTGCAGCATTTGAAGAAGCAAGCGGTCCCCTTGGAGACGCTGCGCGGCGATTTGCCGCCGGCGTTGTGTCGGATCGTGCATCGGATGCTCGCCAAAGACCCATCGCATCGATTCGGCTCGGCCCGAGATCTGTTGCGAGAATTGCGTCGGGTCCAACTCGAGCATTTTGGCGACGACTGGCCGGAAGATCTTCCGGGTTGGGATTCTCCGACAGGCGATGCGACGGCTGAGTTGAGCCTCGCCGCGACCCAGCAGTTGGCGGATCTGATGCAAGCGACGGCCGTTTCCTCGCGTCGCCGAAAGATCGCGTGGCTGGCGACGGGATTGCTGGTCGCATTCGCCGCGGGAGGGTTGGTCGCGTGGCAAGCGACCCCGCCTGCTTGGTTGTTGGCGGATGCCGAGGCGTCGCCGCCGCCGATCCAACAAAAGCCGACCGTGTTGGCCCAGTGGTATCAGGCGAGCCAAATCAACACCCCGGAGGCTTGGCAGAGCGTCATTGATTTCTTTCCCAACAAAAAATACTTCGTCCTTCGCGCCAAGCAGCAGTTGGCGTTGATCTATCTGTTGCGCAAGGACAACTACGACCGAGCGATGGCGATTTTCGAGGAGCTGGCCAATTTGGGCGACGAAGAGCCCGAGCTGCGCGCGTTCGGTTTGGCCGGTCAATGCGGAGTGCTCAGTCTTCGCGGACGATATCGCGAGTCGGACGCGATTTTCGTCAACAAATTGTGGCCCATTCACGACAAACTCGCCAATCGCGCCATGCGTGAGCTGGTCGATCACGCCGTCCGTAAAAATCGCGCGGAACTGGGCGGCGAGACGTCTCGCGAGTGGGACAAGTGGTTTGAAGACCAGTCGCGCGAGATGCCATGACGTCTGACGCGAACGTCTTGCGCGTCATTGGGCGGCGGTCGGGACGTCGGTCGAATCGTCAAACCGCATCGGTTCCAGCCGCGGCAGCAGCAAGTGGATGACGGCCGTGGCGATCAGGTACGCCGAGCCGGCGATCAAGAACGGGATCAGGTAGTCTTTGTCGCCGTACTTGGCTTCCGTCCAATCGAGGACCAGCCCGATCAGCGTCGACAAGAACAACATGCCGATGCAGCCCGCCGTGCCGCCGATGCCGACCACGGAGCTGACCACTTTGCGGGGAACAGTGTCGGAAACGATCGTGTACAAGTTGGCCGAAAAGCCGGCATGCGCGGCGGCGGCCAATCCGACCAGCAGAACCGCCGCCCACATGTCGGTCAGCCTCGAAACGCATACGACCGGCACGACGCAAAGACTGCAAACCAGGAAGGCCGTCTTTCGGGCGACGTTGACGCTGAAGCCGCGTCGAATCATCCACGAGGAAAACCAGCCGCCCGCGACGCTGCCCGCGTCGGCCATCAAATAGACGACCAGAAGCGGCCAAAAAACCTGATTGAGGTCGATGTTGTGATTGTTCTTCAAAAACTTCGGCATCCAATACAGATAGAACCACCAGATGGGACTGGTCATGAACATGCCGACCGTATAGGCCCAAGTTTGACGATAGCCCAACAGACTGAACCATGGAATGTGGACGGGCGGATCGGGCGGGTCGCTGCGGATGTAGGCTAGCTCGTCGGGAGAGACTCGCGGATGACGGTCCGGGCTGTCGTACAACAGCACCCAAAAGACCCACCAAACAAACCCCAACGCGCCGGTCAAATAGAAAGCGGCCGCCCAGCCCCATTGCCTTTGGGTCACGATGAACGGGACCGCGTAAGCCGCCACGATGATCCCGACGTTGCTCCCGCTGTTGAACAGGCCGGTGGCGAAGGCTCGTTCTTTTTTCGGATGCCATTCGCCCACGGCTTTGATCGCGCCGGGAAAATTGCCGCCTTCGGCCAGTCCGAGCATGAATCGAGCCGCGCTAAAGCCGACCACCGAGACCACCGTCGGCGTGAGCATCCCGAGCAAGCTGCCGCCCAACATCGCCTGAGACCACGGCAGGAAGGAATAGACCAGCGGGTGGACCAGTCCGTGCATCATCGCGGCGCCGCTCCAAACGACAACGGCCAGCGTGAAACCGCGACGAACGCCGATGCGGTCCATCAGCCGCCCCACGGCCATGTACCCAATCGCGTAAGCGAGCGTGAAAACGCTGACGATGAAACTGAAATGCGTTTCCGTCCAGTGAAACTCTTCCGTCAAACTGGGGCCGAGGATGCCGAAGACCTGGCGATCCACATAATTGACCGTCGTGGCGAAAAACAGCAAGCCGCAAACAACCCAGCGAAAATGGGTTGGGCGAGACGGAGAGCCGCCGTCCGATGCGACGGCCGTCAGGTGGTCACGAGTTTCCATGTCACTCCAGTTTTCTTCCCCGTCGTTTGGCGACGGTCCGATAGATAGCCAGCACGTTTTCCAGAGGCGTGTCCGGTTGAATCTGATGGCTGGGCGCCAAAATGTAGCCGCCGCCGGATCCCACTTCATCCATCAGGCGGTTCACTTCCGTTTCAATCTCGCTCGGAGCGGATCGTTGCAGCCAACCTTGCACGTCGACCGCGCCGTGCAACACGATCCGACCCGAAAAATCGCGTTTCAACTCGTAAGGATTCATGCCGGCCGCCTGAGGCTGCACGGTTTGCAGCGCATCCATGCCGCATTGGATGAATCGAGGGAACAGAATGCGGCTCGATCCGCAACAATGATGCGTCACCTTCGCCCTATGGGAATGGACCAAGTCGAACAACTCTTTCTTTTTCGCGGCGAAGAGGCGATCAAACGTCGTTGGCGAAATCAACGGTCCCCGCTGACTTCCGAAATCGTCGCCGCAATGGACCAAGTCAATCCGACCGCCGGCCGAATCCAAAATCCGCTCGATGTAGGCCATGTAAAAGCGATGACGCTGCTCGACCAGGTACAAGTAAACCGGATCGTCCACGGCGATGTCAAGCAACACCTGTTCGACGCCGCGTCCGAACGCCACGCCATTGATAAAATCTTGCACGTGGGTTCCGCCGGTGGCAATGGCCAGATCGGGGTACGCGTCGCACATCGCAGGAATGGCACGGTAGTCAAACCAATCGGCGTTCGGCCAGGGCCATTGGGCGGCTTCTTCGACCGTGTGCCAGGCGGCGTAGGGCGATCCGACCGGTTCGGCGTATTCTCCATACTCATTGGCCATCGGGCGACGGCAAATCCCCCAAAGGTTGACGGAGGATCCATCGTCGAAGGTCGCCAACGGCGGTCCGATGTAAGGCGGATTCACATAGCGAATGTCGGTTCCAAGCCGTTCGGCCACGCCCCCGTCGCAAAACGAAGCCGCACTGCCGCCCATCGTGCCCAGGATGGACACAGGCTTGCCGAGACCGAAAAATCGCAACAGCGCGGCATGGATTTCCGGCGTGGCAAAATAATCACAAGGCGTGTAGTCGGGCTGCGTGTGGCAAAACGCGGCACAAACTCGTTCCCGCGGCGTCATTTTTGGTGTCTTGAAAAAGCGGAATGTCTTGACGATCTGTAAAAGCCCAGGCCGACGAACTCGTCGGGACCGCGACCTGTAGAAACCGCCCGCCGGTTGGTTTTCCAAGCCGGACTGACTGGCCTCCGACGCTCCATGGTCTTCTCGGTATCATAACCCGTAGCGGCTGGGAGGCCAACGACCTGGAATACGCAATTCTTGTGGTGTTTTGCGTAGCCTTCGTCCCGACGTCCCGCTGCATCAACTCCCATGCCGCCTCTAGGCGTTCTATGGTTGTAGAACCACGAAGACGCGGCCGTCGAGGCGTTGCGGTGGGCGGCGCGCCGGCAAGGGCGAACGCATCGCAAAAGGTTATTTAGGATCGCTTGGCGAGCATCTCCACCACGCGCGTGGCGATCGCCTGAATCAAGGCTTCCTGATCGGCGTTGCCTCGCGTCGCGGCCGATTCGGACGATTGCGGCGGCTCGAACGCCTTGCGCTCGACGCCCGCCTCGCGCCAACTGCCGCAGAACGTGTCGTTCGCGCGGATGTCGCAGTTTGTCATTTCCGTGCGCGGATCCTTCATTCCCCACTTTTGCTTCAGATCCAACAGCGCCCGGGCCTCCGGCTCGGTGAAATAGTTGACCGACCCCAGGCCGCGAGCCAGCATCAACATACGGCAATAGGCGTCCAGGATTTCGGTCCACCAGTAGGCCTTTTCGACCGTCTCGCCGAAGCTCACCGTGCCGTGATTGGCCAGGATGATGACGTTCGACGTCTTCACAAACGGCAAGATCGTGTCGGCGAACTCTTGGCTTCCGGGAATTTCATAGCGGGCGATCGGCACGGCGCCCAGGAAGATTTCGACCTCGGGCAACACGCACATCGGCACGGGCTCCCGCGCGATGCCGAAGGCCGTGGCGTGCGGCGGATGGCAATGGACGACCGATTTCACCTCGGGCCGCTCCCGCATGATCGCCAGATGCAGCTTGATTTCGCTGGTGGCCTTGCGCTTGCCGGCGATTTGCTTGCCGTTCATATCGACGATGCAAATGTCGTCGGGCTTCATGAAACCCTTCGAAATCAGCGTGGGCGTGCAAAGCACCTGGTTGTCGTCCACGCGACAACTGATGTTGCCGTCGTTGGCCGCGGCAAACCCCTTTTTGTAGAGCCGATCGCCGATGTCGCAGATTTCTTGTTTGATTTTATGAATGTCGATCATTGCGCAACCTTTCACTCAGTTCCCTGCATAAACGAAATCTCGGACGACTCATCAAAACGGGTCAACTTCGGCGAACCGTCGCGGACGGACCCATTCGAGCAAGCGGTCACAGCGTTGTTCGGCCAGCACGGCAGGAACCCTCGGCAATTGAGTTCGGCAACGGCTCCGAGCAATGAGTATCTCACGGATGACGAAAGAAAGTAAGCGTCTTCTGTCAGCATTGTGACCGATTTTGCATTTTTGTCGCCGCAACATGAAGATATCGACAAGAACCAGAAAAAGATGCGCTTTGGGTCGGATTTTTTGGACGACCGTCGATAGGAGAAACATGTCACCATTATAGGGGTCGTATGGCATTTGCCTTAAGAACCCCTCCGTCGCTGGGGTTATGAGAATCCTTGTGATTGAAGCTAAGTCATTCTTATGATAAGCTTCTCTTATGAACGTCGAAACGCTACGCATCTTCTGCGACGTCGTCCAGCACCAAAGCTTCTCGCGCGGCGCGAAGATCAACGACGTCAGCCAATCGGCCGCCACGCAATCGGTCCATCGTGTGGAAGAACATTTTGGCGTCCCGTTGGTCGATCGCTCCCGACGCCCCTTCGTGTTGACGCCCGAGGGCCAAGTCTGCTACGACGGGTTTCGCGAAGTCCTGGAGTTGTACGATTCGGTCGAAGCCCGGGTGCGGTCGCTGCGGATGGAGATCGGCGGGCTGGTCCGCGTGGCGTCCATTTATTCGGTCGGTCTGCACGACATGAGCCGCTGCATGCAGGATTTCATGCGGCAGTATCCCAAAGCCAAAGTGCGGCTGGAGTATCTCCGGCCCAACAAGGTGTATGACGCCGTGCTCGGGGCCGAGGTCGACCTCGGCATCGTGTCCTATCCGGTGGCCTCGTCCGAGCTGAACGTCATTCCCTTGCGGTCCGAAACGATGGTCGTGGTCTGCCAGCCCGGGCATCCGTTGACCGAACACGAGGCGGTCACCGTCGAACAGCTTCAAGGCGTGGATTACGTCGGGTTCGACCGCGACCTGATCATCCGCAAGGAGATCGACCGCCATCTGCGGCAGCGCTGCGTGAACATCCGGGTCGTGATGGAGTTCGACAACATCGAAACGATCAAACAAGCCGTTCAAATCGGGGCGGGCATCAGCATCTTGCCCGAGCCGACGGTGCGCGACGAGGTGCGCAACGGCACGCTGGCGACCGTTCGGCTGATCTCGCCCGAGTTGCAGCGCCCGGTCGGCATCATCCACCTGCACCGCAAGGTGTTTACGCCGACCGCGGCGAAATTCGTCGAGTTGTTGCAGCAGGTTCAAAACACCTCGCCGGAGAAATAGCGATGCGCGATCCGGAAGTTTTGGTTCGCTTCCGGCCGTCGGGCAGGGAGGCCTACGTGTTGCCCGGCGTCCGGCTGATCGAGGCCGCCGCCGAAGTCGATCTGATCGTCCTTTCTCCCTGCGGAGGCGAAGGCACTTGCGGAAAATGTCGGGTGAGGGTGGCCTCGGGCGTCACGGAGCCCAATCCGGTGGAGCGGCGATGGCTCTCGGCCGACGAGCTTGCGACCGGCTGGCGTCTGGCGTGCCAAACGTCGGTCGCCGGGCCGATGGACGTCGATATTCCCGCCGCGTCTCGGTCCGGGGAGCATCAAATTCTCGTGCGAACCGAATCGCCGACGGAGCCGCCGGCCGACGATCCGCCGGTGCGAACGCAACCGTTCGAGGTCGCGCCGCCGCGGCGAGGCGATGACGCGCCGGACTCGTTGCGTCTGGAGCGGACGCTGAACCAAGAGCCGTTAGAAATGGATCTGCCGCTCTTGCGCGAATTGACCGATCGGCTGCAAAGCATGGCGTATCGAGGCACGGCCGTGTTGGCCGGACATCGGCTGTTGGACCTTGAGCCCGACGACGCGGCGACGGACGCCTTGGCTGTGGCGCTGGACATCGGCACCACGACGCTGGTCGGCGAGCTGTTGTATCAACGCACGGGCGAGTCGCTGGCGATTGAGGCCCGCCTGAATCCCCAAACCCGCTTCGGCGACGACGTGCTGTCGCGGATCCTTTACGCCCGGCAAAATGACGATGGGCTCGAACAGCTTCAGCAGGCGGTCGTCGAGGCGGTCAACGAGATGATCGCGACGTTGTGCCGCAAGGCGGACGTTTCGCAGCGTCATGTCTATAATGTCACGCTGGCCGGCAACACGACGATGCAGCAGTTGCTTTGCGGCGTGGACGTTCGGCCGCTGGGCCAATTGCCGTTCACGCCGGCCTCGGCTCGGGCGATGAACTGCCGCGCCGTCGAACTTGGCCTCGACGTGCATCCCCGAGCGATCGCGTATGTCATGCCGGTGATCGGCGGCTTTGTCGGCGGCGACACCGTGGCCGGACTGCTGGCCACCGGGTTGGCGGACGCGGACGGCCCGGCGATGCTGGTCGACATCGGCACCAACGGCGAGATCGTGTTGCAGGCGAACGGGCGGCTGTGGGCGGCGTCGACCGCGGCGGGACCCGCTTTTGAAGGCGCACGCATTTCCTGCGGAATGCGAGGCTGCGACGGCGCGATCGAAAAGGTCGTGGTCGCCGACGGCCGACTCCACATCGGCGTGATCGGCAACGCAGCGCCGGCGGGAGTCTGCGGCTCGGGATTGATCGACGCCGCCGCCGAACTGCTGCGACACGGGATTCTCTCCCCGCAGGGACAATTGCTCGCGGCCGATCAAACGCCGGTCGACACGCCGCCGGATCTGGTGCGCCGGCTTCAGTTCGACCCGCAAGGCAAGCCGATCTTTGTGCTCGCCGAGCCGTCCGAAAGCGCCGAGGGGCGAGCCATCGCACTGACGCAACGGGATTTTCGGGAATTGCAGTTGGCGGCCGGCGCGATGCGGGCCGGTGCGATTTTGCTGCTGCGACGGGCGGGTCTTCGGTCCGATCAACTCGGCGAAGTGCTGATCGCCGGCGGATTCGGCAACTTTATTCGTCGCAGCAACGCCGAGCGCATCGGGCTGCTGCCGCAACGGCTCGAACACCATCGAATTCGCTACGTCGGCAATGCGTCGCTCGCCGGCGCGCGTCGCGGCGCGCTGTCGCAACAGGCTCGCCAAGCGGCCGAGCAACTGGCCCGGCGAACCGAACACGTCGATCTGTCGACCGACCCCGACTTTCAAGAGGCGTTCGCCGACGCGATGATTTTTCCCTGAAGTCGCCGGATAGGCGGACGTCGCGCTCTCACGGTTGCCCAGGCTCGCTCAGTTCGGGGTAACCATGGCGCTGCTTCCGGTGCGGACGCGATCGACGTCCTCGGGCATCGGCAACTTGCGTCGCTGATAGGTTGCCGCCGGGTCCTCGGGCGCGTTCAATCCGTCGGGCGGCGGAGTCGGCACGACTTCGTTCGGATTTCTGGTCGGCGGCAGCGGCGCGACCTGGCCGGGGTCGGGCCCGAGTTGCCAGCCGCCGCCCAACGCGCGATACACGCGGATCAATCCCTGCGAGATTTCACCATGCGATTGGGCTTGCAGGTCCTGCTGCTGGACCAGATTCTGCTCGATCAACGCGACGCGGTTGAAGTCGACCGTTCCGACGCGATACTCTTTGAAGACGATGTCGACGGCCTTTTGGGCACTGTCGACGCTTTCGTTCAGAAGTTTGGTGCGTTCCTGAGCGTGGAGAAAGGCGGCCAGACCGTCTTCCACCTCGGCATTCGCTTTCAGCACGGTGTTTTGATAGACGGCGACCAAGGCCCAGAATCGGGCGTCTTGGGCGCGGACGTTGTTGCGAATGCGGCCGTAGTTCAAAATATTCCATTGGAACTGCGGCCCGACCATGCTGTTGAAGGCGGGACTGGTGACCAATTGCGAGAAGTTCGACGCCTGATAGCCCAACGAACCGTTGATGGCGAACATCGGATACAGGTCGGCCTGAGCGATGCCGATTTGCTGCCCTTGCGAAGCGGCCTGCCGTTCAGCCCGGCGAACGTCGGGACGACGCCGCAACAGATCGGCGGGAATGCCGATGGCGACCGAGGTCGGAGCGTTCGGAATCGGACCGGGGCCGAGTTGTCGTTCCAGGTCCGCGGGCGGAATGCCCAGCAACACGCACAATCGGTTGCACGCTTGGCGCAATTCGATCCTTAGTTGGGGAATTTGGGCCTCGGTTTGGGCCAGATTGCTTCGGGCCTGATGCGAGTCGAGCGCGTTTTTGCGGCCTGCGTGATAGCGACGGTCGGCGATCACGAGGATGCGGCTTTGCAATTCGACGTTCGAGCGGACCAAGTCCATGCGTTCCTGTAGGGTTCGCACTTGCACGTAATTGGTGGCCACGTCGCCGAGCAGGGTCACCAGGACGTCGTCGTAATTGGCCACCGAGGCCTCCAACGTGTCTTCGGCGCTGGCCACGGCGCGGCGCAACCGCCCCCAAAGGTCCATTTCCCACGTCAGATTGAAGCCGAGATTCCATTGGTCGAAAAATTGGTTGCCGAAGCCCGACCAGTAGTCGTTGGTCACTTGGCTGCCGCCCACGCGACGATAGGCGCCGAACATTTCCTGCTTTTGCGGGAAGATGTTGCCTTGGGCGATGCCCAACTGGGCCCGTGATTCCAGCACACGATAACAGGCCTCGCGCAACGTCAAGTTTTGGTGGGTTGCGCTGGCGATCAACTGATCGAGCGTCGGATCTCGGAAGATGGTCCACCATCGGTCGAGGTCGACGGGATCCTCGCGTAGCCGCACGTCGGACTCGTCGAGCCATCGTTCGGCGGTCGCGCCCTTGGGGACAACGGCGTTCGGCCCGACTTTAAAGCCGTTGTGCACATAGTCCCCGACGCTGGTGCAACCGCTTAGGAACGAGGCGATCAGCATCGCCACCCAGGCGTGTCGTCGCAACCATGCCGACCGGTCCATATTGTATTCTCTGTACGATTCTCGGAAGCGGAACTCGATGCAAACGCGGCATCACAAACAAATCTGTCACGACTGCCTATTCCCTCAGAATCGGCACAATCGGTAAGAGGGGCACACAAGGCGCGATCGCGGCGTTGCATCGGATATAATCGCTACAAATTACGCATCTTTGCTGTCCGCGGCCGCCAATACGTCGGATTGTGGCCGTTGCGATTGCCGCAAGTGATTGGCGCGTGGATTTGGGGCAAGCGGCAGGCGGCCATTTTGAGGCAAACCGTCGCGCCCCCCCCTATGTGGTGTTGGGTTCTGGGTGGCGGCAACTTGACTTTTTGTTCCGCTTCGATCAAGCTGAGAAGGTTAGGGGACGAACGTCACACCATCGTTCTTGGTTCGTTTTAGCGTTCCGCTTGTCTCATCGGGGAACGGGTATTGATGCGTTTTGGCAACTTGCATGTTGACAAACGAGCAAGACGTCACGCGCCGTTCGGCGACAATCATACTTAAGTCGCACGGTGGCAAGCAGATGCAGCGATCCGAGACTTCGCAGAACTTTTTGGCACGTCCTTTGCTTAAATTACCGACCGACCGTCAACAAACTGCAAGGTCATTGATCTAGTCATGGCATCGGAAAACGTACCGAACAACCGAGTAAGAGACGAACTGCGGCAGATGCTCCCGTCGCCGTCGGCGCAAATTGCGTGGCTGGTGTTCTGCGGAGTCTTCGTGCTGTTTTATTGGAGACCGATCCACACGATCGTTTTGGCGTGGATGCACAACGAAGACTACCAACACGGCTTCGTCGTTCCGATCTTTGCGGTGGTGTTGCTGTGGCTTCGCCGAGAAATGTTTCCGAAGAATACGCAACAAGGGAATCTCTGGGGATTGGGGTTCTTCGCATTGGCCGCGTCGATGCTTTGGGCCGCCGTGTTTTTTAACTTCGGCTCCTTGCCCGAGTTTTCGATTCCGGTGTTTTTGGCGGGCATGGCCGTGTTGGTCGGCGGTTGGCAGGGGTTGCGGTGGTCCTGGCCGGCGATTGTGTTTTTGTTCTTCATGCTTCCGTTGCCTGGAGCCGTGCAGGACTTCGCTCGCGAACAATTGCAGAAGGCCGCGACGCAGTTGAGCGTTTTCGTCATCCAAACGCTGGGAATCCCGTCCGTCGCCCAAGGAGTTGTCATTCAGTTGCAGAACCGACCGTTGCGTGTGGAAGAGGCGTGCAGCGGTCTTCGGATGTTGTCGTTGTTCCTTGCGATTTGCGTGGCCGCCGCGTTTTTGGTGCGTAGGCCGCTTTGGGAAAAACTGCTGATCGTGGCCAGCGCCGCCCCCATCGCGATCATCGCCAACGTCGTCCGAATTGTTCTGACGGCCATTTTTTACCAGTTTGCCGGGCAGTGGTTCCCGTCGTTGAACATGGAAACGGCGGGCGAGGTGGTTCATGCGTGGGCGGGCTACTTGATGATGCCGATCGGGTTGTTGCTGCTGCTGGCGGAGCTGTCGCTGTTGTCCAAATTATTGATCGCTCCGATGCAGCGTCCTTTGATGGTCGGCGAGTTGGCGACAGGGCAGAGCCGGAACGCGGGCTTGGTATTGCCCGTCGCCCAACGGAGGAAACGCCGCTGACCGCGGCGTCGGTGAGAAGAATCGATGTGATCGGTTATTGGAACAGGCAAGAGGACTGAGGCTCTCATGGCAAACGATGACATTCCTCGGAAAAATGAACAACCCGATTCGCCGTCGATGGCGTTGCTTCCGACCGGTGAGTCGAATCGGCAAAACGGCGAGTGGAGCGTCACTTCGACGTTGACGCAGCCGGCCGGCCCGACCGTCGCGTTCGTCGATCCGATGTTGTATGTGCATGCGTTTCGTCGTCACTGGTTGATGGCCGTGGGAATCGGCATGCTGTGCGCGGCGATCGCCGGTCCGGCGGTTTATTTTGGCGTTGGTCCGCGATACACGGCAAGTTCCTACCTTCGGGTAGACTTGCAGGAGAAGAACATCGCGTTTCATCCGGACGCCGTCGCGACCGACCGGGATCGGTTCGAGATTTACAAAAACACTCAACAACAGTTGTTGCTGAACCGGTTCGTGCTGTTGGCGGCAATCCGCAAGCCCGAGGCCCATCAGCTTCCGATCATCATGGAAGAAACCGAGTACGGCGATCCCGTCCAATGGCTGGCGTCGCATCTTTCGGTCAGCTTCCCGGGCAGGGCCGAGCTCATGCAAGTGAGCCTGACCCGACCCGACGCCGAGGAGGCCACGCTGTTGGTTCGTTCGGTGGTCGACGTCTTTTTGACCGAAGTGGTCAATGCGGAGGGACTTCAAAAACGTCAGCGGTTAGACGACCTGGATCGTGCGTACACCGAGAAAGAAACCAGAGTCCGCGAAAAACGCCAGGACTTGAAGAAGGTGGCCGAGCAACTGGGCACCTCCGATACGGAAACTCTCACGCTGAAACAGAAGTTGGCGTTGGAGGAGTTGACCATCTACCAACAGGAAGCGACGCGGGTGCGTTTCGAGAGGCAACGTCTCACCGGCGACCTGGCCGCCCAGCAGGCGATGCTCAAGAGCGTCAACACGCTCGACGTTTCGGACGCGGACGTGGAAATCCTGGTGCAAAGCGACCCCATCGCTCGGCAATTGTTCTTCGAATTGGGCATGCGGAAGATCGACCAGATTCGCGCCGAGGGCGCCGTCGTGGCCGGTCTGAAGTCCAATTACGCGGATCGTTATCAACAAGACTTGAAGACGATGCAAGACCAGTTCGACGCCCGCCGCAATGAGTTGAGCGAAATGGTTCGCCGCAAAAAGCGGATGACCATTCAAATGGAGGTCGAACGCCTGCAGGCGGCCGTGGCCGTCATGACCGAGCAAGAGCACGCCATTCAAGCGGAAGTCGCCGCGAAGCGGAAGGAAGCCGAAAGGTTCGGCAACTCGACGGTCGACATCGAGATGATGCGGGCCGACATTAAAAATTTGGAAGGCGTGTTAGGGGAAATCGCCGAGGAACGCGAAAAGCTGCGGGTGGAAAGCCGTTCCGCGCCGCGCATCACGATGATTCAACGGGCGGAAAAGCCGGACGTGGCTTCGAACGACATGCTGCGTCTCGTCTTGACGGTCGCCGCCATGCTCGCGGCCGTGGCATGTCCGATCGTGTTGGTCGTTTTGTGGGACGTCCGCGCCAAGCGAATCAACTCTTGTGCCGACGTGTCGAAGGGGCTGCGGTTGCCGGTGATCGGTTCCGTCCCGTTGATCCCGACGAGGGTCATTCGGCGAATCGGTTCGCCGTCGAAACGCTGCCAGACTTGGCACATTCGGTTGACGGAGTCCGTCGACGGCATTGCCGCCCGGGTGCTTCGGAAAGCCGACATGGAGAAGAACCGCGTCATCATGGTGTCCAGCGCCACCGGCGGCGAAGGCAAAACCACGTTGGCCACCCAGTTGGCGCTCAGCCTTGCCCGTGCGGGCCGACGAACCGTGTTGGTCGATTTCGACCTTCGCCGGCCGGCGTTTGACGAAGTGTTCGGGTTGCCGCTGGAGCCCGGCGTGTGCGAAGCGTTGCGGGAACACAACGTGGAGAGCACCATGGTGCATCAGATCGCCACGAACAACATGGCGGTCGTCACGGCCGGCCGTTGGGACCGCACCGCGTTGGCGTCGCTGTCCAACGGATCGGCGGCCATGATGTTTCGAAAACTCCGCGAGGAATACGATTTTGTGATCGTCGACACCAGCCCGATTCTTCCGGTGGCGGACTCACGATTTGTCAGCCAACACGTCGATTCGGTGGTGATGTCGGTGTTCCGCGACGTCAGCGAAGCGCCGAAGATTCAGGCTGCCTGCGAAATCCTGTCGGCGTTTGGCGTTCATTCGATCGAAGCCGTGGTCACCGGTCCGAACGACCACATGTACGGCGAACACATGGGCTACGAATCCAGCATTTCCGCTTAACGGCGTCAAACAGATGATCAACCGTGTCACCTTACGCGTTTGTGTTGGGATTGCCGCCATCGGGGCCGTCTACGGCGTTGCCCGTTTGGTCCAGATCAGCGTCGCGCCGCCCGACGCCGTGTTGCCGCCGTGGACCGTCCACGATTTGCCGATGCAACTGGGTCCCTGGCACGGCGAAACGACAACCTTGAACCCCAAGATTGCCGCCGCGACCGGCGCCAGCGACATCGAAGATCGGCTGTTTCGAGACGACGCGGGCAACGTGATCAGCCTGCACACGGCGATGTTCAGCGACCCGACGCAGGGCATGCGGCACCTTCCGGTGAATTGTTACCGGTCCTCCGGCTGGAAACTGCGGGGACAAAGCGACGAAAAAATCCGTGTCGCGGACGATCTCACCCTCGTTGTCAGGCTGATGACTTGGGAAAAAGAATCGGACACGGTTTTGATCGCCTGCTGGTATCAATTGGGGCAGCGAGTTCTGCAAACTCGCGTCGACCTCGGCGAGGCGCGATGGACCATGCGAGGCTTGCCGAAGTGGCCGGTGATGTTCAAGACGATGGCTCAGATTCCGGTCAGCAACGCGGAAGAATCCAAGACCACGATGCTCCGTTTCATTGAACAATTTGCGGGGTGGTTCGACCAGCCGAGTCACCAAAAGTATTTCGACCAATGGCCCAAGAGTTGACGAGACCGTGCCAGATGATAAGATGGAAGTAGACGCCGGGGATAAAGGGGGCTCTCTCTTCCATGGTTCACTTCATGTCGGCCGCAACCTCCGTGAGTCTATAATGCAAGATCGACAGTCCGCTACATCGAGTGCAACCAAGTTGGATCGTCCGACCACGATGGAGAGGTTTGCCCGCAGGTCGATTGGCCGCGGACATCGCTTCTTTTGCCAGCTCACAACCCCAAAGTCGTGGCTGTTGATGGCCGGTCACGCCGTCATTTTCAGCGTCGCCTATTGGCTTGCCTATGTCTTGCGGTTTGATTTTCCGATCCCGCCCGACTCCACCGCTCTGTTTTTGGCAACCATCGGCTGGGTGGTCGGCCTGAAGCTCGTCGTGTTCGCCATGTTCGGGCATTTCCACGGCTGGTGGCGTTATGTGACGTTTGCCGACTTGGTCGCCTTGTTGTGGGCTTCCGTCGCGTCGTTGTTCGCCGTCGGGTCGGTCAACTATTTCTTTCGGCTGTCGCATGAGGTGCCTCGAGGCGTGTTGGTCCTCGACTGCATCATGACCGTCTTGTTGCTGGGGGCGGTTCGCGCCAGTTGGCGGTTGTTCCGCGAGCTGGTTCGTCCCATGTTGAACGAAAAGGACTGCCGCAGGGCGTTGTTGGTCGGCACGGATCTCTCGAATGGCATCCTCGCCCATCAGATTCAGTCCTATTTTCATCTGTCCTATCGGGTGCGAGGTTTGTTGAGCACCGGCGATGCGACGCCCGGCGGGCGTTTGGGCCAAATTCCCATCCTTGGCCGTCTGGAGGATGTTCAGGAAATCGCCGCCGCCTATTCGATCTCTGACGTCTTTGTCGTCGCCGGCACCTTGACCGGCCAGCGGCTTCGCGATTTGATGGACGCCTGCGAACGG
Source organism: Thermoguttaceae bacterium (assembly GCA_039698075.1). Taxonomy (GTDB): domain Bacteria; phylum Planctomycetota; class Planctomycetia; order Pirellulales; family Thermoguttaceae; genus JAJFVC01. The sequence goes on along the minus strand of JBDKTJ010000031.1, from coordinate 2,655 downwards.
GGTGGGCTGGAGTTGAAGATCATTCGCCCCTTGGAAGATCGCCTCGGCGGCGACAGCCATATTCCCATCCGCGACATCGAAATCAACGACCTCTTGGGCCGCGATCCGGTGACCTTGGATACGGCCAATATCGGCAAGCTGCTCGAAGGCCGTCGCGTCATGATCACCGGGGCCGGCGGCAGCATCGGTTCCGAAATCTGTCGTCAAGTCGGACGGTTCAACCCCAAAACGTTGATCCTCGTCGGACGCGGCGAAAACCGAATCTTCCACATCGAACGAGAACTCCGGGCCACGTATCCTTCCATCGAATTGCGGCCCTGCATCGCCGACATCACCAATCAGCAGCGCATGACGCAACTGTTCGAGGAGCACCACCCCGAGGTCGTGTTCCACGCGGCCGCCCACAAACATGTGCCGCTGATGGAAGCCAACGTCGGCGAGGCGGTCCGAAACAACGTGTTCGGCACGAAATGCCTGGCCGACCTGGCCGATCTGTACGGCGTCAAAAACTTCGTGATGATCTCGACCGACAAGGCCGTGCGGCCCACCAGCGTGATGGGCACCACGAAACAAATCGCCGAACGCTACATCCACGCCCTCTCGCAGGAGTCGGCCACGCGGTTCACGGTCGTCCGTTTCGGCAACGTGTTGGGATCGGCCGGAAGCGTCGTGCCGGTCTTCCAAGAGCAGATTCGCAACGGCGGACCGATCACCGTGACCGACCCGCGCATGACGCGATTCTTCATGACCATTCCCGAGGCCTCGCAGTTGGTTTTGCAGGCGGCCACGATGGGCGCCGGCGGCGAGATCTTCGTTCTGGAGATGGGCGAGCAGGTCAAGATCGTCGACCTGGCCCGCGACCTGATCCGGTTGTCCGGTCTGCCGGAGCACGCCATCGAAATCACGTTTACGGGCGTTCGCCGCGGCGAAAAGCTCTACGAGGAGTTGTACTTCGAGGACGAGCAAACGTTGCCCACCTCGCACAGCAAGCTCCGGGCGGCCTATCACCGTCCCTATTCGCTCGACGAAGTGCGACGCTCGATCGCCCAGTTGGGCCGGCTGATCAACGAGCCGGAAGACGTGATTCGCCGCAAGCTGCACGAGGTCGTGCCCGAGTTCCAATCGCCGACCGACGCCGTCAGTTCCGCCGCGCCGCGAGAAGTCCACACGGTGAAGGCCCGCGCGTAAGTCCAACGGGGGGCACTCAAGAGCTTGCCGCATCGGAACGGGTTTGGTATGCTAATAGTTGGGCCAAGAGGCCAACGGTATGCGTCCACCTGTCCGGTGGTCTGTCTTGACGACAACAAACGCACGTTACCGTGGCGAACAGGGCTATTCAACCGCAGGGAACGTTATGAAGAGGCCACAGTCCATTGACGGCGCCCGTCTCGTGTCGCGGACGGATCGCGGGTTTACGCTGGTCGAAATGTTGGTCGTTATTACGATCATCGGCATTCTAGCCGGTCTGACCGCGGCCGCCGCGATCGCCGCCCGAAATCGCGCCCGCATCGCCGCCATCTCGATCGAATTGAACAGCCTCGACATGGCCATGAAGGCCTACAAAGAAAAGTTCGGCGAGTATCCGCCGGATTTTTCGGGTCTCGGCGGGTCTGCTGCAGATCAAACCGCTGCGAGGCAAGCGATTGTGCGACATCTCATGAGAGTCTTTCCTCGTTATACCAGGGGAGCGACATGGAACGATTTCGTGGCCGACGTGAGCAACGCAACAACTGGTTGGAATGTTGATCCAACCAAATTCGGCAATCAAGGCCCGTTTTTTTCCATTGCGTTTTGGCTCGGCGGAATGCCGACCTTTGCCCAAGTCACCACAGGCACGGTGGTCTCCGAGTTTTCCGGTTTCAGCGCGGATCCGACCAACCCATTCAATAGGTCGACTTCTCGCATCAGCCCGATCCTGGCGGAGATCGATCTCTCGCGGGTGTCCGTGGACACCGGTCGCGGCTTTGGAATTCGCTATTGGCCGACAGGAGCCGTGGGTGATGTGACGACGGGCACGGCACCGGGCGCGGTCGTTTACTTCCGGGCTGAAAACGGTGTATATCGTATCGACGGCACAACTGGCGGCAATCTCAAATCTGTGACAGACACCGACAGCACGGTTGTATATCCGGCCGGGAATACTCGCATCGGTTTCAACGGTACATCCGGATCAAATTCCTGGATCAATCCGCGATCCTTTCAGATTCTGTCGTCCGGCATGGACGTAACCTACGGCTCGCTGACCTCCAGCACCACAACGTATCCCGGTCTTGCCTTCCCGACCGGCGAAAATTACAGCGACCGCACGTTCGATGACATCACGAACTTCAGCAACGGCACGATGGAAGACGCTATTCCGTAGCGTCGGTGGCTCGTTTGAAAATCGCGACGGGGGCGTGACTCGACGCCCGGCTGAAGAACCATCGCGACTCTTGCGTCGTATAGAAGGACAGCTTGCGGACCTATCCTCGGCGGCAGGCCGCACAAACGGTCCTCAACAAGACGCGATTTCGCCCCGGAACCGGCGCTATCGCCAACACACTTCCAATTCGTTGGCAATCTCATGGACGCCATCGACATGCCGAACGGCCTCTTGGGCCATCTGCTTTTGAAAGTACGTGTTCACGACGCCCCGCAACGTGACTCGGCCCGCAT
>JBDKTJ010000030.1:0-4547 GCA_039698075.1 Thermoguttaceae bacterium | reverse complement strand
TAAGCGAGCGCAGCGAGACAGCAAGCATGTTTGCCGTCTCTTCATGCCCACGACAAGCGTGGGCATGGCACCCATTCTCCCTAAATTGTGCACAATAAATGCCATCATTTACAAGACACTACACTAGTCGTGATGGATCCAACAGCCGACATCTGGGGTCATTGTCTGGAACACGCCGTGGTGAGCGACGTGGGGCTCCGTCGCGCCAATAACCAGGACTCCTGCGCGATCAGCTTGGCAGGCAGTCAGGAAGATTTCCAGCAGCGCGGTCATTTCTTCATGGTGGCCGACGGAATGGGCGCCCACGCCGCCGGCGAGTTGGCCAGCAAAATGGCCGTCGATGCGGTCGCCATGATCTATCGCAAGCGATTGGATCAATCGCCGCCGGAAGCCTTGCTTTCGTCGTTGCTCGACGCCAATCGACAAATTCACAACCGGGGCCAAGCCAGTCCTGATTTTCGCGGGATGGGCACGACGGCCACCGCCTTGGTGCTGCTGCCCGCCGGAGCGATGGTGGCCCACGTAGGCGACAGCCGGGCCTATCAAATCCGCGGCTCTTCCATCGAGCAGTTGACTTTCGACCACAGCTTGGTCTGGGAACTCCGCGCCGCCGGACAACCCAACGTCGAATTGCCCAGCTACATCTCCAAAAACATCATTACGCGCTCCTTGGGACCGAACTCCACCGTCCAGGTCGATTTGGAGGGGCCGTATCCCGCCCAACCCGGCGACGCTTTTTTGCTATGCAGCGACGGTCTGTCAGGCCAGATCAAGGACGAGGAAATCGGCATGATCGTAGGCTGCCTGCCCACGGCCGAAGCCGCGCAGTCGCTGATCGATTTAGCCAATCTGCGCGGCGGTCCCGACAACATCACCGTCGTGCTGGCCCGCGTCTTGGGTCCTCAAGTCACGCAGGTCCGCGGCGCCGACGCAACCACGATGGCCCGTTGGTCGGCTTTTCGACCGATTCGTCCGTGGACGTGGCTGGTGATGGGCGTGGCCGGTCTGGCGGCGGTCGGGCTTCTGGCCCTTGGACATCCGCTCGTCGCGATGGCCGCTTTTTCAGTCGCCCTCGTCGCCGCCGTCGCGGCAATGATCCAACGCTACGGCGGAACGGACGGCCGTCAGGAAGCGGAAATGCGACGATTCGGCCGCGGTCCGTATGTCACGAGCCATTGCGAACCGAACGAACCCTCGGTGACCCAATTGGCCGACATGGCCCGACAACTCCGCGAGGTGGCCGCGAAACGAAATATTGACCTCGACGGCTCGGCGTTCGAGCGTTTTGAAGCGGAATCGGCGTCGTGCGAGTCGAACGGCGATTGGACCGGCGCCGCCCGAGGCCATCTGCGAGCCCTCTCGGCGTTGGTGGCCCAAGTTCGCAGCCTGCAAAATGCCGCCGATAAGGACGATTCCTCCACGGACGGCTCGAATTGGGCCCCATGACCCACGTCGTCCGTCGGTCGACCATTTTTTGTTTCAACGGCAGCCGCAACACACACGCGATGAGAACGTCCGATCTCGATTTCGATGTCCTGGTCATTGGCGGCGGACACGCCGGCGCGGAAGCCGCCCTGGCCGCCGCGCGATCGGGCGCACGGACCGCGCTGCTGACCTCGAATCTCGACACCATCGCCCTGATGAGCTGCAACCCGGCGATTGGCGGCGTCGGCAAAGGGCAGATCGTCCGAGAAATCGACGCCCTGGGCGGCGCCATGGGCCTGGCCATCGATCGAACCGGCATTCAGTTTCGGATGCTCAACCGACGCAAGGGACCCGCCATGCACGGCCCTCGCGCTCAGGCCGACAAGCGAGCCTATCGACTCGAAATTCGGCGACTGCTGGAGTCTCAGTCGAATCTCACGTTGCGGCAGGAAACCGTCGACGACTTGTTGGTCGACGGCGATTCGGAGTCCATGCACATGATCGGCGTTCGCACGTCGGGCGGCCGGATCTATCGCGCCGGCGCCGTCGTGCTTTGCGCCGGAACGTTTCTTCGCGGCCTGCTCCACGAAGGCGACGTCTCACGCCCCGGCGGGCGGATCAACGAGCCAACCTCCTCGGGCGTCAGTCTGGCGTTGGAGCGACTGGGGTTCGAGCTTCGGCGATTCAAAACCGGAACGCCTGCACGACTCGACGGACGCACGATCGATTACGATCGGACGCAGCGTCAGCCGGGCGACGACGTTCCCGTGCCGTTTTCGTTCCTCACCGATCGAATCGAACGGACGCAGACTCCGTGTTGGATCACCCACACCACGCCCGAGCTTCATGAGTTGATCCGCGCCAATCTGCATCGGGCGCCGATGTACAGCGGGCAAATTCAATCGACCGGGCCTCGCTATTGTCCGTCGATCGAAACCAAAATCGTGCGTTTTGCCGACAAATCGAGCCATCAGTTGTTCCTGGAGCCCGAGGGGCTCGACACGCCCGAAGTATACATCAACGGGCTGTCGACCAGTTTTCCGCGCGACATGCAGCAGGCCATGATCCGGCTGATTCCGGGGTTGGAACAAGCCGAAATCTTGCGGTACGGATACGCGATCGAATACGACTATTTGCCGCCGTCCCAGTTGCGGCCTTCGCTCGAAACGAAGCGTGTGGCCGGGTTGTTTTGCGCCGGACAGATTAATGGCACGACCGGCTACGAAGAGGCCGCCGCCCAGGGATTGGTGGCCGGCGCCAACGCGGCGCTCACGCTTCTCGGTCGACCGCCGCTGGTGTTGCGTCGCGACGAGGCCTACATCGGCGTCATGATCGACGACCTGGTCACGCGCGGCGTGGACGAACCGTACCGGATGTTTACGAGTCGAGCGGAGTACCGGCTGCTGTTGCGTCCCGACAACGCCGATCGACGATTGACGCCGATCGCGCATCGCTTGGGGTTGATCGACGGCGCGCGTTGGGACCGGCTTGAAGCCAAAGAAGCCGAGATCGCCCGCGTCGCCGGACTTTTGAAATCCTCGCATTGCGGATCGGTTTCGCTGGCCAAAATGTTCCGCCGTCCGGACGTCGAATGGCCGGACCTCGTCTCGCGTCTTCCCGAACTGTCCGCGGTCGCGCCGGATGTGGCCGAACAGGTGGGCTACGACGCCAAATACGCCGGCTACGTGGCTCGGCAGCAACTCGACGTTGATCGGCAAGAGCGGCTCGCTTCGCACCGCATTCCGCCGTCGCTGGACTATCGCGAGGTGCGCCATCTGCGCGCCGAGGCCCGGGAAAAACTGGAACGCGTGCAGCCGGTCGATTTCGCGCAGGCCGCCCGCATCAGCGGCATGACGCCGGCCGATTTGAGCGTGCTGCTGATCCACCTTCAAAAAAAGGCCGCGGTCTGAGGCGGCTCGTCGGTCACTTTCCCAACTGCTCGATCAGCGTCGCCATGCGGCTGCGCACGTCCAGCAGACGCAACGGATCGCGGTTGAAATAGTGTGCGTCGGTCAGCACCTCGGGCGGCGTGGCCAGCAGCGACTCCGCCTCGTGCTTCAACTTGGCGTTGGTCGACGCGGCGGCTCGCTTCTTGAGTTCCATGAAATACCCATAATCCTCGAGTCCGTCCCGAAGCACTTTCAAACGAACGCTGGGCGCCGGACCGGGATAGAGCAGATACCCGTTGCCGTTGTGCACGCCCGCCAAAGGAAACGGATACGGTTTGTCGACGAGCGTCCACCCCTTGGTTTGCCAATCGTTGCGGTCGACGCCCTTGGCGACCCACTCGCTGTTGCCCGCGTAGATGAACATGCCCGTCGTTTGGTATTTCCAAGCCAGCCACAACGTCAGCCGATGTTCGATCGCTTCGTTGTCGATCTCCATGTTGGGAGCCTGAACCAACGGGCGCACGTAATCGGCGTGAAGCGGCATGTGGCAGAAATAAAACCAAAGCGACGCCGAGCCGTGGTTGGCTGCGGCGAAAGCGGCGCCTCGGCCCGTCGACACGTCTGCCATCCAAATATCGCAGGCGTCGGCAATTGCCGGAAAATATTGGCTGGCCAAAAACATCCGCAAATCGGGATATAACGTTTGGAGTTGCCGGCGATACGGAATATTTTGCTTGTGCAGTTGCGACTCGAACGGCTCGTCTTTATTGGAGTAGACGATTGCCTTCGACAGCCAGCCCTTTTGCCGCAAATGTTCCACCAGCGGCTTGATTTGCTCGGGCTTGGCGTCGCCGTTCGGAATTTCAAACGTCTGAAGACCTCGCGCGAAGCAAAACTCAAGGTTCTCGTCTAACGTGCAAAAATCGTTCGAGTCGAGCTGGACGAATTCCTTGCCGACCGAGATCGGATCGACGCCGTGCGCGAGCAACTCGCCCAACATCGCGCGAAAATCGGCCGGCGACATCGCTTGGTCTGACGGCCATTTCGCCGCGACCCACGCCGTGACCGGAAACGGCACGCGATCGGGCAGATCGAACGCATAGACCTTCAGCGACACGTCGAGGGGCGTCGACGTCCCGTCCACGTTCAACAGCAGACGGCCGCGATATTGGCCCGGCGTCGCCTTGCGCGGCACGTGCACCTCGACCCAAAACAACCCCAAATCGCTCCCGG
>JBDKTJ010000029.1:0-19783 GCA_039698075.1 Thermoguttaceae bacterium | reverse complement strand
CTTGGTAGTAATCGACCGCATGACAGCCGGCCAGGGCGAGCCACAGCCCGAGGCAAACACCAAGCCGCAGTGAAGGATGAGAGCCTGTCATGGGGATGCTGCCGTGAAAGATGTTAACTTAGGGCGTCTTGTTGTTCTGCGCAAGTGGAAGTTAAAGTTTTCCCAAACAACGCCGTCGGAATAATCGGCAAAGTCCGACCGAGACTTTGCCCCGATTTCCTGAAAGAGGAAGAAAATCGCGAAGGAGTGCCTGGCGTCAAGGTTTCGCGACATTCCCCCATTTGACATTGACCCAATCGCTCGTTCCACTACAATGCCTCGACCCCCACTTGTCTAGAATGAGGGCGTTGCCTGCCTGAGAAATTCCCATGAAAGAACCTGCCCCATCATCGACGAACACCAGCGAAGCCGCCCTTGAGGCCGCCCGACGCGATAAGATGCGCAAAATACGGGAAATAGGGGAAGACCCTTGGGGCTCCCGTTTCGACGGACATCAAGCGATCAGCGCAATTCGGGCGTTGGGAAGTGAGATTACGGTCGAGCCGGCGGGCGACGGTGCGAGCGAGCAGCCGCCGGAGCAGCATGGGCCGAAAGTTCGGGCGGCCGGGCGTATTGTTTTACGCCGTCCGTCAGGCAAGGTTCACTGGCTTCAACTGCGCGATTGGACCGGCACGGTTCAGGTCATGATCGGCAAGAATCAGGTGGGCGAAGAAAACTTCGCGTTGGCCCAATGTTTCGATCTGGGCGACATCATCGGCGTGGACGGCGAGCTGAAACGCACGCGGACCGGCGAGTTGACCATCTTTGCCGAGCATTTGACCTTTTTGACGAAATCGTTGGCCACTCCGCCCGAGAAGCACAAGGGATTGAATGACCCCGAGCTTCGGCAGCGGATGCGTTATCTCGATCTGATCCATACGGACGGCGTGTTGGAGACGTTTTTGCGGCGGACGAAGATTGTGCAGTCGATTCGCAACACGCTGGCCGGACAGGGGTTTGTGGAGGTCGAGGGTCCGACGCTTCATGCGATTGCCGGCGGTGCGGCCGCGCGCCCGTTCGTGACGCATCACAACGCGCTGGACATCGACCTGTATCTGCGGATTGCGTTGGAACTGCATTTGAAGCGGTTGCTGGTCGGCGGGATCGAGCGGGTGTACGAGATGGGCCGCGTTTATCGGAACGAAGGGATCGACGCCCGGCACAATCCCGAGTTCACGATGATCGAGATTTATCAGGCCTACGGCAACTATCAGACCATGATGGATCTGACCGAGGCGATGATCGTCGACGCGATTCGGGCGACCGGTCAGCCGTTGGTGTTGCCGTGGGGCGACCGGCAGATCGACTTCACGCCGCCGTTCCAGCGGAAGGCCTACGACGCGCTGTTTACGGAGCACACGGGTTTGCAGCCGGACGACGCGGCGGGCATCGCCAAGCTGGCCGACGGGATGGGCTTTAATTCGGTGGGAAAACATCCCGACGTGGTCAAGAGTTTCGTGTTCGAGGAGAAGGTCGAGGAGGCGTTGACGGGTCCGATTTTCGTCACCGACTATCCGGCGAGCATTTGTCCGTTGACCAAACGCAAGGCCGGCGACCCGACGATCGCCGAGCGGTTCGAGTTGTTCATTCACGGCATGGAGGTGGCGAACGCCTACACCGAATTGAACGATCCCGACTTGCAAGAAGAGCTTTTTACGAAGCAATTGGCGGGTTTGCCGGAAGAGGAGTCGATGGCGAAGATGGACCACGACTTCATTCGGGCGTTGCGGTGCGGGATGCCGCCGGCCGGAGGGCTGGGGATCGGCATCGACCGGCTTGTGATGTTGTTGACCAATTCGCAATCGATTCGGGAAGTGATCTTGTTTCCGTTGTTGCGACCGGAGTGAACCGCGCCGCTTCGTGGTTGAGTCGCCGCGTTTTTGTGTTCGCCGCGTCGTTGCGTGGTTGCGACCGTTTAACTCGTCCTCCTAGGGTTGCATTGTCATCGCGTGACTGCGGTGGCCGAACAGAATGTATAAATTTCTTCTTTGCTGGCGTTATCTCCGCACGCGCTACATCGCGTTGGTGTCGGTCATCAGCGTGACGCTCGGCGTGGCGACGATGGTGGTTGTGAACAGCGTCATGGAGGGATTTTCGAGTGAGATGCAGAATCGCATCCACGGCATCCTTTCGGACGTGGTGTTCACCGGCGCGAGCCTGAACGGGTTTTCCAACGTCGGCTGGCACGAATCGAAGATCCGCGAAGTGGCCGGCGATCAGATCGAAGCGATCTCGCCGACGGTGTTCGTGCCGGCGATGCTTTTTTACGACTTCGCCGGGCAGTCGCTGACGCAGCAAGTGCAGTTGATCGGCATCGACGAGAAGACGCAGAGTCTGGTCGGTGATTTCGGCCGCTATTTGCAGCATCCGGAAAACCGACGGGCGATGAATTTTGAACTGCGACGCGGCGGCTACGATGTGCGCAATCACGAGTCGGGCGGCGACGCTCCCGAACGCCTGCAAATGAGAAAGGCGGGCTGGGAGCATCGCAAGGAAATGGCCCGGGATGTGAAGTTTCGAGAGCACTGTCTTCACAACGAAACGAGAGTTCCGGCGCCGATGTTGAGCGGCGACGCGGGCAAGTCGAAATCGGCCGGCGAGGCGACGCCCGTCCAGGATCCGTTCGCCGTCGGCGCGACGAAGGAAAAGGAAAACGTATTCGATCCCGCGAAGCAGACGCACACCGGCGCGGTGATCGGCATTGCGATGGCCGGCTATCGGTTGCCCAACGGCGAGGATCGGTTTAAGGTCTTGCCGGGCGACGACGTCAAGATTGCGTTTCTCGGGGCCGGCGACAAGCCCGACATCAAGGGCGACTATTTTACGGTCGTCGATTTCTACGAAAGCAAGATGAGCGAGTACGACTCGACGTTCGTGTTCGTGCCGATTCGCGAGTTGCAGCGGGTCCGCGGCATGATCGATCCGACAACGAAAGAGGGTCGCATCAATGCGTTTCAGATCAAGTTGAAGCCGGGCGCCGACGGCGAGGCGGTGCGCGACAAGCTGCAAGCGGCCTTCGGCAACGGGTTGTATCGGGTCGAGACGTGGCGCGATCGTCAAGGCGCGTTGCTGGCCGCCGTGCAGATGGAAAAACGCATCCTCAATCTGCTGCTGTTCTTGATTATCGCGGTGGCCGGGTTCGGCATTTTGGCCATTTTTTATATGATCGTGGTCGAAAAGACCCGGGACATCGGAATCTTGAAATCGTTGGGGGCGCCGGGCCACGGCGTGATGGGCATCTTTTTGGCCTACGGGTTGTCGCTCGGGTTGGTCGGCTCGGGCGTGGGGCTTTTGTTGGGGCTGCTGTTCGTCCGCTACATCAACGAGATCGCCGATGGGCTGGGGTGGCTTACCGGCCATCCGGTGTTCGATCCGTCGATTTACTACTTCTACCGAATTCCGGCGATTGTGTTGCCCGGCACCATCGCGTGGATCGTCATCGGGGCGCTGGGCATCGCGGTGGCTTCGAGCATTTTGCCGGCCCGACGCGCGGCTCGGCTGCATCCGGTGGAGGCGCTGAGATATGAATAAAGGGTCCGAGACGACAGGGTCGGAACGCGAGGTCAGGCCGCAGACCGGTTCGCCGCATTTTTTGGCGAGAAGTTTGGACGAGCCGATCGGGGCGGTTGACGGTTGTCAGCTTCAGACGATCGACCTTTACAAAAGCTATCGCAAAGGCGCGATCGAAGTGCCTGTTTTGCACGGCGTCAGTTTGGACGTGCATCGGGGCGAGTTTTTGGCCATCGTCGGCCAGAGCGGGTCGGGCAAGAGCACGCTGCTGCATTTGCTGGGCACGTTGGATGCCCCCGATCGCGGCGAAATCCATTACGCCGGCCGTCGGATCGACAATCTGCCGACCAAAGTCCGCGACGCGCTGCGAAACCGACAGTTCGGGATGATCTTTCAGTTCTACCACTTGCTGCCGGAGCTGAGCACGCTGGAAAACGTGTTGACGCCGGTGATGATTGCGCAGGGCGCATGGAGTTACATGACGCATCGTCGTCGGCATCGCGCTCGGGCGGCGGAATTGCTGGAAATGGTGGGGCTTGGGCATCGTTTGAGGCATCGGCCGAGGGAGCTTTCGGGGGGGGAAATGCAACGGGCGGCCATCGCCAGAGCGCTGGTGGCCGAGCCGGACTTGCTGCTGGCCGACGAACCGACCGGAAATCTCGATCAGACGAGCGGCCGGGAAATTATCCGTATCTTGCGAACCTTGAACCAGCAAAGAAACCTCACTATAGTGATGGTAACGCACGATATGGCGATTGCCGATCAGGCCGACCGAATTGTTCGGCTGACGGGCGGAAAAATAGAACCACGTAGGGATTAGGATTCGAGGTCTCCCGTTCCTGACTTCTCTAATCCCTAATCCCCAGTCCCTAATCCCTTGGTCCCTCTCATGTCTCTTAAGATTTACGTCAGCGGCAAACTGTGCGACAAAGAAGACGCGAAAGTCAGCGTGTACGATCACGGGCTGCTTTACGGCGACGGCGTGTTCGAGGGCATTCGCAGTTATCACGGCAAGGTGTTTCGGCTGGACGAACATCTCGATCGTTTGTGGAATTCGGCCAAGGCGATCTGCCTGGAGATTCCGATCTCGCGGCAGGAAATGGCCAAGGCGATCGAAGACACGCTGGCCGTCAACGGAATCAAGGACGGATACATCCGCGTGGTGATCACGCGCGGCGTCGGCACGTTGGGGCTCGATCCGAACCGGTGCAGCAATCCGACGGTGATCGTCATCGCCGACAAGATCGCGTTGTATCCGGAAGAGTTGTATCAGAACGGCTTGTCGCTGGTCACGGTGAGCGTGGCGCGGATGCATCCGGCGGCGCTGAGTCCCCGGATCAAGTCGCTGAACTACCTGAACAACATCTTGGCGAAGATCGAGGGCTCGCAGGCCGGTTGCATCGAAGCGTTGATGCTCAACCACAAGGGCGAAATCGCCGAATGCAGCGGCGACAACATTTTCCTGGTGCGGCATGGGCGTCTGCTGACGCCGTCGATCGACGCGGGAATTCTCGAAGGCGTCACGCGCGACACGGTGATCGGCCTGGCCCGGCAACTGGGCATCGATGTGGCCGAAATCCCATTGACGAAGCACGACGTGTACATCGCGGACGAGTGCTTTTTGACGGGCACGGCCGCCGAACTGGTGCCGGTGGTCAAGGTGGACTGCCGCACGATCGGCGACGGCGTTCCGGGCCCCGTCACGCGCAAATTGACGGCCGCCTACCGCGAGCTCACGCAAAAAAGCTAGCCGGGCCGTTGCGACAAGAAAAACCTCGAAGTTGAGTCGCCCATGGATTGGATCACCTATTTCGTCGACTTGTTCCTTCATTTGGACAAGCATCTGGGCGACGTCATCAGCCATTACGGCGTTTGGACGTATCTGATCCTGCTGGCGGTGATTTTTTGCGAGACGGGCCTGGTGGTGACGCCGTTTCTGCCGGGCGATTCGCTGCTGTTCGCGGCGGGCGCGTTTTCGGCCACTGGCGCCTTAGACCCGTTGTGGCTGTTTCTGCTTCTCAGCGTCGCGGCGGTGTTGGGCGATACGGTCAACTATTGGATCGGGGCGTGGATCGGTCCCCGGGCGTTCAGCGGCAACGTGCGGTTTATGAAAAAAGAATATCTCGACCGCACCCATGCGTTTTACGAAAAGTACGGCGGCAAGACGATCATCATCGCGCGGTTCGTGCCCATCGTGCGGACGTTCGCGCCGTTTGTGGCCGGCGTTGGAGCGATGAGCTACGGCCGGTTTATCGTCTACAACATCGTCGGCGGCGTGGCTTGGGTGGCGTTGTTCGTCTTCGGTGGCTATTGGTTCGGCAATTTGGATTTTGTTCGCAAGAACTTTTCGATCGTCGTGTTGGCGATTATTCTGATCTCCGTGATGCCGATGGTCGTCGAATACGTCCGTTCCCGGCGGCAGAAGACCGATTCTGTCTCGCAGTAGCCCCCCTCAATAGACCCACACAATAGCGAAAGTGGCGGCGGGCGAAAACCGCCGACAATTGCGTGGTTTTCGGTGATGCACCACTTTCGGTCTTCCGCGGTTTTATTTAGATCGCATCACCAATAGGGTGTAGTGGGGCGGACGCCGTGCGGACGTTCCTTTCCCGCGGTTTTTTCGCATTGGTCGGAACGCGGTGGACTCCGCAACGGCTGACTTGGGGGCGGCTGTCGTGATGGCCTGGGACGAAGGCCCTCCTTTTCGCATTTCGATAGGGTCGGGCAAGAATCAACTGCCCCGTGGCACGCGCACCCCACCCATTCGGACTGTCTTGTGGTATTCCGCAGTCGTCCGGAGGCCCGTTTTGGGCGTCTGTTTGGCCGATTTTCAAAAAATAACCCGAACTGCCCTTGACCCGAGGCGGCCCCCCCGAGTATTTAACCCGCTCTCATCCACGGATTTTCAGAATTTGATTTTATGAGGATGGCTTTCTTCGATGTCAGGCAGGCGGAACGTTCGCCGGCAACGACACCGGTGAGTCTTAAAAGGAGAGTTCTGTTGAAAACGACCGCAACCACACTTGTCGGCTGGATCGCCTTGGCGATCGTTCTTTCGGCGAGAATCGCGGCGGCTGGGCCATCGATTGGCACGACCCAAGCATGGATCGGAACCAACGTCGTGGGCCAGTCGGCCTCGACAGCCGCCTCCTCGGAGGATCGGGCGCGACAAGCCGCGGATCTCTTGCGGCGAGCCCGACAGGCCATGGCCGAAAACGATCTCTCGGCCGCCGACTCGTTGGTCGCCCAAGCCGAAGCGCTCGGCGTCACCTACAACGCTCTCTACATGGGCGACACGCCCAAGAAGGCCCGGCACGACCTCGAACGAAAACGCAACGTCGCCGGCGACAGCCTGACCAAGCCGAACCCGTTGTTCTCGCCGTTCGGCGCCAACAAGGGCAAAAACATCCCGACGGCCGATCCGTTCGCCGGTCGCTCGAATGCCAGCGCGGCCGATCCGCGGCAGGTCGTTCCGCTTCCTAGGGTGGACGCCGGCGCCACGGTCCGTCCGCTGTCGGCCGACGCCGCTTCGACCAACGCCGCCGCCCCCGTCGCGTCGCAGTCCGCCAACAGTCCGTTGCGGGCCGCACGACTCGCCCTGGCCGTCGGCGACGTCCGTCGCGCCGCTCAGTTCATCGAACAGGCCAAGTCCATGCAGGTTCGTTATCAACCGTTGGACGACACTCCCGAACAAGTGGCCGCCGCGATCACCAAGTATCAAGAACTGTCCAACCTCGACAAAAACACCGAGGCCTATCGCCGCGCCTCTGCCAGAAACCTGTTGGAACAGGCCGACGCCTTGCTGCGGTGGGGCGAACGTGACGAAGCCGAACGGCTGGCCGCCCGCGCCGCGCAGATGCAGGTGGTCTACGGTCCGTTTGAACAAAAACCCCAAGACTTGTTGAACCGCATCAATGCCGCGAAAACCGCCGGCGCCGCCAAGTCGAACCGTTCGCCGTCGTCCGCGCCGTCGTCCGAACCGGGCTACGCCGACGCCAGCGCGTCCACTTCCGGAATCGCCATGCGTCAGCAAGCCGTCATGCTGGTCCGCCAGGCCCGCGAAGCCATCGCGGCCGGACAATTCGATCGGGCCGAAGCGATGGCCCGCCAAGCCGAACAACTGCGCGTGCCCGACTCCGCCTACGCACCCGGCGAGGACCGTCCGGGCCTGGTTCTGTTGGACTTGCGACAACTGCGCGCCCGCAACGGTTCGAGCGTGATGCCCGCCGGCGGACAGTACGTCACGCAGGCCGGCGCCAACGGTCTGCCCGACCGAACCGCCAGCAACGCTGTGTACAATCCGAGTCTCGATCCAACCCGCAACGTCGCGGCGTCGAGTCAACAGGCGGCCGGTCCCGACCTCCGATTGGCTCAAAACACGCCGGCCCCGGCGCCGTCGCCGGATCCGAACGCGGGCAATGCGGCGTCCACTCCGGCCATGACGTTGTTCCAGCAGGGCGAAGCCGCGTTGGCCGCCCGCGACACCGCCCGCGCTTATCAATTGTTCCGGTTGGCCGCGACGCGCATGAACGAATTGGACCCGGTCACCGCGCAACGTCTGCAAGACCATCTGCAATTGATGTCCGGCGCGACGAAGACCAAAGCCCCGCAAGCCAGCCAGCCCGGCAGCATGGTCAATGAAGCGGTCGCCCGCCAGCAAGCCTTGGCTCGGCAAATCGCCGCCGAGTTGGCCCACAAGGAAACCAATGCCCGGGCCTTGCTGACCACTGATCCGAAGTCCGCGTTGGCCCTGTTGCAGGAAGCCCGCAAAAAGGTCGAGACCTCGGGCCTCGACGCCGCCACGCGCGATCAATTGCTGCGTCGGGCGGATCGGGCCATTGCCGAGGCCAATCAAGCGATCACGCAAAAGGCTCCGCAAATCGCCCTGAACGAAAAGAACGCCCGCATCGAGCAGGAAGTCGAACGCAACCGCCGTCTGAAAGTCGAGATCGGCGAAAAACTCGCCATGAAGATCGACGAGTTCAACCGGCTCATGGACGAGCAACGCTACGAGGAAGCCGAAGTGGTGGCCAAGCAGGCCTCGCAATTGGACCCCAACAATCCCGTGGTCGTCCAAGTGCTTCAGCAGGCGAAGTTGGTGCGCAACTTTATGGCCGCCAAGTCGATCCAAGAGCAGGCCGAGCAAGGCTTCGTCGACGCGATGGGTGAAGTGGACAAAGCCAAGGTCCCGTTCGCCGGCGACAAACATCCGATGGTCTTCCCCGAACAGAAGGAATGGAACAAGCTGACGAAAGACCGCGGCAAGCTGCTGGCCGACCAACAGCGTCAGCGTTCGGAGCGCGACATCGAAATCGAAAAGAAACTCCGCACGCCCGTCATGCTGCAATTCACCAACGCTCCGTTGAGCAAGGTGCTCGAAAATCTGGCCAAGCTGGCCGAGGTGAACCTGCACCTCGATCCGCAGGGATTGGCCGAGGAAGGCGTTACGAGCGACACACCGGTGACCATCGAGCTGCGCAACGAGATCATGCTCAAGAGCGCCCTGCACTTGATCCTCGAACCGCTGCACTTAAGCTACGTCGTCAAGGATGAGGTGCTCAAGATCACCAGCGAGTCGATGCGGGACGGACAAGTCTATCGCGTCACGTACAACGTGGCCGACCTGGTCATCCCGATTCCGAACTTCGTGCCCACGAACAAGATGGGCCTCGAAGGGGCCTACAGCAACGCGATGGCCAATGTGAACCCCTGGGCCGGCACCGGCGGCTTCCCGTTCGGCGCCAGTTCGCAGTCCACGCCCATGTCGGTCGTCGGCCGCGAAGGCAACAACGGCGCGCTGGGCAATTCGACGCTCTTGGCTCAACTGTCCAGCGGTACGGGCAAGGAACCGTCCTTGCACGCCGGTCGGACGCCCGGTCAAGGCCCCGGCGGATTGGGCGGCGGCGCCGCGGCCGACTTCGAGAGCCTGATCGATCTGATCACCACGACCGTCAAACCGACCAGTTGGGACGCCGTCGGCGGACCCGGCTCGGTCGCCCAGTTTGAGCCCAACCTGAGCTTGGTCATCAGCCAAACGCAGGAAGTCCATGAAGAGATCGCCGACCTGCTCACACAACTTCGCCGGCTGCAAGACCTCCAGGTCACGATCGAAGTCCGGTTCATCACGCTCACCGACAACTTCTTCGAGCGAATCGGCGTCAACTTCGACTTCGACATCAGCAGCAACGTGCTGGGCAAGGGCCTCAGCGTAAACTCGAGTTACGCAAACCAAAGCATCAACACGATGGCCACCAAACCGAACACCAATCGAACGGTGACGGTCGGCCTGGGCACGCCAACCACGTACAGCTCGGATCTCGACATTCCGTTCACCCAAGGCAGCTACGCCTTGGCCGTGCCGCAGTACGGCGGATTCGACGCCACGGCCGGCGCATCGCTCGGCTTCGCCATCCTCAGCGACATCGAGGCTTACTTCTTCCTCAACGCCGCACAGGGCGACAAACGCAGCAATGTGCTCCAGGCCCCGAAAGTCACGCTGTTCAACGGTCAGCAGGCTTACGTGTCCGACACTTCGCAAAGCCCGTTCGTCATCAGCGTCATTCCCGTGGTCGGCGAGTTCGCCGCCGCGCAACAGCCGGTCATCGTCGTGCTCTCTCAGGGCACGTTCATGACGGTTCAGGCCGTCGTTTCCAACGATAAGCGATTCGTCCGATTGACCGTCGTCCCTTATTTCAGCAACATCGGCGAAGTAAACACGTTCACGTTCACCGGCTCGACCACGACCACTACCGATTCGACGCGTGAAGGTCTTCAGTCCGCCGCCACCGACGTGTCGAAATTGTGGGACAAGACGGGCGACACGTCCACCTCCGCGGCCTCCGGCACCACGGTCCAGTTGCCGACGTTCTCCTACATCACTGTCACCACGACGGTGAGCGTGCCCGACGGCGGCACGGTGCTGTTGGGCGGCATCAAACGCCTCAGCGAGGGCCGCACCGAATACGGCGTCCCCATGCTCAACAAGATCCCCTATCTGAACCGTCTGTTCAGCAACGTCAGCATCGGCCGCGACACCCAAAGCCTCATGATGATGGTCACCCCACGCATCATCATCCAGGAAGAGGAAGAAGAAAAACTGGGCGTCCAACAGCCAGCCCCCTGACGCAACGCCCACAACGCGAATGCCCTCCCTGTGCCGTCGCCGGCTTATCCCCCCCAAGCTGGCGACGGCTTTTTTTTAGGGCAAACGGCGGAAGATTGGACGCCATGCCCACGAACAGGGCCAGGCCGGAACCCCGAGAGTCCCGACTGGGTGATGGCCGTGCTTAGGATGGTTGCATTGGCCAAAAAAAGACCAAAGCGGTCCAGTATCGTTTTCTCAAGGAACATGGGGGGAGATGCTGATGCGGCTCTTGTCGAATCGGCGGTTTTCTTCGCGATCGACGTACTACGAGCGATATCGCAGAATGGGGCGGCGTTGCACCTCCGGTCTGGCGTCGTCATCGCCGGCGTTCAGGCATGGAAGTGACCCTCCACCGGCAAGTCCGGCGCGCCCATCGCACGGAGCGGAAGACGTTTTTGCAAACGCCTCTGGGCAAGAACCTCTACGCTCGTCGAGCGGTCGCCGTGGAATCGTTCAATGCTTGGTTTAAGACGCGTTCCAACTTGAGAATGCGCGGAGGCTCTTCTAATACCAATACCGTTCAATTAGTCACAAGCACTTAATTAAGATGGAGTTATGGCGTGGCTGAACGTAGCCCGATTCATCGGGCTTTCCGCCGTAGGCGGTATTTGGCCCGGCGTTTACGCCGGGTGAGCAAGTGGCAATTTTATTGGTTTTGTCAGCCCGGTTCACCGGGCTCCCGCCAAGGCAGGAGCCGCGTAAACGCGGCTGACACTACACATCTATGGGCAAATAACCAATTCGATTGTTGCATTGAACCCGGCGTAAACGCCGGGCCGAATACCGGCTTCGCCGGAAAAGGGACGTAAACGCCCCTCTGAATTTCATCGTGGGATAACACGTTGCTGACAAATGATTTACGCCTATTTGAACGGTATTGCTTCTAATACTACAGCGCTAGATCAGGCACGTAGGAAACTCACCACGGAGACACGGAGAACACCGAGAAGCAGAAAAGAAAGAAGGTGCTCTTGCAGGCCGCCATCTGGCACGCGTGGCGCACATCGCCCCCCAGGTGCAAGGTCGTCGCATTTCAGAAAACGTCGCTATGGTCATAAGTTCTTATCCCTTTTGCCCTTCTGTCTCAGTGTTCTCCGTGTCTCCGTGGTGAATCCAGCGCTGTAGTGCTAAAACGCGGCCGTTTTTTGGAGGGCGTCGGCCAGACGCGTCAGATACTCGGTTCTTGGAATGGTGCGGGCGCCGAATCGGGCGGTGTGGGGCGTGAGCTGCTGGATGTCGACCAGCGTGTAGCCTTGCCGGCGGAGATGCTCGACGAGATGGACCAGGGCCACTTTGGAGGCGTCGCGCACGCGGTAGAACTTCGATTCGGCCGCGAACAATCCGCCGATCGACACGCCGTAGACGCCGCCGGCCAATTCGTGTTCGTGCCACACCTCGACGCTGTGGGCGTGGCCCAATCGGTGCAACTCCACGTAGGCGTCGATCATCTCCGGCGTCAGCCAGGTTTGATCGACTCGGCCCGGCGCCATGGCGCAGCCGCGAATAACGCCGGGAAAATCGACGTCCCGGGTCACCTCGAACTTCGCGCCGCGGCAGGTGCGCCGCAAACGCCGCGAAACGTGAAAACGGTCGAACTCGATCACGGCGCGCGGGTCGGGCGACCACCAGGCCAACGGGGCTTCAAAGTCGCTGATCGGCCAGGGAAAGATTCCGTGTCGATAGGCGTCCAGCAGCCAGTCGGGCGACAACCGTCCGCCGAATCCGATCAGCCCTTCGCTGTCGGCGTCTTCGGCCGGCGGAAAAAACTCGGACAGCGGCGGAATGGGCATGATCGCAAGGCGGACGGGGCGGAAGGCGGAGACACCGCGGTGTTCGCCTTTCCACGTCCGGACGGTTAGGCGGCCTTATCCTTGACGGATTTCTTTTTCGACCACGCGGCCTTGGATTTTGGAGCGAGATCGGGCAACGCGACGTCGATCGACCGCACGTGGATGTCCTGTTGCGGAAACGGCATTTCGATGCCCGCCTCGCGGAACATCCGATCGATGGTCATGTGCAGTTGATGGATCACCGTACCACGATTCTCCAGATTTGGCAAGAAGCATCGCAGGACGAAGTTCAGCGAACTCTCGCCGAAGGATTCGAGCAACACCTCCGGCGCGGGATCGTCGAGCACGTGCGGATGGTTCTTGGCGACGTCCAGCAGGATTTGGGCCGCCCGTTCGGTGTCCGATCCGTAGGCGACGCCCACTTTGACCACGACGCGGTTCACCTGATCGGTCAAGGTCCAATTCAACACCCGGCCGGTGATGAACTCCTTGTTGGGGATGATCAATTCCTTGCGATCCCAGTCGGTGATGGTGGTGGCGCGGATGCGGATGCGCGAGACGACGCCGCTGATGTCGTCGATGGTGACGATGTCGCCGACGCGGACCGGCCGCTCGAAAAGAATGATGAGACCGGAGACGAAATTGGCGAAGATTTCCTGCAATCCGAAGCCTAGTCCGAGGCCCATGGCGGCCACGAGCCATTGGACTTTAAGCCAGCCAAAGCCCATGGATTCGCAACCCAACAGCACGCCGACCACGGTGATGATGTATCGACAGACGGTCGCCACGGCGTATCGGGCGCCGGCGTCGAGCGGCAGGTGTTGCAGCGCGGCCATTTCGAGCAGGCCGGGGATGTTTTTGGCGGCGATGGCCGTGGTGGCGAAGACGATGATGGCCAGCAGCAAGTCGCCGAGCCGGATGTCGCGGAGTTCATCGTGGGAGGGGCCCACGACTTTCTCGCCGTTCGCCGCGGTCATTTCGCCGGCCACGGTGACTTGAACGGACCCGACCTTGGCGTTGATGCTGTTGAGGGCGGGCATCACGTCGACCCAGGCGCACCAGATGCCCAACGCACAGGCCACGCCCACCGTGTATTCGATCAGTCGTCGCGTTTGGATGTTGATCGTCGCCAGGTCGCGTTCCGGCGCGTTGGCGGTCGGCAACTCCGAACTGGCGGACTCGTCGCCGGTTTGTGCGGCCGCGCGACGTTGCCGGGCTTGTTCGATGGCCAGTCGACGCTGGTTGATCAACGTCCAACGCAACAGCAACGCCCGGCCCACGATGCCGCCGACCAAGGCATAGGCGGTCAGGATCAGGCGAAGCATCAATTGTCGGGCGGTGTAGTGATAGCCGAATGCGGCCAAGATGGCCAGCGCCGTGGGCGTTTGCGTGCACAGCGGGAGCCAAACGTAGCGAAAACGCTCCATCCAGCCGCCGCGACGGTTGGCGATCATCGCCTGAAACACCACGCCGGCGGGACGCAAAATGCGATACAACGCCAGCGAGAAGCACAAAAGCGCCGCGATGAACGCAATGCGGCCCAACGAGGTGTCCCACTCGGGTTTGGGCTGCCAGGCCATCGTGACCGCCACGCACATCAGCACCAAGGCCGGCGTGATGAACCAGCGGATGTTCGCGCGAATCAGTCGGGTCGCCGAGGAGGGCCAGCCGAAGTGCGCCTCGCCGAGTCCGCCGACTCCGCAGGTGCAACGCAGCAACTCCAAGGCCAGGTAGACGCGAGCGATGGAGTACACGCCCTCGCTGAGCGAACGGCACAAGTCGGAGGCGTCGGGCACGGATGCCAGTCGCCAGGCGACGTAATACAGGATGCCGGGCCATAGGGCCGACACCAGGAAGGTCAACAACGTGGTTTCCAACGTTGGCCACAGCCGACAGCAAGTGGCCCTCGCGGCTTGCTGGCCGTCTTCTTGGATGCGGGCGTGGAATCGCATTCGCAAATAGAACAGCGCAAAAAAGAGGCCCATCGCCAACACGGTCAGCGTTTTGTTCCGCGAGGCGTCGGCCGTCAGCGTCCGGCTCAGATCGAGCCAGGCCGCCGGTCCGGCCAGCCACCAAAAGGCATCGCCGGCGTTGCGGAGATCGGTCCATCCGATCGGCGACGCGCTGCTGATCCAAAGCACCCGCGCGTCGATGAATTGCAGGCACTCTTCGGTGATCTTGATGAGCTTCGACTCGGTGGTGGTCAGGGCGACCAGCGTGTTGTAGTATTTTTCGTAATCGGCCATCAGCGGGGCCAAATACTCTTTTTTTCTGGCGCTCAACGCTTCGCGGACCGCGGCGGTCATCTCGACGTAGTCGGACGACTGCGGATCCACTTTCCATTGCAGCAGCTTCGCTTCGGTTTGCTCGTCGAGATTAGCCAGCCGTTCGTTCTGCAAATCGAACAGTTTCAAGCTTGCTTCTTGCTGTCGGTCTTGCTGTCGGGCGATGTCGACTTCGACTTCCCGGATGTTGGGCAGTTGATCGCGCTGTTGCCGCAGGGACAGGCCGACCTGATTGGTCACGTTTTTGCCGGCCGCGGCGACCTGCGCGGTCATGTTCTTGTGCGTTTCCGTGACCAGGGTGAGACGCTGGCTCACGCGTTCCAGTTGTCGCGTGACTTCGGCGAAACGATCGGCCAGCCACTTGCGTTCCGCCGCCAGTTTCTCGTTTTCATTGGCCAACAATTGCAGCTCGGCGGGCGCGCGACGAGCCTCCTGCGAAGCTTGCCGCACTTGTCGCTCGGCGTCTTGCTTGCGGAGATCGTTGACTCGGGCCAGCCATTGTTTGAGTTCTTGTTCGGCCGCGGTCACCTGACGCGCGAACAAATCGTGCAACAACGGCAGCAGCTCGGTTCGCGCCTCGTAGGCCAGCAACTCCGCTTTGTAACAGGCGATTTCCTGACGGACGTTGCGATGCTGGGCGATCAGCGCGATGCGACGGGCGGAATAGCTTTGCACGCCTTCGTCGTTGGCCGCGGGCTTTTGAAGCTGTGCGACGACTTCTTCCAACCGATGCTCGGCGGTGTTGAGCAGCTCGGGAATTTGGGCGCGACGAACCGTCCGACCTTTCAGTTCCGTCTCGACTTCGGTCAGCGCGGTTCGCCACCGCTCCAAATTGGCGGCGCCCTTGGAGATCGCCTGCTCGATTTGCGGCAACGCGGCGCCGGGAGGCGTCTCGACGGCCGCCGGAACCGGCATGCCAAGTTCCGCCTTGGTTTCCTCTAATTTCTTGGGAGCGGACGCGGCCAACACCTCGAACTGTTCGGTCTTTTTGGCCAATTGAGCCGCCGTTTCCATTTCGGTGACGGCCTGCTCATAGCATTTTCGGAGTTTGTCTTTCTCGGCGTCTCCCAAGTCGCGCAGTTCATTGACCTGGGCTTGCCGCGACCGGATCGACGCGAGAAACTCGGCGTCGGTCAGTGGTTTCGGCGGCGCGGCCTGTCCGAATGCTGCCGTCGCAACCGACAACCAGCAAAGGAGTTGCGTCCATCGGAAAATGGCCGATCGTGCGTGAACCATGATTCAACAGCTTTTGCGATCTGGGGCGAGCCGGGGAAAACGTCGATCCAAGGGCTCGCCAAGTCAACAGAGGACGCGACTTTTAGCGAAAACTGTCTATTTTGACAAGAGCAATGAACATGGCTGTTCGCCTGCCGGCCCTTGAAGGAACGGGAAAAAACCCTTCGATGACGTGAAAACTTCGGCAATGTAGGTGAAACGGGTTGGTTAGCGAGATTGCGCATGATGCATAAAGATGCGACGAGTCTTTGGGGACCGTAAAATTTCCCGGCTTTACAGAGATTGTCTGGGTTCGGTATCCTGAGTGCTGTCGTCGCCCCCTGGAATGCCGTTGGTTGGAGGTCGTTCTTATGTTGCGATTTGGGATGGGCCTGATTTTGCTGACTGCGATGGTTGGGCAGGCGTCGGCCGAGGACTTTCGCGTCGACAATGCCGTGTTTAATGGCGATGAGAAGCAGCCTTCGACCGAGAGCACGACGATTTTTCACGAGGGCGTGGTTTACGACTGCATGAAATCGCCGGCCGAGACGGTGGTGTTTGACAAGGTCGCCGGGCGGTTCGTGTTGCTGAACCCGGCCCGAAAGAAGCGAACGGAACTGAACACGCTTCAAATCACGTCGTTCCTGATGCAGTTGCGACCGAAGGCTGCCGGAAGCCGTGATCCGCTGGTGCGGTTTTTGGCGGAGCCGAAGTTTCAAGAGACGGCCGACGAGGAGGCCGGCGTCGTTACGCTCAGCAGTCCTTGGATGACCTATCGGTTGACGTTGGTGAAAGAGCCCAATCCGAACATCGTCGAGCAGTATCACGATTTTTGCGATTGGTGCGTGCGGCTGAACGCCATGTTGGTCGCGGGTTCGCGTCCGCCGTTCGGGCGGTTGGTGGCCAACGCGGCCATGGCCAAACGTCAGGCGGTGGCGTCGACTGTGATGCTGACGATTCCAGCCGGGCGGGACTCGAAGCAGCCGCCGACCGTGATTCGCAGCGAGCACCGATTGGTGCGATCGTTGGAACCGGCCGATTTGGAGCGGGTTGTCAAAATCCGCGAGTGGATGACGAGTCTGAGTCCGATCGACTTCAATCAGTATCGCAAGCTGGATAGGTCTGCAAAATAGCGGAAACGCCGCTCGCGTTGTTTTTTGCCGCGATTTTTTGGAACAGTCGGTGACGCCATGCGTCTTGGTCTTTTGGGCGGCAGTTTTGACCCGGTTCACTTCGGGCATCTGATTTTGGCGGAATATTGTCGCCAACAGTGCGGGTTGGATGCCGTTTGGTTTTTGCCGACGGCCGTGCCTCCGCATAAACAAGACGTCCGATTGACGCCGGCCGAGCATCGCGTCGCCATGTTGGAGTTGGCCGTTGCGGGCAATCCGGCGTTTTCGGTGTGCCGCTACGAGGTCGACCGGGGCGGAGTCTGCTACACGGTGGACACGCTCGAACATTTTTGCCGCGAACAGCCCGACCGAGAGCTGTTTTTCTTGGTGGGCGCCGACATGCTTGCGGACCTGCCCCATTGGCGCAACGCTGCGCGAGTTTGCGAGTTGGCCACGCCGGTGGCGGTGCGTCGGCCGGGTTGTGCGATGGATTTTGAAGCGATCCGAGCGATTGCCTCGCCCGAGCGGGTTGAGGCGATTCGGCGTTGCCAGGTCGAAATGCCGGAGATCGGCATCAGCAGCACGGATATACGTCGCCGGGTGGAGGGGGGGCGGAGCATCCGGTATCTGACGCCGCACGCGGTCGAAATGTACATCGAAACGCATGGGTTGTACAAGAAAATGCCGCCTGTTTAGGCGGTCATTGCTCAGGGACCGTGCGTAGCGGCTTTTCCCGATTTGGCGGTCGGGTAACTCGAGTTGCCGCAAGTCGTGTTCTTCAAGAGAGTTGTGTCAAAGTCCCGACAATGGTTCCATGGTTTCGGCATCGGCTTTGCAAGAACGATGCCGCGTTGGAAAGTACGCCTGCGGACCGTGCCAACACGTGTACCGGCAAAGCGCTGAGCGTACTGAATTTGGCTGGACACACTTTTTTGATTTCCCCTAAAAGGAGGGAGCAGTGACACCGAAAGAAGTTTTGGCGTTGTGCCGGGAAAAGGACGTGAAGGCCGTCGACATGCGTTTCATGGACTTTCCGGGTCTGTGGCAGCATTTCACCATTCCCGTCGACAAGCTCGACGAGGACGTTTTTGAGGACGGCTTGGGGTTCGACGGCTCGAGCATCCGCGGCTGGCAGGCGATCAACGAGAGCGACATGCTGATCGTCCCTCAGCCGGATACGGCCATTTTGGACCCGTTCTGCAAGATCCCGACGCTGTCGATGATCTGCAATATTCAAGACCCGATCACGCGGGAAGACTACAGCCGCGATCCGCGCAATGTGGCGAGGAAGGCGTGCAACTATTTGAAGAGCACGGGCATCGGCGACACGTGTTACATCGGGCCCGAGGCCGAGTTCTTCATTTTCGACGACGTGCGCTGCGACCAGACGGCCAACAGCGGCTATTACTTCATCGACAGCATTGAAGGCCAGTGGAATCGCGGTCGCGAGGAAGGTCCGAACCTGGGCTACAAGCTGCGGTACAAGGAAGGTTACTTCCCGGTTCCGCCGGCCGACCAGATGATGGACATCCGCAACGAGATGATGCAGACGATGATCGACTGCGGCATGAACGTCGAGGCCCAGCATCACGAAGTGGCCACCGGCGGTCAGTCCGAGATCGATCTGAAGTTCGACAAGCTGGTCACGATGGCCGACAAGTGTATGATGTTCAAGTACATCATCAAGAACGTGGCCAAGAAGTACAACAAGACGGTGACGTTCATGCCGAAGCCGCTTTTTGGCGACAACGGCTCGGGCATGCACACGCACATTTCGATTTGGAAGGGCGGCGATCCGTTGTTCGCCGGCAGCGGCTATGCCGGTCTGAGCGACATGGCCTTGTACGCGATCGGCGGCATTTTGAAGCACGCCCCCGCGCTCTGCGGCATCTGCAACCCGACGACCAACAGCTACAAGCGTTTGGTGCCGGGCTTCGAGGCGCCGGTCAATCTGGCCTACTCGCAGCGCAACCGCTCGGCGGCCGTGCGGATCCCGATGTACAGCCCAAACCCGAAGGCCAAGCGGCTCGAGTTCCGCTGCCCCGATCCGAGCTGCAACCCGTACCTGTCGTTCTCCGCGATTTTGATGGCGGCCATCGACGGCATTCAGAACAAGATCGATCCGGGCGAACCGTTGGACAAGGACATTTACGATCTCGATCCGGAAGAGATGAAAAACGTCCCGCAGGCGCCGGGTTCGTTGCAGGAATCGCTGGCCGCGTTGAGGGCCGACCACGAGTTCCTGCTGCGAGGCGACGTCTTCACGCCCGACGTGATCGACACGTGGATTTGGTACAAGACGGTCAACGAAGTGCAGGCGATGCAGTTGCGTCCGCATCCCTACGAGTTCTGCTTGTACTATGACATCTAGAAGCAGGGATTATGGATTGGGGATTAGGGATTAGCGAGGACGCGGTGGAACGGTTTTGCAGCGGACTGCCGTAGAACTCAAAATCCACGAAACCTTGGTCCGATTTTCCTGAGAAACTTGGCACGGTCCTGAGCCCGGAGAGTCGCCTGCAAAGGCAGCTTGTCCGGGCCAGGCCTTTTCTTGGGGCCAAGCCTAAGTTCGACTTTTGCACATTATGCGGCCATGGTGACCGCGTTTTCCAGTAGTTGTTGAATTTTTCGTAAGCCCGGGCCGTGTAGCGCCAGTGACAAAACTGTCTGTCGGATACAGCGGCGACG
>JBDKTJ010000028.1:0-16378 GCA_039698075.1 Thermoguttaceae bacterium | reverse complement strand
AGGATTGTGATGCAAGATCAAGTCGCGAACGCCGTGCTGCTGGTTGGTGGCAGAGACGCAGCGAAAATGTTGGCTGTTTCACCCCGGAAACTTTGGGCAATGACTTTCGAGGAGCAGCCCGGCCTGCCCTACGTCCGTTGTGGTCGATTAGTTCGCTATCCCGTTGCCGACCTGCAACGCTGGATCGGATCGCAACGAAAAGGGGGTGACGCCCAATGACCCCTACGGAACGGATTCTGTCGAAGTTGCCCGACGCAAAGAAGACGGCCAAGGGCTGGTCGGCAAGATGCCCAGCCCATGAAGATCGGCGGGCAAGCCTGAGTATATCGGAGGGTGACAACGGCGGCGCGGTCCTGTATTGTCATGCCGGTTGCGAGCCGGCGGCTGTGGTTGCAGCCCTGGGGCTGACGCTGGCCGACCTTATGCCCGCGTCCAAAGTGACGGCCGGCAAGACGAGCGGAAAACCTCGAATCGTTGCCAGCTATGACTACCGCGATGAAGCCGGGGAACTGCTGTTCCAAGTTGTGCGCTACGAACCCAAGGATTTTCGCCAGCGGCAGCCGAAGCTAGGGGGCCGTTGGAATTGGTCCGTCAAGGGAGTGCGGACGATTCCGTACCGACTGCCCGAACTGTTGGCTGATCCGACGCGGCCCGTCTTTGTGGCCGAAGGCGAAAAGGACGTGGACAACTTGGCCAGAATCAGGGTATTGGCCACTAGCAACGCTGGTGGCGCGGGAAAGTGGACCGCAGACCATGCGACGTATTTTCGGGACCGCACCTGCTGTCGGCCGTGCGGAAGTCTGATGGCGATGGGCAGCATGAACGCCTGATTACGCTGGGCGACGTGGACGCCATTGACGTGGCGATGATGAAGCTGTCCGACTGCAAGCTGATCGTGGTGGACCCCATCGGCAGCTTCCTGGGTGGTGGAACCGACGCCCATCGAGATAACGAAGTGCGGGGCGTGTTGGCCCCTATCGCAGCACTGGCCGAAAAATACGGGCCGGCAGTGCTGATAGTGGCGCACCGCCGCAAGAGCACGGCAGGCATGGCCGATGACTTGGCCTTGGGAAGCCGAGCATTTACAGGCATTGCGCGGGCGGTATGGCACCTCAGTCGAGACAACAAGAACAAGTCGCGTCGGTTGCTGCTGCCCGGCAAGAACAATCTGGCCCGTGAAGGCGACGGCTTGGCGTTTTCGATCATCGGCGAGCCGCCACGCATTGCCTGGGAACGCGATCCCGTGGCGATGAGCGCTGACGATGCTCTGGTGGATGAGAACCAAGGCCGCGAACGAAAGCCTGGTCCAGATGCCGAAGCCTTGGACGCAGCATCAGTATGGCTACGGTCGGAGCTGGCTGACGACCCGCGGCTGATGAAAGAGCTGGTTGATGAGTGGAAGAATGGGCAGGGCGGCAGCGAACGCACGTTGAAGCGGGCCAAGCAGACTCTCGGAGTTGCAGCCTACCGCGTCGAGGTGCCAGGTCCCTGGTGGTGGCGATTGTCGGCCAAGAATGCCGAACCGTCCCAAGGCGAATATCTTGGCCCTCTTGGAAAAAACACGCGAAACTTGCCACTTTTCAACCCCGAAGAATGCAAGGATGCCAAGTTGCCGGAATCTGGCACCCTTGACGCCGACCACCCCTCCGAAACCGAGAATCGAGTGCAGGTGACGATATGAGCGACCTATCCAGATTGCTTGCAGATTGTGACGCCCGGGGCATCCAGTTGCACCCCGCAGGCGACGGCGGCTTGACCATCGACGCCCCACAAGCGGCCCTGACGCCCGACATGGTGACGCGACTAAAAAGCCACAAGGCCGAGTTGTTGGCTCGATTGCGGTCTGTCCCCACAATCGAACCGCCAGCCTTGCCCACGACGAAACCCACGGCCACGCCGATATGTCGGTGCGGTTCGACAAGCTGGCGAGACGTACCAATCCACGAGGGGCGATCGGTACGGCGGGATTGCGCCGGCTGTGGGCGGTTCCTTGATTTTCCTGTTTGGCATAGAGAAGCTACTTGACGTTATGAATAGTATCGGGTAGGATAATGGCATGAGCAAGAAACGGACCAAGCTGTTGACCGATCAGTTACGACAGGCAATCGACGATTCCGGCCTGACACGCTATCGAATCGCCCAAGAAACGGGCGTTAGCGAAAGCACACTGGCACAGTTTTACAACGGGCATCGCGGCCTTTCGATGGAAGCGTTGAATGCCCTCGGAAAATGTCTGGAACTGAAGATCGTTATGGGGCGGAAGCCCGAGTAGGAAAGGAAGTGACCTATGGCGAGCATTGCAAACGATCCCGGCGGCAAGAAGCGGATCCTGTTCGTCAACCCCGACGGAGACCGCAAGGCTGTCCGGCTGGGCAAGGTTTCCCAACGATCGGCAGAGGGAATCAAGTACCGCGTGGAGCAACTGCTTGAAGCCCTATTGCTCAAGCGGTCGATGGAAGCGGACTTGGCCGAGTGGGTTGCCGACCTGGACAAACGCATGGCCAAGAAGCTGGCGGCAGTCGGATTGATTCCGAAACCCGAAGTGAAGACGGCGGCCACGCTGGGGTCGTTCATCAAGAACTACGTCACGGGTCGGGTGGACGTGAAGCCGGCGACGAAAGAAGTCTGGCGGCAGGGCGAAATGGGACTTATCGAGTTTTTCGGGGCAAACAAGCCGATCGGCGAAGTTTCGCCCGGCGATGCCGACAACTACAAGTTGCACCTGATCGGCAAAAAGCTGGCTTCAATGACCGTCCGCAAGCGGCTGCAATTCGCTACGATGATCTTTCGCGCGGCAATGCGGCGGCGGCTGATTTCCGATAGTCCCTTTGCCGACGTATCCATCAAGGCGTCGATGCCCGACCGCAGCCGGTTCATTACTCAAGAAGAGACGGCCAAGATCATGGAAGCCTGCCCTAACCTCGATTGGCGGCTGATTGTCGGCTTGAGCCGCTTTGGCGGCTTGCGATGTCCGTCAGAAGTGCTTTCTCTCCGGTGGCAGGATATTGACTGGGCGGCCGACAAGGCAACGGTGACGAGTCCGAAGACCGAACACCACCCGGGGAAAGACACTCGCGTTATCCCGCTCTTTCCCGAGTTGCGGAGCATTCTGGAAGAGGCTTTCGAGGCGGCACCCGAGGGGGCGGTCTATGTCGTCGATGAAAAGTACCGCAAAGCTGCGATGGGCAACGCCGGTTGGCGAAACTGCAATCTTCGGACCACGTTCACGAAGATCGTCCAACGCGCCGGCCTGACGACCTGGCCGCGGCTGTTTCACAATCTGCGGAGTAGTCGGCAGACTGAACTGGCCGAGCGGTTTCCTTCCCACGTCGTTTGCGACTGGCTGGGCAACAGCGAAGACATTGCCCGAAAGCACTACTACCAAACCACCGACGCCCACTTTGCTGACGCCACGACCAACCCAACGGAAAGCGGCGCACAAAGCGGCGCACGGACGGCGCAAAATGCGGCGCAGCGGGCACGCGCCGGGATTCGCGGAGATTCGCAAAACGAGACACAACTTGTTGTCGGTGCGCCGTTTGTGCGAGTTAACGCGAGACGTAACTCGTTGCT
The DNA here is from genome assembly GCA_039698075.1 of Thermoguttaceae bacterium. Lineage (GTDB taxonomy): Bacteria > Planctomycetota > Planctomycetia > Pirellulales > Thermoguttaceae > JAJFVC01. Next base: position 12,805 of record JBDKTJ010000028.1, on the reverse strand, counting down.
ACATAATGACTTAGCGGATGGGAAGGGATTCGAACCCCCGGTAGACTTTCGCCTACAGCGGTTTTCAAGACCGCCGCCTTAGACCACTCGGCCACCCATCCTAAACAACTGTAAAATAGGCATCTTGACGTTTTCATGCCATCCAGTAAAATGGTGCTTGACACCTGCTTTGTGACACCAAAACCGATTCTACCGCCAAGCGCCATCATGGTCAAGATAATAGCTGCAAAAAAGGCTAACGACAAGCCAAAGAAGCCCCATCCAGACTTCCCGCTGTTCCCTCATGCCTCCAATAGGTGGTGCAAGAAGATCAAGGGTAAGGCGTATTACTTCGGAAAGGTTTCGACCGATCCGCAAGGCAAGGCTGCGATTCAGGATTGGTTAGCACGAAAGGATGGCATTTTTGCCGGACAAGATGACAGTAAGAAGTCGCTGACGCCTGCAACCGACATCATTGCCGTCAAGGATATTTGCAACGCATTTGTGAGCCACAAGAAGGGGCTGCTGGAATCGGGGGAACTAACGGAACGGAGCTTCAAGGAATACTTCGCAACATGCGAGCGTCTCGTCAAGGCATTTGGGCGATTACGGCTGGTGGCCGATCTTGTCGGCGACGACTTTCGCCGACTCCGCGCCAGTATCGCAAAGCAGTGGGGACCGATCCGGCTGGCAAACGAAATCCAGCGGGTGCGGTCCGTTTTCAAGTACGGCTACGAATCCGGTTTGATCGACCAGCCCGTCAGGATCGGCGTTGACTTTAAGAAGCCAAGCGCCAAGGTGCTGCGGAAGAATCGGGCCAAGTCGGGGCCGAAAATGTTTGAGGCCTCCGAACTGCGGGCGCTGTTGGCCACGGCTGGCCCAAACATGAAAGCCATGATCCTATTGGCCGCGAACGGTGGCCTTGGCAATTCCGATGTTGCCGGTCTGCCGTTCGCAGCGGTCAATCTCAAAACCAGGTGGTTGACCTACCCGAGGCCAAAGACGGGAATCGAGCGACGGATACCACTTTGGCTCGAGACGATATCAGCCATCAAGGCCGTCAAGAAGCAGCGGTGCCAGCCCAAAGATGTCGCCCACAAGGCTTTGATTTTCATCGGCCCGAGGGGCGAGAACTACTTGGCTGCCAATGGATACCGAGTGGCCGGGGAGTTTGCCCGGGCGCTAAAAACAGCGAAGATCAAGCCACGGCGGGGATTTTATGCAATTCGGCACACGTTTCAGACAGTGGCCGAAGGTGTCCGCGATCTATCGGCAGTACAGAGCATCATGGGGCACGCGGCCAGTAGTGGCGATATGTCGGCACAATACCGCGAGCGCGTTGACGACGATCGGCTGTTGGACGTGACGGAACACGTCCACAAGTGGCTTTTCGGAGAATCGGAAACGAAGTAGATTACGCATTGCCGGGTTTGCGGATTGATCCCCGCATGGTCGGCCGGTTGCAGGGAAACATCTTCGCCCCGCAATCGGTCGGCCGCTCGGCCGAAAGGAAGATGAGATGCTAGGAAGAATCAGTGATATTCGCCGGCGGTTTTCCCTCTATACTATGAACGATGAGATCAGGGACTTTTCCAATGACAGCCTTACGCGTTCCATCAAGGATCGCGATAGAGACGCCGCATTCCGTCACCTCGACGAATCGCAACAAGCTTCCCAAGACCTTGAAGTGGATATTACTTCAATCGCGAGCGCTTGCAGAGATCTTGCACCAATTGTCACGGAAGCGGGGTACGACCCAACACCATTATTGAAGTTGGCGGCGGCCGCAGACGGACGATTACTTCGTGGTGCAGAACGCGTCAACGCGTTTAAAGCTTCCTGGCCCGACGTGCAGGCGTTGCTTGATCGTATCGAGATTTGTGCTACAGGCGGGCAAGGCGACTACGATAAGAAAGGCAAGACCACCATTGAGATCGAGGAGAAGCTAGGCCACTGCAAACGCAGTAACGCCACACTTCACCGACGCTGGCCAACAAACGATCCCGCAGTGGTCAAGGCGGTAGGTTTCTAGCGAGGCGACGAATTGACCATTGATCCCGAGTTCGCGGGCTTATGCCCAGACCTAACTCCTGAAGAGGCTGACCTGTTAGAGGCCAGCATAACAAAGGTACGTTCCAAATTGTCATACCGGAGGTGTGCCATGATAGACCACGCAAAAGAGCATCTTCTTAGCTTTGGACAGGCTGCAAAACGGCTCCCGAGGAGAAGTGACGAAAGTCCCGTCCACCCCAACACCGTTGCGAGGTGGACCCGGGCCGGGATTCGAGGCATTGTCCTGGAAACCATCCTGATCGGAAATCGTCGCTACACCAGCATCGAGGCGTGCCAGCGGTTTTTTGCCGCCCTGACAACCGCCGCCAGCCCGCCACGGTTTGATTCTGCCGAGCATGATGCCTCTACCATTGAGGCGATGAGGAAACTGGAAGCGGTAGGCATCTAGCCTACGAATTGGAACTGTTAAAAAATCTTTTGTCAGACTGTTGACAGATTCGCAGGCTTGCCGATAATGATCGATGGTGGCTGCCTCAAGGTGGCACCAGGGCTTGAAAAACCCTTTACGAGGTTCTGCGGTGTTTTTAGACAAAAACTCTCCGACCCGTTTGCTTGTGCGCGTACCCAAGCATTGACCCGCAAGGCATGGACAGCAATGCCCTTGTCGAACGGATAGCAAGACCGCGCGGCGTCTCGTAACGCTTTTTCAGCAAGTAGCCGGGCCGGGGATTTTCTTGAGAGGATGATTTTCCATGTCATGCGAAAAGAACTGCATCGATCTTTGTGGTGACAACAGGCAAGGGCAAAAGTGCTCCAAAAAATGCCCCAAGTTGGTAATCGTGAATCGGCTGGCAGAGTTGACGGATGGGGCAATCCAAGTGTCGTTCGCCCATAACGTGTTCTATGGGCCCGGCCGGGAAGACTCGATGGGGCATCTGTACTCGTGCTCCCTGTCCGCCAAGGTGGACGAAGATTTCTTGTACCTCGATGATCGTGGGCCTGATTCGTTGGAGGTTCAGTTGGTCAAGGAGCTGCGCAAGATTGCCAGTTTCTACCGCAAGCTGGCTACCGAGGCGGAGAAGCGGCTACAAACGAGCATGAAAGCCGTGGCGTAGCTCAGGCTGGATGTTTGCGCCCGCTGGTTGCCCCGGCTGGCTTCGGTTGGTCGGGGCTTTTTCATACACCAAGTGGATTCCACGGCACTGAGCAATTGATGCCGTAATCAACTGTCGGCGAGCACGTATTGGGTGAATTGCTCGCAAGTAGTTTCATGTACCCGGCGGTGCGCCTCTTTGTCCTCTTGCATTAGCAAGACATAGACATACATGGCACCGCTTGTTCCCCCACTCCCCCCCAGCATCCCCGCGTGGTGCAACATCTTTTCCGCATCAGTCGCAGCCCGGACACTCACAGCCTTCCAGCATCGCCAAGAGCGTGGATTGCCATGTTCGCGACGCCGCCTATCTGGATCGGCCGTGATGCCCACATAGAAATCGTTATAGCATCGGCCAAGACGAGAAACGTATAGCCTAGCGCGGTTGAAAATAATTTGTCCAACTGCGGCGTCAGTACGCATATCATCACCTTTGGCATTTCGTGGCAAATGTACGAAAGAAGATCAAAGCTTAACCGATGACAGTCCTAGAGTGAAGAGAAAGAATTGGCCACCCACCTTTTGCCGGCATTGTGGTTTTTGTGGACGTGTACGCATGTTCGGCGATCAAAAGCCCATCAGCCCGGACGCCACGGCATGGTGACGCCAATAGCCATAGCTGACAAGCTGGAGAAGCCGGCCGCGTAAAGCGGCCACTGGGTCGGCGAGAGGTCGGAAAGGGCTGGCGTTGTGGCGCAACCCCTCAATCGGAGTATATCGACTGGATTGGTGGTCGCAAGTACAATGCCGGCTATGGGCCGTCGCTTGTATTTTTTGTGGCCGAAGGATTTCAGTTGACAACTGTCAACAGACGATGTAGGATTCACATGACGAGATCGCGCCACCCCAAGAAGGCCATCGAAGAAGCCGTAGCGTATGCCGAGTCACTGGGGTGGCGTTGCGACGATACGGGTAGTCATTGCTGGGGCAAATTGTACTGCCCTGGTGGCCCCGACTGCTGCCGAGTGCTCTTTATAAACTCGACGCCAAGCAACCCCGAGAGACACGCACGGCAAATAAGGCGAGTCGTTGACCGCTGTAAGCAAACCCCAGATTGATCGGAACAAATGACGACGCACAATTTCACCCTTGTTTTATCCGGCTTGCCAGAGTTCACGGATGAAATGGCCGGTGCCCTATACGCAGCCGGATGCGACGATGCGATTGTGTCAACTCGCGGTGGTATTCCCTGCTTGGAGTTTGATCGGGATGCAGAATCGTTTTCCGAGGCCGTTCTCTCAGCAATTCAGAATGTGGAAAATTGCGAGGTAAACGGAAAGCCGGTCGGTCTTCGCGTTCAGCGAATGGAACCGGACGACCTTGTGAATGCTTCGGAAATTGGGCGTAGGGCTGGCATCACCCGAGAATACGTGAGGCAACTGGCCTCTGGTGACCGAGGGACCGGTGGCTTTCCTTCTCCGGTATGCAATTGTGCTGGAAAAAACCTTTGGAGTTGGACAGCGGTATCTGGCTGGATGAAGGCCAATAATATCGCCGTTGAAACCTCTAGCATTGACCCGCGGGAACTGATGCTGATAAACGCCTCACTGACCGCTCGGAACTGTGAGCCATCGCCTGACGAAATTAGGCGAATCAGCATGACGCTCTTTCCAAAGCGTCGCACCAAGTGGCAGCAACTCGTCCGAGCATTTCGCATGGGACGTGGCGCGACGTCCCGATAATCTTCTCGATCCGGCGCTACTGCCTATCCGCGTGGTGGTTGTCGATGTTCCCTTGGTAGCTGCTGCCGGGGATCGGCATGGCCAAGCCGAGGTTGTACGGGTTCCCAGCGTAGACGTAGTAATCCCGACCAGCGGCAATGTCGGCAGCCGTGGGAGCCCTGGTGTCGAGCCCATAGGAAGGCTTGCCATCTACACCATGTGCCCCGCCCCCGGAGTAAATCAGCGGGATCAGCCGGAAGGCGTCGGGCTCGATCTTCCGGCTGTCGAAAGGATCGTGGTCCTTGACCGAATCGCCGGATTGAATCTCTGAATCCGGGGCAACAAAGCCCGGTGCCCACCGGAACCACATGATGGGATTTCCCCAGCCGTCGACGAAGACCGGCTTGCCGTCAACCGCGCCAATTTCCTGTTGGTGGAATTGTTCCATTTCAGCGGGCGAGCCCATGCTCACCACCTTGTACAAACACTGGGCGGCGTCGTAGGCGGCCGTCGGAGGGTTTGCGGCGTAGAGGCGATGCAAAGCCGGTTCAGACACGCTGCCCCAAGTGAATACTATAGGACCGTTCATCACGTCACTGCGGGCGTCGGGCATTTCCATCCTCATCAAGTCTCGGATAGCGTCCAATCGCATCCTGGCGGCTTGAGCGGGCGACGTACCGGCCGGAATGCGGATCGGCACTCTTCGGGTGATGTACGATTCGTACCGTGCCGCGATGATGTTGTTGAGCTTGGCAATGGTTGCCCTGGTGGCCCATGATCGTCCGCCCTCTTGTGCTGAGCGATAGGCGGCGAGTACCAACCCGGCCAGTATGGCGGCGATCGTAATGGCTACCAGCAACTCAATAAGGGTCATGGCTGCCCTGCCAGACCGTTTGGCAAATTCTTCCTTGAGCGCCAAGGCCGTAGCCTCCCACGTCGCGCCCTGCTGCCTTAGCTCACGCTCAGCAGCGAAGGCCCGTTGCCAACCGGCTGCGGCAAGGATCATAAGAAACACGTCAAAGGCGCACCACGAGACAGTTGAGGCAGACATTGGACACCCCCGTTTCGCAAAGAAGTTGCTTGAAACAGAAAAACGGGTGCCAAAAAAACGGGTGTCACTGACACCCAAAAACACCATTTTCTACACGCTTGTACACTGTACAGGCTAGAGTGGACAAGAGGCAGAAAAACGCAAGAAAACAAGCTATTTGCCGCGTTTCGTGGATGGTGTACAGAATCGGCATGGATGCTTTTCAAGACCGCCGCCTTAGACCACTCGGCCACCCATCCTAAACACTTGCTTTCCGTGGGCAATGACGCTCTTCTTGCTGACTTGTGTTCGCAATAACGCCCACAAGCCGGCTCCGGGGCAACAACGTCGATGCCCAGGGTAAAAACTACCACATGGGCAAAGTCTCGTCCAGACTTTCCGCGATTCCCCCCGCTCTCGGGGATGCTGGGCTAAGGCGGTTCTTGGCCGAGTTCGCTATTGGGGCAAAGCTGCTGATCCAAAGTGGGAAACCGCGCGCATCGTGTGGCACGAACTGAAGGACCATTGGCTTGCCGGCCGAGAACCGAAAGTCAGCGGATTAGGTGATTCGTTGCTCACCAAAGCAATTCCTCCTCTTGCCGAAATTGCGTCCAGTCGATCTTGAGTTTGCGCATCCTCGCCCGCAAGGTGTGTGGGTTGATTTGCAGCAGTTGCGCCACACCGCGATGTCCCTCGATGCGGCCGTGGGTCAGTTCCAAGGCGGACTCGATATGCCGCCGCATGGCTTCGTCAAGCGTTGGAAAATGGGATTTTCGCGACGACTGGTCCGGTGATTGCGAATTTCCGTCGCCGGAAACGGAAGGCATCCCGGCCGTCACGCCCAAGGCTTTGGCAAACTCCAATCGGTGGCCGTTGCCAAGAATGGCTGCGCGGTCGACCACGGCCGCCAATTCCCGGATGTTGCCGGGCCAGGCATAGGCGGTCAACAATTCGATGTCGTCCGGCGTGGGCAGCGTCTCGGGCAAGGCGAATCGCGATGCGGCCTGTTCGGCGAAATGCCGAGCGAGCTCCGGAATGTCGTTGACGCGTTCCCGCAACGGCGGGATCAGGATCGGGAACACCGCGATTCGATACCAAAGATCTTCGCGGAACTTTCCCTCACTGACCATCGTCGCCAAATCGCGGTGCGTGGCGGCAATGATCCGCACATCGACGTGCATTGGTTTTTGGCCGCCGACTTTTTCAAGCCAGCCGTCCTGCAAAATACGCAGCAGACGCACCTGGGCGGCCAGCGGCAATTCGCCGACCTCGTCGAGCAGCAGGGTGCCGCCGTCGGCGCGTTCAAACCAACCTTGCCGCGTTTCGACGGCGCCGGTGAACGCGCCGCGTTCATGGCCGAACAACTGCGAGTCGATCAGTTCGGGAGGAATTGCGCCGCAATTGACGCGCAAAAACGGCCCGCTGGTGCGAGTCGAGCGGTTGTGGATCGTCCGAGCGATGACCTCCTTGCCGCTGCCGGTTTCGCCCAGCAGCAACACGGGTGCGTCGGATCGGGCGACCAGGTCGACTCGTTCCATGACGGCGCTCAGCCCGGAGTCAACGCCGATGACGGTTTCCTCATCGACGCGTTTGCACCCGAGTCGGCTGAGCAGCGTGTGCTTCTCGGCTTCGGCGGCGGCGCGCATCGCGGCCACCTCGCGCACACGGTGATCGTTTTCCAGCGCGCGGCAGAACGGTTCGAGCAGTTGGACGACGATGTCGGCGTGCTCGCGGTTGAAGGCCGTGCCCTCGGCGGCCACCAACACCAACACGCCGCCCGGCTCGTTCGCTTGCGGCAGCGCGCCGACCAGCACGTCGCCGCGGATATCCACCGGAACGAGCACTTCGACCGGGGCATCGGCCCAGCCCGGCGCACCACGCCTTGCGACTTGGACGCTGCTGCACCAAGCGACGATTTCGTTGATGTTCTTCGCCGAGCAGGTCGATCGCGTTTCGGGCAGGAGGTAGTCGGGCGCGGAGAAACCGATGGCCACGGTGTCGACGCTCGGACGGCTCGGATCGACACGCCGCACCAACAATTGACTGATCGGTAAATAGTTGGACAAGAGCTTCGAGACGGCCGCCGTGAAGCGACTGACCTCGATATGACGGCTAGCCTCTTGCCAGATGGGCAAGAGCACTTGCTGGAAACCGCCGAGCGGAGCGAGTTGGGTGTCTTTCATGGATAGGTGGCCGAGCCGAGCGAGTATTCGAGGAATGGGAAGCAACCGCCGCACACGTCTGACACATGCCCATCGGACACGCGTCCGTCGTGCGGCAACACATCGAACACTCCAAACTACAGAGCCACATAATGTTTACCATGATGCTCGCTAATGTAATGTATTATCGGCTATTTTGCAATACCTTATCTGTAAAATTCCGTGAAATCAAACGAGAACGCCGTCCTAGGGCGTTGTTTGACAGCAACTCCGATGGGTGTTTTTGCGCAGATTGACGCGGACCCCCCCCCGTTTAGCAAGAAAATGGCTTGTTCAGCGACGTCCGACAAAGAGGACCGGAACGGCGGGGAAGTTTGGGATCGTCGCGGATTGGCCGGCCTGGGCTGGATCTGCCTGACTATTTGCGTGCAAGACGTCGGCACGTTCGCGGCGGTCCTGGCAGCACATGCCGCCGCGAACGGGCACGATCATCTTTGGGACAGCCGCCTTCGCTCAACGCGACTGCGAGGCCGTCAGGGCCTGGTCCAGATCGGCGAGGATGTCCTCCACGTCCTCGATGCCGATCGACAGTCGCACGAAATCGGGCGTGACGCCGGTCTTGAGCAACTCATCGTCATTCAACTGCGAATGCGTCGTCGTAGCCGGATGAATGATGAGCGACTTGGCGTCGCCGATGTTGGCCAGGTGGCTAAAGAGCTTCACGCTGTTGATCAGTTTCTTTCCGGCCTCTTTGCCGCCCTTGATGCCGAAACCGATGATGCCGCTTTGGCCATTCGGCAGGTACTTTTTCACGTTGGCATAATCGGGATGGCTCGGCAGTCCCGGATAGTTGACCCAAGTGACGGCCGGATGTTTTTCGAGGAACCGTGCGACCGCCAGCGCGTTTTGCGAGTGCCGTTCGAGCCGCAGGTGCAAGGTTTCCAATCCGAGCAGCGTCAAAAACGCGCCGAACGGGTTTTGGGCCGCTCCGGTGTCGCGAAGCCAATGCGTGCGGATGTGGATGATGTAGGCGATGTTGCCGATCGACCGCAGGGCTTCCTCGAACACCAATCCGTGATAGGCCGGATCGGGCGCGGTGAACTCGAGCCACTTTTTCGGCTCTTTGGCCCAGGGAAACTTGCCGCTGTCGACGATGGCTCCGCCGAGCTGAACGCCGTGTCCGCCGATGAATTTGGTCGTCGAGTAGACGACGATGTCAAATCCGTGCTCGATTGGCCGGAACAGCGCGGGCGTGAGCACCGTATTGTCGATGATGGCGGGCAGGCCGTGTTGGTGGGCGATGCCGGTGATTTTTTCGAAATCCGGCACGTCGTTTTTCGGATTGCCGGGCGCTTCGATGTAGATCGCGCGGGTCTTGTCGTCGATCAGCCGTTCGATCTGCTCGGGATGCCGCGGATCGAAGAAACGCACTTCGATGCCGAGTTTGGCGAGCGTCTGGTTGAACAGGGCCCAAGTGCCGCCGTAAAGGCTCGTGGCGGAAATGAAGTTCTGGCCCGAGTGAACGATCGTCACGATGGCCGCGGTGATCGCCGCCGCTCCGCTGGCAAAGACCAACGCGCCGGCGCCGCCATCGAGGGCAGCTAGCCGCTTTTCGAGGACATCGTTGGTCGGATTGGTCAGACGGCTGTAGATGTTGCCGAACTCTCGCAATCCGAACAGGTTGGCCGCGTTGTCGGTGTCGCGGAAGACGTAGCTGGTCGTCGCATAAATCGGTACGGCGCGGGCGGTGGTGGTCGGATCGGGAACCTGGCCGGCGTGAAGCGCTCGGGTGCCGATGCCGCGAATGAGATTCAGATCGTGACTCATCGTGTTCTTGTTCTCCAGTTAGGCGTATTTTGGAATCGTTGACGCGCTGCCTGATTCAAGGCGGAGCGTCGCTCAGGCGGACGTCCTGCAAGCAAGGTGCAAGTCGCGTGCCACATGGAAACACGTTGGCGTAGGGCGACGGCCCCACAACAGCTCACCGCGTCGCCGCAGATATGCTAGTGGGCCATCATTAGTGCTGGCATTGATGACTTGCCAAGTCGCGTAGGGACGGCGTTTCCAGCCAAGCCCGGCTGCGATGCTATTTTTGGCGTCAAGAAACGACGTATGCCGTCGAAGCAGCTCCGCAACGGCGGCACACGTGTGTGTTAGAATGGTGTCTATTTCTTCAATAAGGGCAGTGTCGTGAGGTCCTCCTTCAGGTTTTCTTAGGTGAGGCTGAATTCGCCATCCAACCGAAGGTTAGAACTCATGCTTCAACTGCAAGAACCAGGCGTTGTTCACCTCGGTGTTGGCCAACGTGCCGAAGATGCCGGCGCCGGCCACCAACGTGGTGTGCTTGTTGATCAGGTAGGCCACGTCGAAGGCGTGCCAGTTGTCCTCGTCCCCGACCAGCGGCGACAACGCCATGCTGTAGGGGCTGGATTTTTGGCGGAACTCGTAGGCGATCAGCCATTTGTCGAAGGGCAACGCCGCGACGCTGCCTTCAAAGCTGGCCGTGTAGTCTTCGGCGAAGCCCAAGAATCCCAGATTGGCCGCTTGGCTTTCTCGCAGGCCGGCGGTGACGATCAACGGTTTGCCGAAAAAGGCCGTCGGCAACGTCTTGGTGGCTGTCAGCGTGAAATCCACGCCGTTTTCACGGGCGTAACCGATGTCGGTCAAGTCGATGGGGCCCGCCGATCGGGCGAGCAATTTTTGATAAATGTTGCGGATGCCTTCGTTGTGTTTGACGATGGCGCCGACGGTGATGGCGGGCACCCAATTGTTGTCGCCCGCATTCTCCTTCACCAGCAAACCGCGAAGGTTGAAGTTGTACAACCACAGTTCGCTGCGCCCGATGTCCACGCCCGTGGCGCTTTGAAGCTGGCCTGGAAAAGAGCCGAGGCCGAAATCATCGGCGGCAAAGCCGAGTTCGATCCGGCCGCCGAGGTTTTCCGTGATCATGAAGGTATTGAGGCTTTTGCCCTGCAAACCGATGGTGTCGAACGCCACCGAGGGCTTGCCAAAAAACGTGCCTTCGGCCGCCGGATTGACCAAGTAGGCCATCGGCGTGATAGCGCCGCCGCCTTGGCCTTCGATCGTGATGAACGGCAACGGCGGGCCTTTCTCCTCGTCTTGGGCATACACCCTTTCGCCCAGCGAAAATGCCGCAGTTGCGGCCAGTGAATACAAAAACAACGCTCGTAAGGTCTTCACGTTTGGGTCCCCCCTGAAATGGTAAAAACGAAACACGCATCAAGCAACTTGAATCAACGGACCACGCTCGGTTGCAGCCCGCTCGTTGTCGATTAGGTCCTGCAGCGTCGTGTTGTCGTAAACCTCTTCTGCGGCGCGCTGGGCTCTCTGCCAGACGTCCGCAAAGACACACTGATTTTTCAACCGGCAGTGCTTTTCGCTCTTCCCGCCCGCACAAGTCACCGGGGCCAACGAACCGTCGACGGCCCGGATGACGTCTCCCACGGTGATTTTGGCCGGCGACGCCGCAAGGACATAGCCGCCTTGGTTGCCGCGGCGAGATTCGACCACCCCGCGGGCTCGCAAGTCCAAGAAGATGAGTTCCAAAAAACGTCGCGGGATCGCTTGCGATTGGGCAATGTCGGCCACGGAGATCGGGGCTCCGCCCTGTCGCTTGGCCAATTCAAACAACGCCCGCAAGGTATATTGGCATCTTTGAGAAACTTGCACGATTGCCACCTCCGTGTCGTAAATCGTGTCTACTTGGCTTCATCGGAGGCATACCATCACTACTTGATGGGAATTGCGGAACAGAAAACACCAGCACGATTGTAACCATGGTGCAGTCCGCAAAGTCTTCCTATTTTTACGGGACTCGCGTTGGGTCGCAGTTCTCCGCGTCTCGCGGCAATCGGGGCCGGCAGCCTATTCCTTATTCCACTGTGCAACTGCTGGCTTGGACCTTGAGCGAGGAGAAAGCACGCGGGTTGAATTCCGTCGACCGGCGTTCAACATGACCTCGCTGGTGATGGTGGCCGTGATGGATGATGGCGAGGCTCGCACATGGCATGGTTCTCCACGACTCGTGACGGCATCATGGAAAAACACCGGGCGATACAAGGAAGAAATAGGTGTGCCGGCATGTTCGAGGACGATCGGAGGAACTTTGGCACGCCACTTGCTATCAATGCCTGTCGATGGCGATTTCGCCGTCCACAAAAGAAGAGGACCATCGGTCATGTACGACAACGCCCCAAGATGGACCGCCGCGTTTGAAGACGCTTTTGATTCCGTTGCCACGCCGCGGAGCGGTGCAGCGACGAGTTGCTCGATACCGCCCGTGTTGTGCCAAGGCAATGCGTTCCAGTCGCCAATGGCCATGCAACATCTCCTGTATCAGATGGCATGCGAACAAGCGGCCGCGACCCTCCGCGACCGATGCCGTCGGCAACGATTGCTCTTTGCCCGAGGCGTTCACCAGTGGAATTAGTACTACATCGCGAGATCAGACACGTAGGAAACTCACCACGGAGACACGGAGAACACCGAGAAGCAGAAAAGAATGGGCTCGTACAGGCCGCCATCTGACGCACGTCGCACCCCTGTGCAAGGTCGTCGCATTTCAGAGAACGGCGCCATGACCATACGTTCTTATCCTTTTTGCCCTTCTGTCTCAGTGTTCTCCGTGTCTCCGTGGTGAACCCAACGCTGTTAAGGGTCTTCCGATGCGCCTTTCGCTCTTGTGTGGATCTATTGAGGCCGTTTGTCCTTGGAGAAGACGCAAATGTCCGACATCCGTTCAGACCATGGCAATGGGTCGAATCGCAACAGCGAGGCGGCGATCGAT
>JBDKTJ010000027.1:0-40664 GCA_039698075.1 Thermoguttaceae bacterium | reverse complement strand
TGTGGCGATACTCGTGGCGACGTTTCCATTTCGTGTTCCTTGCGTGTGTGAAGGCGACTGTGACCACATACGCAAGCAGTTTACCCAAACCCCGCAGATCGCGCCAGTCGAAATTGTCACGCACCGTCGCCGGCGTTTCCAACCCCAAAAAACGCCTTGACGCCCATCCCGTCGAGGACGACACTGAAAAAGAGCGACAAAGCGGCCGTCAGGTCCGCCCTCCCACTTTGGTTTCAACATCCATGGTCCGCACTTTTTATTTGATCCGTCACGGCGAAACCGTCTTCAACGCCGAATCTCGAATCCAAGGCCAATCCGACGCGCCGCTCTCCGAGTTGGGCCACCGTCAAGCCGAAGCCGTCGCCGCGGCATTGGCCGACGCGCCCGTCGACGCCATCTTCGCCAGCCCGTTGCGTCGAGCCCTCGAAACCGCTCGCTATCTGGCCGTGCGGCTTTCGCTTCCGATTCGCACCGATCCGCGATTGATGGAGTTGAACGCGGGCGTGTTCGAGGGCCGGCTTTGCGCGGAGCTGGAGGCCGAGAACTCGCCGGAGTTCGTCGGCTGGCTGGCCGGCGGCGACGATTTCGTCATTCCCGGCGGCGAATCGCGCAGCCAACTGGCCGATCGCGGTTGCGACGCACTTCGCTCTCTGGCCGCCGAGGGCCACCGCACGACCGTCGTGGTCACACACGGCGGATGGCTGAGCGCCACGCTGAAATCGCTGTTGTGCCTGCCGCAGCCTCTGCCGCCGTTCGCGTTCCAAAACGGCTCGATCACCCGGCTGGCCGTCGACCCGCAAGGCCGCTTTTCGCTGCTGGCGCTCAACGAGACGGGCCACTTGCGGGCGATTTCCTAAGGCAAGTTGACGCGTTTTTCGAGGCCTAGACTTCAAAAATCGCTTCGACTTCGACGGCCGCGCCCAACGGCAGCGCTGCGACGCCGACGGCGCTTCGAGCGGCGATGCCCGACTCGCGACCGAACACCTCGGCGAACAACTCGCTGCAACCGTTCAGCACCGCCGGCTGTTGCGTGAAGTCGGGCGTGCAGCAGACCGCACCCCAAACCTTAACGACCCGCCCGACGCGATCCAGGCTGCCCAATTCTTTGCGCAGCGTCGCCAAAAGACAGAGACCGGCCAACCGCGCCGCCTGATATCCGGCCGCAACGTCCATGGAATCGCCGAGCCGCCCGACGGCCAATTTTCCGGCGGCGTCGATCGGCAGATGGCCCGACGCGTAAATCATGTCTCCGACCGTCGTCAACGGCCGATACGCGCCCTTCGGCTCGGCGGCCGCCGGCAACGCGAGGCCCCATTCCGCAAGTTTCGCGGCCAGTTTCGCTTCCGCAGACATTTTTGTTTCAAATGAAAATGGAGAGTTGGAACACGGATCCACTTACGCTAGCGTCCCTCTCACGTTTCGCGCGCTCAGTCGATGACCTTGTTCAACGGATACTCGACAATCCCTCTCGCTCCGGCGGCCTTCAAACGCGGGATGATGTTCCGAACGACCGCCTCGTTCAACACCGTGCTGACGTCCACCCAGCCCTCGTCCGACAGATTCGAGACGGTCGGCTGTTGCAAGGCCGGCAGCAGCGCCAGCACGCTCTTCAACCGATCGCGCGGCACGTTCATCAGCAGCCCGACTTTGCCCTCGGCGGCCATCGCTCCCTGAAGCATCAACACCAGATCGTCGATCTTTTGCCGCTTCCACGCGTCGGCGTAGGACGCATGATGGGCGATGAATCGGGTCGTGCTCTGCAACACCTCGTCGATGATGCGCAGATGGTTCGCCCGCAACGAATTGCCCGTTTCGGTCACCTCGACGATCGCGTCGGCCAGCTTCGGCGGCTTCACTTCCGTCGCGCCCCAACTGAACTCGACCTTCGCCGTGACGCCGTGTTGGGCCAAATAACGCGTGGTCAGCCCGACCACCTCCGTGGCGATCCGCTTGCCCTGCAAATCGGCCACCGTCTGAACCGGCGAGTTCTCGGGCACGCAAAGCACCCAACGCACCGGACGGCGGCTCACTTTCGAGAAGACCAACTCCGCCACCTCGTGCACGTCCGACTGATTCTCGACGACCCAATCGTGCCCGGTCAACCCCGCGTCGAGCGCCCCGTTCTCGACGTAACGCGACATCTCTTGGGCGCGAATCAACACGCACTCGATCTCGTCGTCGTCGATCGTCGGATAGTAGCTGCGCGAACTAAACGTGATCTTGTAGCCGGCGCGACGAAACAACTCGGCGGTCGCCTCCTGCAAACTGCCGGCCGGAATCCCTAATTTCAACACGTTGCTCATGATCTCTTTTCTTGCGCAAAACTATTTCTTGCCGTACACGACCGCCGGATCAAACACCCGATGACCGACCACCTTCAATCCCTCGGGCGTCACCTGACGGAAGAAACAACTTTTGTACCCTTCGTGACATGCCGACCCGCCAATCTGCTCGACCGACAACAGAATCGTGTCGCGGTCGCAATCGACGTAAACGGCCCGCACGTTTTGGACGTTGCCGCTCTCCTCGCCCTTGCGCCACAATTTTTTCCTGCTCCGGCTGAAATAAACAGCCCGGCCGGTCGCCAGCGTTTCCGCGTAACTCTCGGCGTTCATGTAGGCCATCATGAGCACGTCGCCGGTCGCGGCGTCCTGCGCGATGGCGGGCAGCAGTCCGTCTTGGCCACGGGCGAAATCGGGACCGGTGGCGTTGGAATCTGACATTTTTCGCAACTCTCTTTGGCAAAAATCTTATCTTGGGATGGGACTCCCAAACGCCTCTCTGGCCAGTCCTGAAACGGAGGCCTCCAAGAACTTCAGCATAACCGGGCCGACCCGGGGCTGCCAGAGGGGGCGTAGGCTCCCATCCAAACGGCGTCTTCGGCGCCGACGGTACGACGCATATGAAACGCACATTGTGCCCAATTTCAGCTTCTCTGCAGAGAGCCGGAACGGGCGGCCGAAGTTCACTATCAGCAACATGGATTTTTCCCTCGATCAAGGAGCCGCCCGTGCAACGCTCGCTGTCTGTTTTGCTGCCGGTCAAGGATGCTCAAGCGACGTTGGCCGCCTCGGTCCACGAAGTTCTCGACCTATTGGCCGACTCGATCGAGCGGTTCGAGCTGGTGATTGTCGACGATGGCTCGACCGACGCCACGAGCGAAATCGCCCACGAATTGACAAACCAATACCCCCAGGTTAGGTTACTCCGTCACGGCGTCTCCTTGGGCCGAGAGGCCGCCATCCGAACCGGACTGACCCGTTCTCGCGGCGAGGTGGTCGTCATGCGGGACGCCGCCGGCAGCGGTTTCCGGATCTTGCAGCGGCCCACCGACCTGTCCCGATCGAGGTCCACCCGGCCCGCTCGGCCCAACTATCTCGGCCGATTGCGCAGCTTCGTGTTCGACGAATAAGCCGCGGCGTCAAAGTCCCGCCGCCTGGGGTGTTGCTTGCCATCCGCGAGTCGCCACGGTAATATAACGGTTGACGGTGGCCGTCGCTTTTTTTCTCTTCAGGATGACACGGCCGCAGTCGCCGGCTTTTTCGGGTCGGAAATCGGCTCATCAGCCGGCCGTTTAGCGAATCGGCGAGCGGCGCTCGACGGATAGAGCGAATGGCTCTGGTTGTCAAGAAACGCTTGGTCCACCTCTTCTGATTTTCTCTCACATGCCGTTTCGCTTCTCGGAGCGAGACGGGGAGGCGTTCGCCATGAGCATCGGGCAATGGGACGCGGTCAGTGGTCATGCCGTCGAGGCCCCAAAGACTTCTTCCGTCGACACTTCCTTGCCATCGAAACCCGCCGTGAACCCCGTCGCCGCAGCGGCCCAACAACCCATGCAACGATTGGCCTCCGTGCGTCGGATGCAAGGGCTTTCGCGCCGCGCGGTCGCCCGACGTCTGAACGTCGAAGTCGACGAGGTCCGCCGCCAGGAATGCGACACGACCGATCTGCCGCTGAGCGTGATCTACGCCTGGCAAAAAGCGATGGACGTCCCATTGGTCGAACTGTTGATCGAAGGCGGCGAGACGTCGGCCTCGCCGATCTTCCGTCGAGCCCAGTTGGTTCGCCTGATGAAAACCGTGCTGGCCGTCCGCGACCAGGCCAAACAGGATTCGATCCGACGGATGGCCCAAACCATGTGGGAACAGTTGGTCGAGATCATGCCCGAACTGGCCCACGTCAGTCCTTGGCACGCGGTGGGCAAGCGTCGCCGGCTGAACGAGTTGGGCATCGCCGCGCATCGCCATCTGGCCGAAAACGTCTTTATTGATCGGCCTGACTGATACGTGTTCTAATTCGAAAAGTGCGCGGTGACGCCCCCGTTTCGCCAATGCCGTCATGGAGCCGCTTGCGATTTTGCAAAAGATTAGCAAGCCATGTCGTTTTGCCAAAAAGTCTTGTGAAATCGCAAGCGGTTGGAACGTTCCGAGGGAAACGACCAACCGTCTTCGCGGAAGAGCATCCGCGTATTCTCAAGTTGGAACGCGTATAATCGGTTCTTCTATCCGCAAGGGACCGGCCCGACGGATTGGTTCGCCCGCCCCCCCGCCGTTTTCGCACTGCTGTTTTTTCGTCGCCGCCGACGTCCGCTCCAGCGTCGTGGCCGCGTTGACGAATCGCCGCTGGGCCAATACACTGGATGGCTTTGGTGCTTGGTTTTACGTTTTCACCTTCTTTTCCAAGAAAAAACCCATGGCCGAGAAATCGATCGAACTGTTGGCGATCAACACCATCCGCACCCTTTCGATGGACGCTGTGCAGGCGGCCAACAGCGGGCACCCCGGCACGCCGATGGCTCTGGCCCCGGCCGCATACGTGCTTTGGAACGAAACGCTGCGTTATGACCCCGCCGAGCCCAACTGGCCCAACCGCGATCGTTTCGTCCTGTCCTGCGGCCATGCCTCGGCCTTGCTCTATTCCGTGTTGCATCTGGCCGAAGTGAAGCAACTCGACGCCGAGGGTCGCCCGACCAACGAGCCGGCCGTCCCCTTGGACGCGCTGCGCCAGTTCCGCCAACTGAACAGCCGTTGCGCCGGACATCCCGAATACGGCCACACCAGCGGCGTCGAAACCACCACGGGTCCGCTGGGCCAAGGCGTCGCCAACAGCGTCGGCATGGCGATCGCCTCGCGGTGGCTGGCCGCCCGATACAATCGGCCCGGTTTCGACCTGTTCGACTTCAACGTCTACGCCCTCTGCGGCGACGGCGACATGATGGAAGGCCTTAGCGGCGAGGCCGCCTCGTTGGCCGGCCATCTGAAACTGTCAAACCTGTGTTGGATCTACGACGACAACCGGATCACGATCGAGGGCCGCACGTCATTGAGCTTCAGCGAAGACGTCGCCGCCCGGTTCCGCGCCTACGGATGGAACGTCGTCGAAGTGGCAGACGTCAACGATCTGCCCTCGCTGCGCAAGGCGATCCAAGCGTTCCAAAAAACGTCCGACCGCCCGACGCTGGTCAAGGTGCACAGCGTCATCGGTTTCGGCGCCCCGAACAAGGCCGACAGTCACGAAGCGCACGGCGCACCGTTGGGCGATGAGGAAATCCGCCTGACCAAAGCGGCCTACGGCTGGCCGGAAAACGAAAAATTCCTCGTGCCCGGCGAAGTGCTCGAACATTTCCGCCAAGGCATCGGCGCCAAGGGCCGCAAACTCCACGCCCAGTGGCAATCGCTTCGGGCCAAGTACGACGCCCAATTCCCCGAGCTGGCCGCCGAGTTGCGGATGATCGAGCGCCGCGAGTTGCCCGAGGGTTGGGACGCCGAATTGCCGGTCTTTCCGGCCGACGCCAAGGGCATGGCGAGCCGTTCGTCGTCGGGCAAAGTGCTCAACGCCGCGGCCAAGCGCGTTCCGTGGCTCGTGGGCGGATCGGCCGACCTGGCCCCCTCGAACAATTCCCGGCTCGGGTTCGACGGCGCCGGCGATTTCGAGGCCGACCAGTACGCCGGCCGAAACTTCCACTTCGGCATCCGCGAACACGCGATGGGCGCCCTGTGCAACGGCATGACGCTCTGCGGACTCAAAACGTTCGGCGCCACGTTCTTCGTCTTCACCGACTACATGCGTCCGACGATCCGCATGGCCGCGATCATGGGCCTGCCGGTCTTTTACATCTTCACCCACGACTCGATCGGCGTCGGCGAGGACGGCCCGACTCACCAGCCGATCGAACAGTTGGCCTCGCTCCGGGCGATTCCCAACTTGATGGTCGTTCGACCGGCCGACGCCAACGAAGTGTCCGAGGCCTATCGAGCGATTCTGCCACTGAAGAATCGGCCGGCCGCGTTGGTGTTGACACGTCAAAACCTCCCGACGCTCGACCGCACAAAATGCGCGTCGGCCGACGGCCTGCATCGCGGCGCCTATGTGTTGCTCGACGCCCCCAACGGACGACCCGACGTGATCCTGCTCGCCACAGGCAGCGAAGTGTCGCTGTGCGTCGCGGCTCAAGAAAAGCTGGCCGCCGACGGCATCGCCGCCCGTGTGGTCAGCATGCCGTGTTGGGAACTGTTCGACGCCCAACCGGCCGACTACCGCGACCGCGTGCTGCCCCCGGCCGTCACGCGCCGCGTCGCCGTCGAGCTGGGCGTTTCCCAGGGCTGGCAACGCTACCTCGGGTCGGACGGGGTCATGATCGGCATCGACCAGTTCGGTCTGTCCGCGCCGGCCGGCACGCTGATGAAACATTTTGGCTTCACCGCCGATCACGTCGCCGCCGTGGCCAAAGACCTCTGCAAAAAGTAGGCTGTTACACCGACACCTCTAAAAATCCCTTCAAATCTTCCGCCGGGAACAAGCAAAACGCATATTCCCGGCTGCGAAGGATCCGTTCGGCCCGCAGGCGTCGCTCGGCGTCGGCCAGCCGGCGTTCGAGCTCTATTCGCAACGGCGCGACCTGCGGCTGCATCTCGGCATTTTGATGTCGAATGGCCAAGCAGCGCTGTTTGGCGTTTTCGCGCGTCGGCGACGTTTCAATCCATTGACGTTTGGCCGCCGCCGCGCCGTCGCAAGCCACCGCCGCCTCCAAAAATCGCTCCGGGTGATACGTCAACTCCCGCAACTGTCGTTCGAGGGTCCGCGCCGCGTCCGGGTCAACCGGCTCGCACGCGATCGGCAACCGCCACGTGCCCGAGACCGTCAGATATCGCGGCGGCCGAATCCCCAAAAACCGTTCAAAAAGCCGATCGGTCATTCGATCGTATTTCGCGCCGCCGATACCATGGATAAACAAATCGCCCAAAACCAGCCGGGCCCAAAACGTCGTCAACATCGCCCGGGTGCGAATCCGCACGCCCGAGTGCTGCAACTCCCAAAACCGTTCGACCGCCCGATCGTCGGTCGGCACGCACGCCTCGAACGATTGCCGATCGGCCAAAACCAACTCGTTGCCGCTGCGACGCACGAACAGCCGACGCCGTCGCGGATCGTCGCCGGTCGAAACCCACAACGGCGACTCCAGCCAGGGACCGTCGGCGGCCAACTCGGCGGCCGGATGCGAATGACTCCGCACCCGATACACGTGCCGATACTCGCGCAACGCCTGATTGTAAATCGCGTGAAACTTTGGCAGCCGATTCAATAAATCAGCCAAAAACCACCCAAACGCACGGCCCGAACACATCGCGCTCTGCGGCGTCTCCAAGGTCCGCGCGTCCCAAAGCGACGCCTCCAACTGATGCCGCGCTTGGGCCAGACACGCGCCCAGATTGTCGGTCTGCCGGGCTCGGGCCAACGCCAACGGCCAATAGCGAACCATCAACGGCTCGGACACCAGCCCGCCCAACTGCTGGATCACCCGACGGCCGAACGTCGCAAACTGCTCCCGATCCTCGATCTCTCGGCACTCGAACGAAACGTTCGGCTCGGCCCGATCGAACGCCACCCGCGCGACCTGCGGATCGTCCGGCGTCCCGCCGATCACCGGCAAGGAGAGGTCCGTCGGCACGTCGCCGTCGATCACCAGATTGACCGCCGTCGCGCCGTGAAGTTTCGCCAGCCGATCGAGCGCGTAATTTTTGAACCAAACGCCCGGATGATACATCGTCGGTTGATGACCGCTCAAAAAGATCGGCGCATCCGGGTCCGGCGACGAATCGTCGACGTTTTGATACGTCCCCGTCCACTGTCGCGCGGCGGCCAGCAACTCGGCCCGGGCTTGCTGCGAAACGGAAACCAGCGATCGCCCCGCGATGTCGCACGTGTTTTCACGCAAAATGCGGCGGTTTTCGGCGACCAACTCGGCCACGCGATCCCACGGCGGATCGACCAACACGCCACGATCCTCCGGCGGCGTCGACCACCGTCTGCCCCGAGGCCACGACTCTCGCAATGCAGCATCCAACACCGAGCGATACATCGCCAGCCGGGTGTCCGCGTCGTCCAGCACGCCGCCGAACGACCGGTTCGGATCGAGATAGATCATCGGCACCGGCATCTCGACGATCCGCATGCCCCACTGCGCCGCTCGGGCCCAAAGCTCCAACGGCATCGCGTAACCCGACTCGACCGTGTGCATCCGAGCCAGCGACGAGACGCGATACGCCTTGAAACCGCAAAAAGCGTCGGTCAACGACAGCCCCAGCCGACGACGCAACTCTTCGAGGACGAGCTGATTGATGCGCCGTCGATCGCCGGGCGGCTCGCTGTCGCCTGGAAATCGCCGCAGATACCGGCTGCCCGACACCACGTCCGCGTCGTCCGCCTGCAATCGTTCGACGAATTTCGGAATCAACTGCGGCTGATGCTGACCGTCGCAGTCGATTGTCACCAAAACGTCATACCCGCCGCGCAAGGCGAAATCGAACGCCGTCCGAAGCGCCGCGCCATACCCGCGATTGGCCGGATGCACGATCAAATGCACGTCGTCGCGTGGATGCAAAAGCGCCGCGGTGCCGTCGGTCGAGCCGTCGTCCACCACCAACACGTCATGGCAATAGCAAAGCGCCCCGGCCACCGCGCCCGTCACATGGGCCGCTTCGTTGTAAACCGGCACGGCAGTCAACGTTCGCAACATGGTAAAAAAGAAGGGGGCTAGGGATCAGGGGCTAGGGGCTAGATTCGAGGCGATCGTTTGACGCTCTTTGGAGTCACGAGCATAGTGATTCAGAAACGAATGCCCTTATTCTGTATCATTCAGAAAAAAATGGGTGCCATGCCCACGCTTGTCGTGGACATGATGGAACGCCTGACGCACTACTCTAGTCCCTAGCCCCTAGTCCCTAATCTTAATCACCCTTCCACTTCAACGGATCGCTTTCCGATCGGCTCGCCCACGTTTCGACTTCCGGAAACTGCCGGGCCAGCACGTCGGCCAGACACTCGACAGCAAAACGCTCGCTGGCAAAATGGCCGGGCAGCAACAGTC
Source organism: Thermoguttaceae bacterium (assembly GCA_039698075.1). Taxonomy (GTDB): domain Bacteria; phylum Planctomycetota; class Planctomycetia; order Pirellulales; family Thermoguttaceae; genus JAJFVC01. The sequence goes on along the minus strand of JBDKTJ010000027.1, from coordinate 31,297 downwards.
CGACCCCGGCGGCTTCGGCTTCCAGACACGTGTGGAATCGGGCCTCGCCCAACACCATCGCATCGCACCGATCGGCCACGGCCGCGTCGAGCAACTCGTCGGCCGCCCCGCACCCGATGGCCACGCGATGAACCGTCTGCGTCGGATCGCCCACGAATTGCAGCCGCTCGATCGCCAAAAAATGTTTCAAACGCTCGGCCAACCCATCGAGCGAAATCGGCTCGGACAGCACGCCAACTCGGCCCGTCCCCTGGCCCTCGGCGTCGGGCACAAGCGGCCTAACCTCGCACAGCCTGAGTCCCGCCGCCAACCGAGCGTTGACGCCCTCGGCCGCCGAATCGAACGCCGTATGAGGACTGTAGACCGCCACGCCGCCACACGCCAAATCCAACAAGATGCGGCCGACGGTCGTTTCGTCGGTCCAACGTCGAGCGGCGTGAAACGGCATCGGATGATGCGCGACGATCAGATCGGCATGACGCTGGATCGCCTCAGCCGCGCTTCGCGGCGTAACCGTCAGACACGTCATCAGCCGGCAAACCAACTGGCCGCGACGTCCGACCAGCAGCCCGACGTTGTCCCAATCCTCGGCCAAACGAAACGGAGCCACCTGCTCCAAAAATGCGGCAACTGCGGCAACCGTAGGCATGATTTTTCCGGACCATCAAGAGTCGAAAACCCCAACAGACTATTGTGTGTCAGAATTCATGAAAGTGCAACCGCATCGGCGAAATCAACACCCCCGTTGCTTGACACGCGCGGACGGCCTTGCGACAATCGGAAAAAGCCCATGAAAAACCGTCCCAAACGAGCCTCAGACAAACTGCCGCATTCGGTCGAATCCGACGCCAGTCGGGTTCTGCAGCATTTCGGGCGCCGAGACCTCCTTGCGATGGCGTCCTTGTTGGTCTTGATAGCGTTGGCCTGGTGTGCCGCCGGCGATCTCTGGACGCCCGCCGCCTGGCAACGGCCCGCCCGGTACATCGAATCGGATGAATATAACGACGTCCTTTCCACCTACGCCACGATGAAAGCCGTGGCCGAAGGCGACTATCTTCCACTGGCCTGGAAAAACATCTCCGCACTGGGCGCTCCCCATACCGCCAATTGGAACGATTGGCCCAGCATCGAGGAACTCCCGATGTTTTTCTTCGGAATGTTGGGAAAGGCGTTCGGACTGTTTGCAGGCCTGCATCTTAGTCTGTTGCTGGGCCATGTGTTGGCCGCCCTGACGTTTTATCTGGTCGCCCGCTGCTCCGATTGCAACCGAACGTGGTCGCTGGTCGGCGGTTGGGCCTACGGCTTGGCTCCGTTTCTGTTCGCCCAATCGCCACATCACATCACCGTGGCCTACGCTTGGCACATCCCGTTGTTTTTGTTGGTGTGGCGGTGGGTCGCAACCGAGCCGGGCTTGGCGCCGCGGACGCCGCGATTCTGGTGGGCCGTCGGCATCGGCTTCTTGGCCGGCCTCCAAAACGTCTACTACACCAACATCCTTTGCCAATTGACGCTGCTGGGGGCGCTGGCGCTTTTCTATCGCAATCGTTCGTGGCGGGCCTTGTTTTCCGCAGGCGCCGTCGTGGCCGCCGCCGCCTTCGCCTTCACCTTGATGAACCTCGACACGTGGACGTATCGCCTGGAGTACGGCCCCAACACGCGCGCGGTGGTGCGCGAACCCAAGTGGCTCGAAATCTACGGCCTGAAACTGGTCGATTTGGTCGTGCCGCCGATGACGCATCGCGGGCAGTCCTTCGCCGATTTCGCCACGACCCACCACAACGCCTCCCGATTGGACGAAACCGTTTTCTACACCGATGAAGGTTCGTATCTTGGAATCGTCGGGCTCGCAAGTCTCACGCTGTTGGCGGCCGCGTCGGTGCTCGCGGTTCTGCGACGTCGCGCCAACGACGTGCCTCGGGAAGCCTGGCAGGCCCTTTGGATCGTGCTGTTCTTTTTGAGCGGCGGACTCAACCCCATCGTCGGATCGCTTGGTTTCACGTTGTTTCGCTCAGGATGCCGTTACAGCGTCGTCCTGCTGGCCATCGCGTTGCTCTATGCCGCCCAACGACTTTCCGGGTGGGAGACTCGCCTCGTAACCCAAAGCCCAAACCACCGAGCCCGATGGTTTTTCGGCGCGGCGGCCGCGGCTTCGGCCCTCTTGATTTTCTGGGATCAAACGCCGAGACCGCCAACGCCCGCAACCGTCGCCACGATCACCCAGCAGGTCGAATCGGATCGCAAGTTTGTCGCAGCCATGGAAAACGCCTTGCCCAGGGGTGCGATGGTGTTTCAACTGCCGATCATGGAGTATCCCGAATCGCCGATGTCGCACATGCCGCCATACGACCATTTTCGACCCTACCTCTACAGCAAAACCCTTCGGTTCTCGTTCGGATCGGTGAAGGGGCGCGACAAGTGGCAGCAAGAGCTGGACGCCATGACGCCGAGCCAACGGATTGAAAAGATCAAAAGCCTGGGCTTCTCGGCGATCTACCTCAACCGCAACGCCTTTTCGGATCGCGGCAACATCCTCGAGGATTTGCTGAAACGGCTGGGATACGAACGGCCTCCCATTCAAAGCGAACGCGGCGATTTGGCCTGTTTCGTGTTGCAGCGTGATTGACGTTCCACCGAATCGATTCGGCGGCCCATCCCACAACCATCACCGACCCATGGCCGTGGCGAGATCTTCGAGTCCCAAACGCTTCATCTTTTTATAGAGCGTCGTGCGGTTGATGCCAAGCGCCTCGGCCGTGAGATTGCGATTCCAGCGGTTCGATTCGAGCACCTCGCGGATAATTTGCCGCTCCGGCGATTCGAGGGCCTCTTTGAGCGAATGGCCTGAAATGGACTCGACGTTCACATTGCCCGCAGCCGTCAAGGCCGGCGGCAAATCGCCGACGCCGACCATCTTGTCGCGGCCCAACAGCACCGCCCGCTCTATCACGTTCTGCAACTCGCGGACGTTGCCCGGCCAACGATAACGCTCCAACGCGGCCTTGGCCTCGTCGGTCAACCCGCGAACCTCCTTGCCCGAGTCGGCGCACACCTGCTGCAAAAAATGCTCCGCCAAAAGCGGAATGTCCGAAATGCGCTCGCGCAGCGGCGGCAACTCGATGTTGATCACGTTGATTCGATAGAACAAGTCCTGGCGGAATCGGCCCTCAGCCACCATGCGGCTCAGGTCGTCGTTGGTGGCCAGAATCACCCGGGTGTCGATGTGAAATGTCTTGCTGCCGCCCACTTGCTCGAACTCGAGGTCCTGCAACACCCGCAACAACTTGACCTGCATCGCCGGACTGGCCGTGCTGATCTCGTCCAAAAAGATCGTCCCCTCGTCGGCGAGTTTGAACTTGCCGAGTTTTTCGCCGACCGCGCCGGTGAATGCGCCGGCCACGTGTCCGAACAACTCGCTTTCCAGAAGCGTCTCGGGCAGCGCGCCGCAAGCGATTTCCACGAACGGCTTGTCGCGACGGCTGCTGCGACGATGAATCGCGCGAGCCACCAGCGACTTGCCCGTCCCGCTCTCGCCGGTGATCAACACCGTGGCGCGCGTGTCGGCCACCGCGTCGACCATGTCGAAAATCTTCCGCATCCGATGATCGTGCCCGACGATGTTCTCCATGCCGAACCGCAAGTCGAGCTGGGCCTTGAGCGTTTTGTTTTCTTCCAGCACTTTCTGCTGGTTCATCGCCCGCTCAATCGCCACCAACAGCTCCTCGTCGATCAGCGGCTTGGTCAAAAAGTCGAACGCGCCGAGTCGGATCGCCTCGATCGCCGCCTCGACCGTTCCGTAGCCGGTCATCATGACGACGGCCATGGCCGGGCAGTTCTTTCGACAGTAGGCCAGCAAATCAAATCCGTCGCCGTCGCCCAGACGAATGTCGACCAGCGCCAGATCGTAGGACTTTCGCCCCACGGCCGCCATCCCTTCCGACAGACTGGCCGCCACGTCGACGGCATAGCCCTGTTCCTGGAGCCAATCCGCCATCGAACTCAACAAGTGACGGTCGTCGTCGACCAACAAGATCGCGCCGAGCTGTTTCATGGGGCTTGTCCTATGCTTCTCTGTTCCGGCCCCGTCGATCGTTCCAAGTGTGCCGATTATGTCGGCGACGGGCTTTGGGCAATCAATGACTGCTGTTGATAAATATCTACGTCACGCGGTGCGACAAGTCAACTTTTCGCATTTCCCCCACGTGTTGGCCAACAAAACGGGCGTCATCTCGCTGAGTCGGGGGGGGCGTCTGGCATCTTCGGGGGATTTCACCCTGCCCGATAGTGGATTAAGATTGTGGTATAGTTAAGACGTACCCGTTGTGGATTCTGCAAAAAGTCCGTAAAACCGATCGTGGTTTCGTGAACAACTGGAGAAGCCTTACCCCCACATAGCGTTTTTTGTGGGAGCCAACGAATCGTCGGGCAGGCACCCTTATATTCCGTCTTTTTTGGGAGATCGCAATGAGCATTCGATTGTTGATCTGCGATGATCATGAAGTCATTCGCACCGGCTTGGCCAGTCTTCTGGCCGGGACCGACATTCAGATTATCGGCGAAGCAGCCAACGGCAAGGACGCACTGCGGCTCGCCATGAAGGACAATCCCGACGTCATCCTGCTCGACATCCGCATGCCGGACGGCGACGGACTGGCGACCTTGGAGAAGTTGCGGGCCAAGGCTCCCAACTGCCGCGTCATCATGCTCTCGACGTACGACAACCCGACCTACATCGCGCGGGCCGTCGCCTTGGGCGCCAGCGATTACGTCCTGAAGGGCTCGTCGCGCGAAGATCTGATCGCCACGATCGTGTCGGTCGCGGCCGGCGATGCGCCCAGCCGCAGCGGCGAATTGAAAAAAATCGCCGGCACCATGAAGGTCCGCCAAGCGGTCGACGACGATGACGTGCCATTGACCCAACGCGAGACCCAAGTGCTTCGGCACGTCGCCCTCGGTCTGAGCAACAAAGAGATCGGCAAGTCGCTCGAGATCAGCGTCGAGACGGTCAAAGAACACGTCCAAAACATCTTACGCAAGATCGCCGTCACCGATCGCACGCAAGCCGCAGTTTGGGCCGTGCGAAAAGGACTGGTCTGAGAATAGAATAGGGATTGGGGATTAGAGATTAGGGATTAGAGCCGAAGTCGCGCGCTTTCTAATCCCTAATCTCTAATCCCCAATCCCTTTTTTCTTTATTTCGCCCTCGGATGGGCGCGCTCGTACACTTCCCGAAGCGCCGCAGTGCTGACGTGCGTATAGATTTGCGTCGTCACCAGGCTCTTGTGGCCGAGCAATTCCTGCACGCTCCGAATGTCCGCGCCGCGATCGAGCAGATGCGTGGCGAAACTGTGCCGTAGCGAATGGGGCGTCGTCCGGCTGTCCAGGCCCGTCGCTTTCAGATATTTTTCCAACATCCGAGCGACGCTCCGCGTGGTCAATCGCCGGCCGAACTTGTTGACAAACACCGGCGCGGCCGACCCTTTCGCAATCCTCGCGTGCAGTTTTCGGACGGGCAGCCATCGCCGCAACGCCTGAACCGCGAACGAACCGACCGGCGACATCCGCTCACGGCGGCCCTTGCCGCGAACCCGCAACAGACCGGCCTCAAAGTCCAAGTCGCCGTCGTCCAGCCCAACCACCTCGCTGACGCGCAAGCCGGCCGAATACATCGTCTCCAAAATCGCGCGATCGCGCAGACCCATCGGGCGATCGTCCGGCGGCGAGTCGAACAGCCGGCCCAAGTCGTCGGCCGAAAGAAAATGCGGCAACGATCGGCCTTTCCGCGGATTGCGCAGCGGCTTGGCCGGATTCGTCTGGGCCCAACCTTCGCGCTGTCCAAAACGAAAGAAGCTGCGCAACGTGGCCAAGTGCCGGGCGATGCTCGTTTTGGCGTAATTCGACTCGGTCAGCGCCGACACGTAGCCGCGCAAATCCAGCGTGGTGATATCGCCCGGCTTCGGCGGTCGACCGTCGTGATGGTCGGCGAGATACTCGGTCAACGTCATCAAGTCTTCGCGGTAGCTCTTGACCGTATACGCCGAGGCGTTGCGCTCGACCGCCAGATATTGCAGAAACCGAGCAACCGCGGTGTGCATGGGAGATCAAGAAATTAGGGATTCGAGCAAAAGGCCCGGTCGGCCCGTTCTCATCCCTAATCCCTCCTTCAACAATACTCGTCCATGTCGGACGGCAGCGGCATCTCGAACCGCGACGCGGAAACGAACTTGTGCGTGTCCTGCCGGATCTTTTGGCTCAACACCGCGGCGTCATACCAGGTGAAGCTCAACTCCGGATTCGAGGCGTAGCGGCCCAGCGTTCGCAAAGTCTCCGCTCGACTTGCGTCATCGTAGAGAAAAACGTAACGCTCCGCCCCCTTGACCAACGCCAATACGTTAATGTCCTGACTCACGGCGGTATCTCCTCACGCGGCTACGGTTGTCCCCCGGGACCGTTCGGCCAATGCCCATTCCCCACTGTGCGAGTCCTCGTAAGACGACACGCCAGATTCAAAACGGCAATCGGCCTCCAACGGCTCTCGACAAACCGCCTTTCGATTACGCTTCAGTAGTTCTTATCGGACAGTTCGCGGCTGCCTCACGATTTCGTTGTCGGTGGGCCTGCTAGTATGGGTTGCGAAACCCTTACCGCGCGTCGAACCCCTCGTTTGCGTCTGACCGCTTCCTCCGCCATAACGAGACAGGCCCACACCAACTCCTTTATCGGCAAAGTCTACCAAGTTTCTCCAGCCTATCCACCAAAGGGGGGATGCCCGAAAAAACACGCCCGCCACGCCCTTGTCCATTCACCGGACTTGTTGTCCAATAAAAATTCCTCCCCTCCCAACCAAGAGGGGCTCTCATTTCGTCCTCGGAATCCCCTCAGACTCCCAAAATGATCGCGCGCAACCCAACCAGGGCGGTCCCTATCGGATCGACAGTCATCGGCCACGGCCACCCGATCGTGGTGCAAAGCATGTGCGCCACAAAAACCACCAACGTCGACGCCACCGTCGCGCAGGTCGAACAGCTTGCCGCCGCCGGCGCCGGCGTGGTCCGAATCGCCGTCGATACGCCCAACGATTGCCGGGCGCTGGCCGAAATCCGTCGCCGCACCACAGCCAACCTGTCCGTCGATCTGCAAGAAAACTACCGGCTCGCGGCCCAAGTGGCCCCCTGGGTCGACAAAATCCGATACAATCCCGGCCATCTGCATCACCACGAGCCCGAGCGGCCCTGGCCCGAAAAAGTCCGATTCCTGGTCGATGTGGCCGGCCAACACGACTGTGCGATCCGCGTCGGCGTCAACTGCGGGTCGGTCGATCCAAGTCAGCAAGAAAAACACCCCAACGCCGATCCGACCGACGCCATGCTCGAAAGCGCGTTGGAGCACTGCGCGTTGCTCGATCGGCTCGGTTTCACGCGTTATTGCGTGTCGCTGAAGGACTCGGATCCGGCCCGCGTGGTCGACGTAAATCGCCGATTTGCGGCCGCGCGGCCCGACGTGCCGCTGCATCTGGGCGTAACGGAAGCCGGAATGCCGCCCGAGGGAATTTGGAAAACCCGGTTAGCTCTCGAACCGCTGCTTGCCGAGGGCATCGGCGACACGCTCCGCGTCTCGTTGACCGTGCCGGTCGGACAAAAACACGAAGAGGTCGAGGCGGCCCGCCAAATCCTCGACGACCTGGCCGCCGGACGACGCTCGACGCCCGATTCCCAGACCGGACGCCGGCTGAACCTCATCAGTTGCCCAAGCTGTTCGCGGGTCGAAAACGAGGCGTTCGTCGAGCTGGCCCAACAGGTCCGCGAGGCCACCCGATACGCCGCCGACCAGCCGATCACGATCGCCGTGATGGGCTGCCGGGTCAATGGGCCTGGCGAAACCGACCACGCCGACCTGGGCCTTTGGTGCGGACCCAACACCGTCCATCTGAAACGCGGCAGCCTCTCGCTCGGCGATTTTTCCTACCAAAAGGTGCTCGAACGGTTGACCGCGGAGTTGGATCGGCTGATCGCCGAACGGTCCGGCGGCAATTCGACGTAGCACAGCCCTCGGCGATTTGGTACGATGGCCCCCCGTGCGATCCTTATTTTACCTATCTTTCGCGCTTTTGCTGAGCGGTTGCATCGGTCTGCCGACCAGCCGACTTTCGCCGCCGGACCGGAACACGCTGGTCCGCGACCAGTTGGTCATTCACAGCGATTTCGCCCTGGCGGCCCATCATCGGGTGTTCGAGGAACTGACCGCACAGCGAACAGACTTGTGTCGCCGGCTGGCGTTAACCCCGTCGGACGAGCCGATCCACGTCTATCTGTTTCAAAACGCCGAACGGTTTGAGGATTTCATTCGGTTGCACTATCCGAAATTTCCCGACCGCCGGGCTTTTTTTGTCGAAACCGACGCCCAGCTCGCCATTTACGCCCAATGGGGCGACCGCATGTCCGAGGATCTGCGTCACGAGACCACCCACGGCTATGTGCACAGCATCGTGCCGAACGTCCCGTTGTGGCTCGACGAGGGTCTGGCCGAGTTTTACGAAGTTCCTCGCAGCCGGCAGGGCCTGAACCGCCCCCACCTCAACCGACTCCTGGAACGGCTCGACCGCGAACATTGGCAGCCCAACCTGCCCCGGCTCGAACAGCTCCGCTCGGCCTCCGACATGACCCAGGACGACTACGCCGAGGCCTGGGCATGGGTCCATTTTCTGCTACAATCCAAGCCCGAAACGTTGGAGTTGTTGCGAGCCTACTTAACCGATCTACGTCGCGACGGCGCCACTGCCCCGATTTCTTCTCGAATGTCCGCATTTTTGGGTGATGCCAACCTCTTGTTGACACAACACGTACACCACTTGGGTGGGTCACAACCGGCTCACTAGTGTTTCGTCTCTGTTATTTTTGAAAATCTGGGTAGGCTATATTTCAACAGGCAACGTAGAAGAAGCGCCAGTACCGTTTGTTTCAGTCCCCAACGCGAACTCTCTATGCGCAATCAGACGTCGCCCAACCGTGCCGTTTCGGCGCAACCCGTTGGTTTCGAACGGTTTGTGTTTCTCGATGCCCTGCGCGGATTGGGCGCGTTGGGGGTGGCCTGCTACCACATTCACCGATACCACCCGTTGCGTGCGCCGGTCGATAGCCTGCTGCCGCAGTTTTTGCAGACGGCGCTGCTTTACGGATGGATCGGCGTCCCGGTGTTTTTCTTGATTGCCGGTTTTGTCGCGGCCCACTCGCTCCGCAACACATCGATGTCGCCCGGAGAGTTCGGCAACTATGCCTTGCGGCGCGTCGTGCGGCTGGGCGTCCCCTACTGGACGACGATCCTGTTCGTCGTGGCGTTGGACTTCGTCGTGCGATACGGCCTGCACGCCGCCTCGCTGGTCAGTCCGCTTCGAGGGCCGCGCGTGCTGGTCAATTTTCTGTTTTTGCAAGACATCTTGGGCTACCGGAACATTTCGGCCGGCACCTGGTTCGTGTGCATCGATCTACAGTTCGGCTTGCTTTTCGCCTTGTTGTGGACCGTCGCCCAGCGTGCAGCGTCGCGTCCTTGGGTTCGATCCTTGCTCCTGATCCTTCTTTTCATTCCCCCGGGCCTTCTTTCGCTCTACTGGTTTATCAATCTTCGCACCCAGTACGACATGTGGGTGCTGTACTTTTTCTGCATGCCGTTGTTTGGGGCCCTGGCCTGGTGGGCCTTGGAACGCCGGATCCCTCGCGTCGTGTTTTGGGCGTTCGCCGCGGCCATGGCCGTTGGACTGGCCCACGGTTGGCGATTGGAAATCGTGATCGCATTGATCGCCGGAGTCATCATTTACGGCGTCGGACGCGCCGGACATCTGACCGACTGGCTCGCAGGGCGACGACTGCAATATCTCGGACGAATTTCTTACAGTCTATTTCTGATCCACTATCCGGTGGGCTGGATCGTCGTTTCGCTCGGTCACTGGCTGACCAACGGCAACCCGGTGCTGGCCGTCGGATGGCTTTTCGTCGCGATGGCCGTCAGTCTGATCGCCGCCGATTGGATGTACCGATTCGTCGAACTGCCGAGTGTGCGGCTGGCGGCGCGGCTGAAAGCACGACACCCCCACCCTCAATCGGCGGCCGAGTCGGTTTTGGCGTCCTGTCCCTCCGACGCCTCCTGAGATCCGCCGTCCCAATGAGCGGCCCCTTCCGCCGACAGCCCTACTGTCCCAGGCCGAAACTCGGTAGAATGGGCGGCAATCCGTTTTTCACATCGTCGAGGTTTCTCCGCCGATCGTCTCCATGCTGACGTACCGCACGTTCCGAAATTCCGATCCGCCTACGCTGGCCGCTTTGTGGCGAAGCTGCGCCGGGCAGCCGGGCCTCTGGCAGCCGATCTCGCCCGACCTGCTCGAACAAGTGGTCTTCGCCAAGCTCTATTTCGACTACCCAGGGCTTTGGCTGGTCAGCGACGACGACCAACTGGTCGGATTCGCCCACGCCGGATTTGGGCCAAACGCCGATCGGACGGGCATTTCGACCGACGCCGGCGTGATTTGCGTGGTGCTGTTGAAATCTGGCCCCACCCAGTTGGAAGCGGCCGACGGCCTGCTCGACCGCTGCGAACAGTACCTCCGCCAGCGCGGCGCCCAAACCATCCAAGGCGGCGGCGTGGCCCCGTTGAATCCCTTCTACACCGGACTGTACGGCGGCAGCGAACTGCCCGGCGTTCTCGATTCCGACACGACGATTCGCACCGCACTGGCCGCCCGCGGCTACCAGGAGGCCGAACGGGTCGTTCTGTTGCAGCGCGATCTCAGCGGGTTCGAGGCGCTCATCGACCGCCGACAAATGCAAATCCGCCGGCAAACGATGGTCGAGGTTACCGTCGACGCGCCCACGCAAACCTGGTGGGACGCCTGCACGGTCGGCGAGTTCGACCTGACCCAATTCGACCTGGTGGCGAGAACCGGCGGCGTACCGATCGCCTCGGCCATGTTTCGCAGCATGGAGCCCAGCGGCACAACTTCCGCCGGCCGCGCGGTCGGCCTGATTAACATCACCGTCGCCGAATCCTATCGACGCCGCGGCTTGGCCATCTTCCTGCTCAGCGAGGCGTTCCGCCAATTCCTGCGGCTGGGCATTTTGCAGGTCGACGCCCAACTGCCCAAGAACGATCCCGTCCTGCCCGCCATGTTCCACAAACTCGGTTTCCGCCAAATCCAAGAAGCCGGCGTGTGGAAAAAAAACTGACCGACGGTCACGCGGCCTGCTTCGCGCGTTTCTTCTCGCGCGTGTCCTTCCACCGGCGATGCAGCCACCAGTATTGGTCCGGCACGACGCGGATCAGTTCTTCAAGCCGGGCGGTGTACCATTGGGTCAGCTCCCGAACCGTGCCCACCGTGTTGCCGACCTCGTGCGGATCGACCGTCGCATAGTTGATCAGCTCGAAATGCAGCGGACGGTCGAGCCGTCGAATGGCCGAGGCCGACAGCCGCGCGTTGTTCCTTAGCGCCAACAGCGCGATGGCTTTGTGGGCCGACGCCGGGCGGCCGAAAAATTCCACCCAGCAGCCCTTCGGACCCGCATACTGATCGGCCAAGAAGGTCATCGCGCCGCCGCGCGCCAACACCTCGATAATCTGATCGAATCCACCCTTTTTCGGAATGATGTGCTGGCCCGTCGCACCGCGAAACCGGCCGATGAACCGATCCAGATACGGGTTGTCGAGCGTTCGGGCGATCGTGTACGTCGGAAATCCCAAAATGCCCAACGCATAGCCGCCCACCTCAAAATTGCCCAGGTGCGCGGCCACGATCAACACCGGCCGATCGTCCAGCAGATGTTCAACCAATTCGGCGCTGTTCGTCAACGTCACATACTGACGCCAGTTGGTCTCGTGAATCTTGCGCGGCGCGTGCGCCACTTCGACGACCATCAAAAAGAGATGTTCCCACATGCGTCGAGCCAGCCGCAACCGATCGGCCGCCGACATTTTCGGAAACGCGTGGGCCAGGTTGTCGTCCACCACGCCCGCACGCACATGCAGCACGTCGCAAAACAATCGGGCCAAGCCCCGGGCCATCTGCTGACCCGTCTCGATCCGAACGGCCTGCGCGACGCAGACCAAAATCCGCACCACCAGATACACCAAATAATCGACGACCCGATGAACGCGCATCGTGAGACTCCCCTCCCTAAAAACGACGCCGACTATTGTCGCAAAACAGCCGTTTCGGGGGAATAGCGATATTTTTTTTCAAACGTCGCATCACAAAGGCGCCGCCCTTGCGATTACGAGCCGAGAACGCCGGATTTTCGGACCTTCAGCGTCGGATCGGCGGCCAACGGCAGCGACACCGCCCGGCCCGTCTCCGCGGACTTGTAAATGCCCAAAATAATCTCCACCGAACGGCGGCCTTCGTGTCCGTCGATCAAGGGTTTTTGGCCCTTTTTGATGGCCGAGAGCACGTTTTGGAACTGCCGCATGTGGCCGTGATGCCCGATCGCCTTCGGATCGGCCGCGCCGCCGCCCGTGCTCTTGTGTTCGGCCATCCGCTGGTGAATCGCCGCGTCGCGCGAGTTGGGTTTGGCGAAATCCCACTTGACCAAGTCTTCCTCTTCCATCACCGCGGAACCGGCGTCGCCGTGGATCTCGATCCGCTTCAGATAGCCGGGATACGCCGCGGTGGTGGCCTCGATGACGCCCAACGCGCCGTTGGCGAATCGGATCGTCGCCGTCGCCACGTCCTCGACCGCGATGCGTTGATGGGCCAACAGGCCGATCTGCGCGCGGATCTCTACGACGGGTCCCATCAGCCACGTCAGCAGATCGACGCTGTGGATCGCCTGGTTCATCAGCGCGCCGCCGCCGTCGAGTTGCCACGTGCCACGCCACGCGCCGCTGTCGTAATACGCCTGGCTGCGATACCACTTCACGATCGCGTCGCCGAGCGTCAGACGCCCGAAACGACCTTGCTCCACGGCCCGCTTGATCTCCATGCTCGGCTCGTGAAATCGCGACGGGAAAATGGTCGACAGCGTCACGCCGGCCTTTTCGCACGCCTCGATGATCTGATCGCAACGCCGCAGCGTAATCTCCAAGGGCTTCTCGACGATCACGTGTTTTCCGGCCCGGGCCGCGGCCAGCGCCGGCTCGAGATGCGCGCCGCTGGGCGTCCCGATCGTCACCACCTGAACCGCGGGATCGGCCAGCATCTGGTCCAAGTCGTGATAAGCCTTGCAGCCGACCTCTTCGGCCAATCGATCGGCCGCCGCCGGAAACTGGTCGAAACAGGCGACGACCTTCGCGCCGCGAATGTCCGCCACCGCCCGAGCGTGAAACCGAGCGATCATTCCACAACCGATAATGCCAAAACCGATCGCCATGCGTAAGACTCCTTCAAGTTCCTTGGGGGTAGCCCGTCATTATAAGAAACCGGAAAAGCAAAAGAAAGCAGGGGAAAACCTTGCCTCAAAAACTGCCGAACCACGCCACCAGCAGACTCACGGCGTTGAACGCCGCGTGCAACACCACCAGCGGCAGCAGCCGATGCGTCCGAAACCAAAGCGTCCCCAACACGATCCCGAAAAACATCAGCGGCACGGGATCCGGCGCCACGCCCGACGGCAACAGCAGGCCCAATCCGATTTGCAGGGCGTAGATCAGCGGCGCGACGGCCACCAACGAGACCAGCCCCAGCCGAACGTCGCCCGCCCAATCGCGCGGCGACCAGCCCAGATCGGCGGCCTCCGCGCCCGTCGCTCGCCGCACCAACAGAACAGCCAGCCCGGCCGTGAGCGTTTTGACGACCGCGTCGCCGGCAAACAAAAACGCCGCCAACTGCGGCGTCATCGCCGGGCCCGCGCTTCGAAAATGCATCGCCGCGAACACCGCCGACGAGATCAGGATCGGCGCGCCCATGCGACGCCACCGCCGTCGCCGACCGTGCAGCAGCGATTCGAGCCAGCCCTGAAACAGCACGCGAAACAGCAACTCCTCGAACAACGGCGTGACCACGACCGCCGAAACGAAACACAACGCCAACATCCAAAGGTTGCCGTGCGCCGCCAATTGGGCCAAAGGATGCACGGCGCTGGTCGCCTGGGCGTCGGGCTGCCATGCTTCGACCGGCAACGCCAGATGGCCCAACGCGCCCAGCAGCCATTGCAGCAACAAATAGAGCGCGACGACCACCACCAGTTCGCCGCCGGTCCAAGGCACGGGCCGCCGCGGTTGATAACGCACCGCCGGACGACCTTGCCGCCACCGAATTGCCCACCCCATCCACACCGAAATGCAAGCCAAGGCGATCGCCACGGCCGCCGGCAGGATGAAGGTTCCGAAGGAATGCCCCACGTTTTGCTATTCCTGAAGCAAACGGACCGCGGTGCGAATGTAAACCAGTCCGGAATAGACGGTCAAAACCAACGCCGACCAAAGCGACAGAACCAACACCCACCAACACCACGCGGCGGCGTGCTGCGCTTGCGGCGTCGGATAGGACAGATAGAACAGACACGCGCCGGCCGCCAAACACTGAAGCACCATCTTCAGCTTGCCCGACATTTTGGCCGAAAAATCGGAGCCGCGGTCCTCGATGAAGCTCCGAATCGCCGTGACCAGCAACTCGCGCCCCACGATCACCACGACCATCCACGCCCGAAGCCCCCACGCAACCTCCGTCATGGCGGGCACAGCGCCCAGGAAAATAAACGTGCCGCACACGATCACCTTGTCGGCGAACGGGTCCAAGATGCGGCCCAACGTGGTCACTTGTCCGTATTTCCGCGCGAAATAACCGTCCAACCAATCGGTGCCCGCCGCCACGGCGAACAACACCAGGCTGGTCAAATAATATTCGCCGGCCATGAAGCAGAACATCACGACCGACAGAATCAATCGCAGAGAGGTCAACTGATTCGGCAGGTTGAACATCGCCGCCCGAACGTGCGCGACTTTTTCCGAGTCGTTCATGCTGGTCCTTTTTTCACGGTTCGTCAGAAAGATCGCGGAATCGCAACCGTCTGAAGGGCGAAATCGCAAGCGATGGTTTTTCTAGCCCCTAGCCCCTGATCCCTAGCCCCTAATCCCTAGCCCCTAATTTCTAGCCCCTTATTCTTCCACAACCCCTATCAAATCATACTCTTTCGCGGCCACGATCTCGCACGACACGACCTGCCCCGGCTTCAAACCGTCGCCGGTCACATACACCTGGCCGTCAATCTCCGGCGCGTCGGCCACGCCGCGTCCCACATACGCGTTCGGCTGCCCCAGCACGGAAGCGTCGATCATCACGTCCTGACGTTTCCCCACTTGCGAGGCATTCCACGCAAACGCAATCTCCTGTTGCGCGGCCATCAGCCGATTGCGTCGGTCCTGTTTTACCGAGTCCGGCACCAAACCGTCAAGCTCCGCGGCGGCGGTGCCCGGCTCGCTGCAAAACGCAAAGACGCCCAATCGCTCGAAACGCCGGCGACGAACGAACTCCAGCAACTCCTCGAACTGTTGATCGGTCTCGCCCGGAAATCCGGTCATCAACGTGGTTCGCAACACCAGTCCGTCGATCCGATCGCGGAGCCGGTCCAACAGCCGCTCGGTCTCGTCGCGCGTCACGCGGCGCCGCATCCGCTGCAACACCTCGTCGTGGATGTGCTGCAACGGAATGTCGAGATACGGCAGCAGTCGACCGCCGGCCGCCAGCAACTCGATCAGCTCGTCGGTCACGTGCATCGGATACAGATACATCAACCGGATCCACGCGAGGCCCTCGACCTGTTCGAGCCGCTGCAACAATTCGGCCAGCCGCGGACGCCCACCCTGATCGACGCCGTAAAACGTCGTGTCTTGGGCCACCAGCACCAACTCGCGCACGCCGTCGGCCGCCAACTGCTGGGCCTCGTCGACCACCTGTTCGATCGGCTTGCTCGCATACGGCCCTCGCATCAGCGGAATCGAGCAAAAGCTGCAAAGTCGGTTGCAGCCCTCGGCGATCTTCAAATAGGCCAAATGGCGAAGCGTCAGCCGGCAGCGGTCCGTGTCCGGCAACGGTTGGCTCGGCGCCGGACGAAACAGCGCCGGCTCGTGCGGCTGATCCAACTCGAGGAGCGAGGCCGACCGTGCGATCTCATCCCGGGCGAAAACGCCGACCAGTTGGTCGATTTCCGGATATTTTGCAAGTAATTCCGTCTTCTCGCGTTCCGCCAGGCAACCGGCCACGATCACCCGTTGCACCCGACCGCGACGTTTCAACTGCAAAACGTCCTCGATCACCTCATACGATTCGCGTCGGGCGTCGCCGATAAACCCGCACGTATTGACGACCACCAGTTCCGCATTCTCGGGCCGAGCGACCATCCGATAACCGTCGGCCTGCAACAAACCGGCCATCCGCTCGCTGTCCACGAGATTTTTCGGACAACCGAGGCTGATCAAGGCGAAACTGCGGGGGGCGTTCTTTTTCGGGGGCATGTCGCAACGGGGGGGCCAAAACGTCAAAAAACAAGTCTGCCCTCATCCTACTCCATCCCCACCGCCACAGTAAGTGGCGCATCCGCACGGCCGCCAAACTTTGCAGTCCAAGCCAATCGGGACGCGGGGGGGATAACAACCCCTTCCGCGATGCTATTGCGGCGTCGCTTCGCGGACCTCTATACTGTGGGATTCTCGGTTTTCCGTTCTGAATAGGTCCTCAAAATTGCGAAAATGCCGGTGGAACGTCCCGCCGGCCGTGGCGTCGTTTTACGACCTGCGCGACTCTCGTTCTTTTGCGGTCTTATTCGGGACTTTTCCGTTCCGCAAAAATCATCGATATTAGAGGAGACCCGCTCGTGTCGAAACCCGCCTCGAACTTGGACGCCCTGTTTTGCCCGAAATCGATCGCCGTCGTTGGCGCCTCCACGCGGCCCGGCACCGCCGGCAACGACATCCTCCGCAATCTGCTGTTCGCGCAGTTGAACGGTTCCGTGTACCCGGTCAACCCGAAGGCCGAGTCGATCTTCGGCGTGCATTGCTACCCCACCCTGGCCGACATCCCCTACCCGGTCGAACAAGCCATCATCATCATCCCGGCCAAGGCCGTCTTGGGCGCGATCGACCAAGCGATCGCCAAGGGCATCAAGTCGGTCGTCGTGATTTCGGCGGGCTTCAAGGAAATCGGCGGCGAAGGCGCCAAGATTGAGGCGCAGCTCCGCGACAAGGTTCGCGCCGCCGGCATCTCGCTGATCGGCCCGAACTGTCTGGGCGTGATCAACACGGACCCCGAAGTCCGCATGAACGGCGCGTTCGGCAAGAAAATGCCCGCCGAAGGCAATCTGGCGTTCGTCTCCCAAAGCGGCGCGCTGTGCGCCTCCGTGCTCGACTACGCCGAAGACCGCGGCATCGGTTTCAGCAAGTTCATCAGCTTCGGCAACAAAGCCGACGTCAATGAAGTCGACCTGCTCGAATACCTCGCCACCGACGACAAAACCGCCGTCATCACGATGTACCTCGAAGACATCACCGACGGCCCGCGTTTCATCAAAAAAGTCCGCGAAATCTCGTGGAACACCCGCAAGCCGATCTTGTGCCTGAAGTCGGGCCGCTCGCCCGAAGGCGCCAAGGCCGTCAGCAGCCACACCGGCTCGCTGGCCGGCTCCGACAAGGTCTACGACGCCCTGTTCCAACAGGCCGGCGTGCAGCGGGTCAACACGATCTCCGAGTTGTTCGACTTCGCCGCCTTCTACACCACGCAGCCCCTGCCTCGCGGCAAGCGGGTGGCGATCATCACCAACGCCGGCGGACCGGGCATCATGACCACCGACGCCATCGTCCATAACGGCCTGAAGTTGGCCCCGCTGACCGACGCCACCAAGGACAAACTCCGCCAAGCGCTGCCGTCGACCGCCTCGGTCCGCAATCCGGTCGACGTGATCGGCGACGCCCGGGCCGACCGCTATCAGGCCGCCGTCCGAACCGTGTTGGAAGATGAAAACGTCGACATGGGCGTCATCATCCTCACGCCGCAGTCGATGACCGAGCCGGTCGCCACGGCCGCGATCATCCCCGACGCCATCAAGGGCATCAACAAGCCCGTCATCTGCTCGTTCATGGGCGCCCGCGACGTCGCCGGCGGCGTCGAAATCCTCCGCAAGGCGAACATTCCCGACTACGCCATCCCCGAGGACGGCGTCAAGAGTCTGGCCGCCGCGGCTTCGTTGGTCGACTCGCTCGAACTGGACGATCGCCAAACGCCCGAGTTCAAAGACATCGACGTGGCCGGCGCGAAGAAGATCGTCGCCGACCTGCTCGGCAACGAAGAAAAACGTTATCTGACGCAAGCCGATTGCCGCCCGTTGTTCGCAGCCTATCACCTGCCGCTGCTCCGTAGCGGCACCGCCGGCAACGCCGACGAAGCGGCCAAGCTGGTCGAGTCGTTCGGCGTGCCCGTCGTCATGAAAGTCATGTCGGCCGACGTGGTCCACAAGTACGACGCCGGCGGAGTGTTGCTCAACATCGTCGGGCCCGAAGCGGCTCGCCAGGGCTATCAAAAGATCCTGACGAACGTCGAAAAGGCCGTGCCCGGCGCAAAGGTCGAAGGCATCTTGATCGAAGAGATGGCTCGCAAGGGCGTCGAAGTGATCTTGGGCTCCAACCGCGACGATCGGTTCGGCCCGCTGATGATGTTCGGACTGGGCGGCACGCTGGTCGAAGTGCTCAAGGACGTGTCGTTCCGCCTGGCCCCGATGTGGCGCGTCTCGGCCGAGCGAATGGTCCGTCAGATCCGCTCGTTCAAGGTGCTCGACGGCTTCCGCGGCAATCCGCCGGCCGACATCAACGCCATCGTCGACACGCTGCTGCGATTGTCCGCCATGGTGTGCAACCATCCCGAGATTTCGGAATGCGATATCAACCCGTTGATCGTCCACGCCAAAGGCGAAGGCTGCTCGGTGGCCGACAGCCGCATCATGCTGCGTCGCGTGAAGTAGATTTTTCACTTCCAAGCGACTAAAAAAGAAAAAAGACCTCCGCGTCGCCGAAATGCCCGCGGAGGTTTTTTTATTTCCTTTGGAGGTTGCAAAGTTCTCTAGCTTTCATAAGCGTTTCATTTTGAACGTGCACATCTTTTCTATTTCGCCAGTCTGTCCCAACACTCACGTTGTCGCTGTTTTATCGCTTGCAATTTCGCAAAACCAAGCCGCGCGACGGCCCGCCCGTTGATTCCGACGATTGCGTCAACCACGTCTTGCCGAACGCGGCCGCGAGGACCATACTATCTCTTCACACGAGAATTGTCCGATGGCCAGTGCAGCATTTTCCAACAACACTCAAGAACCTTGCACCGTCGCGCCCGCCGCGGCGCTGGTGATCGTCGCCGCCGGTTCCATCGCGGCCTGGTTGGCGGCCGGCTCCACCGGACTGCTGGGCCATGGCCTGCAACACGCCCTGACATGGCTCGCGATGGCCGTCGCGCTGATCGCCGCCTGCCCCAGAAATCGCGGGACGTTCGGAACGTGGATGACGTTGACCGGTGCCGCGCTGCTGGCCATCCTTCTGACTTCCTCGACCTTGCCCATGCTCAATGTGTTGGCCGTCGCCGTCCTGTTGGCGGCCATTGCCTTGGTCACTCGCGGCCTGACGGCCCGAATCGTTTTGCTCGCCGCGCTGGCCGCCACGATCCTGGCGATCTATCGTCTCGCGTCCGACTGCATCCCCATGGTCTGGCTCGCCGCCGATTTCAAGGGTTATCTCTTTGGCCGCCTGGTCGGCGGGCTGGTCGGCAGTCCGCTGTCGGTCGGCGCAACGTTTGGCGGTCTCGACTTCTTGCTCGTGATGACGGTCCTTTACGTCGGTTGGCTCATCGACACCGAGCCGCCCCGCCGCACCCGCGCAATTTGGGCCGCCGTGGCGATCGTGCTTTGCCATGTTGTGTATTTGACCGTGCTTGCGTATTCCGAAAAGTTGCTGGCCGCACTGCCCGACATGGTTTTGCCGCCGGAATCGGACACCAGCAACGTCGGCGTTTGGACCGTCGGCAACGGCCTGCGCATGTTGCTGCCGTGGAACGTGCCGCTTTTGGCGATGGCGTTGCAAACCGCCGTGGCCGTCGTGATGTTCCGCAGCGCGACGTGGAAGCCGGTCGTCGAGCTCGACGAAAAGCAGTTGAAGAAACTGAAAGAGAAGGAAGAAAAAGAAGAGGTGCCCGGCGCCGTGTTGCTGGCCGACCTCGTGTTCCGGTTTGGCCCTCCGATGCTGGCCGTGGTCGCGGTCGCGCTGGTCGGGCTGGCCCTCGGACGTTCCGACCTGACCGGCAAGACGGTGGTCGCCTACGAAAAAGGCTATTTGAATTGGCAGAAGCCGCAATACGACTCCTCGATCGACGGTTCTTACGGCCTGTTGCCGATGTTCGTCGAAAGTCTGGGCGGCAAGTTCGAGCGATCGAAAGACCTGTCGGAAAAAGACCTGGCCGCGGCCGACGTGCTCGTGCTGATCCATCCCGACGAACCCTGGTCGGAACCGACGTTGCAACGAATTTGGGACTACGTCCGTCGCGGCGGCTCGCTGCTGTTGGCCGCCGACCCGATGGTCTCGGACGGTCGATCGCGGAGCAGTTTCAACGACGTGTTGCAGCCCACGTCGATCCGTGTGCGACGCGACACCGCCGTCACGCGCACCGGCAATTGGGAGCAGTCCTATCAAGTGCTGGCCCATCCGGCCACGGCCGGCTTGGACGACATGCGAAACCGTTTCGGCATCGAATTGGGCTCGTCGTTGCGCGTCCGCTGGCCGGCCAAACCCCTGCTGGTCGGACGTTGGGGTTGGAGCGATCCGGGCAGCGACGCCGCGCTGACCGGCGTGTCCTACTACAACGCCGGCAAACCGCTGGGCGATCTGCCGCTGGTGGCCGAGCAATCGTTCGGACGCGGACGCATCCTCGTTCTCGGCAACGCCTCGCCGCTTCGCAATGAAATGCTGGCCAACTCGTATCCGTTCGTCGGCCGACTGCTCGGCGATCTGGCCAACCGGCCGTCCAATCCGCAGGCCGTGTGGCGTGAACTGCTCGGACTGTTGGCCCTGTTGAGTCTCGTCTCGCTGCTGTCGCTTCGGCCGGCGGCGTGGCAGATCCTGTTGACGTCCGCGGTGCTTTCGCTGACGTTGGTTTGCGTCACGTCGGCCAGCGCCCATTCGAGCCGCGTGTTGCCCGACGGACGCCCGCACGACGCCGCCGTCCGGAACAAAGTCGCTTACGTCGACGCCACACATTTGGAATCCTTCAGCAGCGACCTTTGGACGCCGCACGGCGTCGCCGGGCTGTTGAAGTCGTTGATGCGCCACGGCTGCTTGCCGCTGCTGGCCACCGATCTTTCGCCCGAGCGGTTGGAGCGGGCGGGACTGCTGGTTTCGATCGCCCCGGCCCGCGAGTTCACCGGACCGCAACGCGCGGCGATCGCCACGTTCGTCGGCAACGGCGGAACGTTCGTCGCCCTGGTCGGCGCCGAAGAGTCGCGGCCGATCGGTCCGCTGCTTTCCGATTTTGACTTCGCCGTTCCGCACTCGCCGGTTCCGCCGGGCGACGCGGCCGAAGAGCCTTCGCCGCTGGGCGCGAAATATTCCGGATTCGGCGAAGGCAACCAGCAATATCGGTTCTACGCCGCGTGGCCGATCCAGTGCGCCTCCAATAACGTCAAACCATGGAGCATGTGGACGGACGATCGCGGCCAATGGCCCGTCATCGCAAGCCATGCGGATCGCGGCGGATCGGTCGTCGTCATCGGCGACACCCATTTCGCCAGCAACGAAAACTATGACATGAATCAAGGGGGCATGGTCACTTTTTGGCGTTGGCTGCTCAGCCGCGTCACGCCCGGCCAAGAGCCCTGGAGCCCGCCGTCGGCCGACGACGCGCCCTCCAACCAAGCCGGCTCCGCGAAGACCGACTCCCCAAAGAGCTCCAAAAAATCGGACCCGTGACATGATGCGTTTTTGGATAGGCGCCGCGCTGTTGGCCGGCTCATGGTTGTTCGGGCTGGATTATTTCACCCCGGCCGACCCCTGGGCGTGGTTCGTCTCGGTCGCGGCGGCCGTCGCCTTGCTCGGTCAAAAGCCGTCCGACGAGACGCTCGCGGTCTTGAAGAATCGTTCGAGCGCAATCGCGCTGATCTTGCTGCTTCCGGTCGCATGGTACGCCGAGGGGCCCGATCGCGCCGCCCCGCTGCTCATGGTCCTGGGACTGGCGGCGGTCCGATTGCCGTTGCCTCGCCGTTGGCTCGACGGCCTGGCCTCCGGCGCGGTGCTGGCCGGACTCATCCTGTTCGTCCAAGCGTTGACGCTCGCGTTGTACGTCGACGCCACGGCCTGCTCGCACGATTTGCCCGGTTGGGTGGCCTCGTCGCTAAGCGGCATCGCGTCGCTGTTGGGCATCGACGCCGCGGCCGACGGCTCCAGCGTCGTGATGCACTCGATGCGACAGACGCACCGCCTGGCCGTCACGTGGGAACTGCTGCTCGATCCGGCCACGCTGCTGTTTTTCGTCGGCGGAGCGACGCTGTTGATGTGGGAACGAGGGTTTACCAATAAGACAAGCCAGACGCCGGAAGCCTCGCCCGACGCCAGCCCCGAGCCTGCTGCGCCGAGCCCCAAATCTCCATCTCCCCTTCTTCGCTCCTTTCGCGATCTGACCTTGGTGCTCGTCTGCTGGATTCCCTTGAAGGCCGGGCTGATGATGGCCATCTATTTGCAGCGTGTTTTGCGGTCCGATCCCGACCGGCCGCTGCACGCGATGAATCATTGCTTCTCGCCGTGGATGCTGCTGATTCTTCTGATCGTTCCCGTCCTGCTGGCGTGGCGATTCGTCCGCATTCCCGTCGGCCAGTCCCCCGCCCCCAGTTCCCCGTCGCCCAGTTCCCGCCCCACGCCGCTGGTCCCGCTGCTGATCGCCTTGGGCGTCGCGCTGATCACCGCGGCGGTCGATTGGTGTCCGGTCGGCTCGCGGCGCGAGGGCCGCGTGATGGTCGTCGAGCGCCACTCGAATTGGGAGCCGACCAACGCCGGATACGACACGCTCAGCTTCGGCGAGCCGTCCGGCTACAACTACACCGCGATTTACGACGACCTGAGTCAGTATTACCAGATGTCGCGGCTGAACGAAAAAGACAAGATCGACGAAAAAACCCTGGCCGGGTGCGACGTCTTGATCATCAAAACCCCGACCGTGCGCTACAGTCCAGACGAGGTGAAGGCCGTCCAACAATTCGTTCAACGGGGCGGCGGCCTGCTGCTGGTCGGCGACCACACGAACTTTGAGCGGTCGGGCACGATCATGAACGACATCACCCGCCCGATGGGCTTTACGTTCCGCGACGATCTGCTGTTCGGGTTCGGCGCGTCGCCGTTCGACCAGCATTACACGCCAACCCGTCCGGCGCATCCGATCGTCCAGCGCGTGCCGCCGATGGATTTCGCCGTGTCGTGCTCGATCGATCCAGGCAGCAGCCACGGCCGCGCCGTCGTGCTCAACACGGGCCTGTGGAGCATGGGCCCCGAATATCACAACGACAATTTCCACCCCTTCCCGCAACATTGCCCCGAGATGCGTTACGGGGCGTTCACCCAAATCTGGGCCGCACAGTTCGGCCAAGGCCGCGCGGTCGCCTTTACCGATTCGACCATTTTTTCAAACTTCTGCGTCTTTCAGCCCGGCAAAGCGGAACTGATGCTCGGCATGGTCGAGTGGCTCAATCACGCCCAACCGCCGCTCGACCCGCGGCCCTGGCTCCTGTTGCTCGGCGCGATCGCGCTGGGCATCGGCCTGTGGCGCGGCCGGGCTGGCCTCGGCGAACATTTTTGGATGTGGCTGGCCGCCGGATGCTGTGGCTGGGTGGTCGCGTCGGTGGCCGTCGGCGCCGTGCATCGCTGGGCCATGCCGCTGCCCGAGGCCCTGCGGCCCGAACGTTGCGTGGTCATCGACCGCACCGTGTCGAACGCGCCGCTGTCGAAAGGCCCCGACACCCAAGGCGGCGGCGAGGGCTACGGACTGCTCGAACAGTGGATCGCCCGGCTCGGTTGCCGCACCGTCCGCCAATCCGCGCCCGAGGAGTTTTCCGGCGATGCCCTGGTGATTCTCTGCCCCAGCCGCTCGGTGACGGACGAGTTCAGCAACCAGTTGGTCGAATATGTCGCCGGCGGCGGACGACTGTTGGTCCTCGACTCGCCCGAAAACAACCGCTCGACGGCCCAAAGCCTGTTGGCGCCCTTCGGATTGTCGATCCATCACGATCGGACCTGGACCGGCAAGCTGAGCACGACCGATTTGCTGCCCGCGGTCGACGTGGCCGGCGCCAACGAGGTGGTCGGCGGCCAGCCGGTCGCCAAGTTGGACCAATACCCGGTCGCCGCGACGGCCCGTTACGGCCGCGGCTCGGTCATGGCGATCGGTTTCGGATCGCTTTGGAACGACAAGCGGATGGGCGAGCACTGGATGCTCGAGCCCGACAAAGCCACCAAGGCCCGCTACGACGTCCTATTCGCACTGCTGCGATCTTGGCTCGACGATCGTCCGTTGCCCTCGTCGCCGAAACCCAAGAAGAAACCGGCGGAAGATCCGCCGCTCCAAGAATCCGGTCCGGCCGAGATTCGATAAATCGGCGATCCGGCCGAGAGCCAAGAAAAAACACCAGCGGTCCGATCGACGTTCGACCGGACCGCTGGACATGATCGTAAAGGAGCTGGCTCAACCCTGGATCGGGGATGGGTTCGGGCCTAAGCTCTTACGGCTCATTTGCAGCAAGCAGGCGCACAGCAAGCGGGGGCGCAAGCCTTGACCGCTTCGCAGCACTCAACCGCCGAGCAGCTCCGCGGACGGCAGCAGCGAACCTTGTGGCAACGCTCTTTGTGGCATCGCTCTTTGCAAACCTTCGGGCAGCAAGTCGCCGGGGCGCAGGCCTTCACTTCCTGGCAGCATTTCGGCGCTTCGCAGCACTTCGGGGCGCAAGCCTTGGGAGCTTCGCAGCACTTCGGGGCGGCACAGCACTTGACCGCTTCGCAGCACTTCACGGCGGAGCAGCTTCGCGGACGGCAGCAGCGAACCTTGCGGCAACGCTCTTTGCAGCAACGCTCTTCGCTGCAAACCGGAGCGCAAGCCTTCGGGGCGGCACAGCACTTGACCGTTTCGCAGCACTTCACGGCGGAGCAGCTTCGCGGACGGCAGCAACGCGGCTCGCGGCACTTTCTCTCGCGGCAGCATTTCACCTTCTCGCAGCACACCGGCGCACACGCCTTCGGAGCGCAGGCCGCTGGCGCACACGCCTTCGGAGCGCAAGCCGCTGGCGCACACGCCTTCGGAGCGCAAGCCGCCGGCGCACATGCCTTCGGAGCCGCACAGCAGGCGGGCTCACAACAACCAAACTTGCCAAGCAGACCTGCTTGAGCGTTGGAGACGCTAACCACCGCCACCAAGGCGGCCGCGGCCAACGTCGACAACAAGATACGACGGTACATGGGAGGTACTCCTTTGTTAGGAAAGACCCTGTGGGATACTCACGCAAACTGGCGTAGGTAGGGAGGTTGGGTCCAATCTAGGACTTGCTATCGACTCGACCGATAGCCGTTCCTTAACTAGACAACCCATTTCCACCACAACTTGCACCTTAACACTGCCGCCTGTACGAATCGTGTCGAACGTAACGGCCTAAAACCGGTCGCTCACCCAAACGGCGAGTCCGCTCCGCAAAAAACAACAGCCTTCCCGAAGAATCAACACGCGATCTTACAAAAAACACCCCCCAACAGCGACTCTCAACCCCACCGTTATAGCGACCATAACAAGAACGTATGATTGGTTGGCGTCAGGAAAGGACTGACGGCGTTGTTCGGAACTTTTTGGGGCAGACAAGAAAATGGACCCATCCGCTGTTCATCACGATTGTGTATACTCGCGACTGGCCGCCGATCCCGATCTTCGGGAAATCGTCGACCTGTTCGTTGAAGAGATGCCGGGCCGCGTGGCGGCTCTGTCCGAATGTCTCAAATCTGCGGATTGGGAGCGACTGCGACGCACCGCGCACCAACTCAAAGGCGCCGCCGGCAGCTATGGCTTCGACGTGATTTCTCCCGCAGCAGGCCGAGTCGAGGCCTCCGTCCGCGACGGAGAGCCGGAAGAGCGAATCCGAGCGACCGTCGACGAATTGATCGCCCTGTGCAGTCTCGCCCGGAGCGGAACGCCCGACTAATACGCGTTCCAACTTAAGAATGCGCGGATGCTCTTCCGCGAAGACAGTTGGTCGTTTCCCGAAAATCCAGAATCGCCCCAACCCTGCCGTTTGTCAATCCAAATGTCCGCGTCGATGCATTGCAGCCCGAAAGATCCGCGGATACATTAAACAGATCTACACAATAGCGAAGGCGCCGATGGACGCAGACCGTCGGCAAATGCGTAGCTTTTAAATCGCAGATCACTTTCGATTTTTCGCGGTTTTATTGAACGTGCATCGCGATGGGTGCAAAGGGAGCGTTGCGACGGCCCTCTTGGACCAAACCACTCTCTCCTCCGTCTCGCCAAAAGGGCCTTTTCATGGAAGCGGTTCATCTCGGCGGCGTCGACTACGTCATTCTCATCGTCTACACGCTGTTCGTGCTGGGCATCGGCGTCGCCCTCAAACGATTCATGAAAACCAGCACCGATTTCTTCTTGTCCGGCCGGTCGATCCCGGCTTGGATCACCGGGCTGGCGTTCATCTCAGCCAATCTCGGCGCGCAGGAGGTGATCGGCATGGGCGCCTCCGGCGCGAAATACGGCATCATGACCAGCCATTTTTACTGGCTCGGCGCGATCCCGGCCATGCTGTTCGTCGGACTTTTCATGATGCCGTTCTATTACGGCTCCCGCGCCCGATCGGTGCCCGAATATCTGAAACTCCGCTACGACGAGAAGACCCGCGGGTTCAACGCCGTCAGCTTCGCCGTGATGACCGTGTTTTCGTCCGGCGTTTCGATGTACGCCCTGGCGAAACTGATGGAGTTGCTGCTCGGTTGGAACTTCCACTTCAGCTTGGCCGCGTCGGCGGTCATCGTGCTGTTCTACATCTTTCTCGGCGGACTGACCTCGGCCATCTACAACGAAGTGCTCCAGTTTTTCTTGATCGTGTTGGGGTTTCTGCCGCTGGTCTTTTTGGGGCTAAAAGACGTCGGCGGGCCCAACGGACTGCTCGGGGCCTGGCAGGGACTCACGACCAAACTGAACGCCGTGGCCGCAACCGAAGGATTTTCGCCGGGCACTTGGACCAACTCATGGAGCCATCTGAGCCAAGCGGCCGACAACCCGATGGGCGTCGAGTGGTTCGGATTGGTCATGGGCCTGGGGTTCGTGCTCTCATTCGGCTATTGGTGCACCGATTTTCTGGTGATTCAGCGAGCGATGGCCGCCGATTCGATGTCGGCCGCGCGTCGCACGCCGCTGATCGCCGCCGTTCCCAAAATGTTGTTTCCCGCCCTGGTGATCCTGCCCGGCATGATCGCGTTGGTCGCCGCCCCGCATCCGACGGTCCAGCGCGCCGCCGCGACGTCCGAAAAAGCGACCGCCTTCACACTGCCGCCGGCGCGCGGCATCATCCCGCCCAAGGTCGAGAAGGACGCCCAGGGCAACGCCGTCGCCGTGCTCGATCCGAAAACAAAACAGCCCGTGCCCGACTACGATCTGGCCACGCCGATGATGTTGCTCCATTATTTTCCGACTGGGCTGCTGGGCCTCGGGCTGACTGCGCTGATGGCCTCGTTCATGTCGGGCATGGCCGGCAACGTGACGGCCTTCAACACCGTCTGGACTTACGACATCTATCAAAGCTACATCGCGCCGAACAAGTCCGACAACCACTATCTGTGGATGGGCCGCGCCTCGACCGTCGCGGGCATCGCCGTCAGCGTCGGGGCGGCCTATTTCGCCACGCAGTTCAACAATATCATGGACGTGCTGCAACTGGTGTTCGGGTTCGTCAACGCCCCGCTGTTCGCCACCTTCATGCTGGGCATGTTTTGGCGACGCGCCACCGGCCACGGCGCGTTTTGCGGTCTGTTGTCGGGCACCGTCGCCGCCGCAATGCATCACGGATGGACCGTGCCGGCCGGCGCCGCTTCGCTGGCCAAAGGCGGCTGGCTGGCGTTCGGCCATCCGCTGCACGTCTATCGCAGCGAAATGGCCCAAAACTTTTGGACCGCCATTTTCGCCTGGACCACATGCTTCCTGTTGACCATTCTCGTCTCGTTGTGCACGCGACAAAACAAAACGGACGACGACCTGCGCGGCTTGGTCTACTCGCTCACGCCGCACGTGGCCAAGGACGAACACTTGGCCTGGTACGCTCAGCCCGCCACGCTCGCGTTGCTGGTGCTGGCCGCCACCGTCGCCCTCAATATCTTGTTCTGGTAAACGGAGCCCCTGATGCATCTCGACCTTCGCCTTCCCATCGGACTGATGTTCGGCATTTTCGGCCTGATTCTCACCGGATTCGGCCTGGTCTCCGACCCCAAAATCTATCAGCGTTCGCTCGGCATCAACGTCAATCTGGGCTGGGGCTGCATCCTGCTGGCCTTCAGCGTCTTCATGCTCGCCATGGCCTATCGGGCAAAACGAAAAAGTCACTAACAGGACGAACAAAGCCGCCGTTTGCGATTTCGCAGCCTCGACCACGGACCGTCACCTCCATGTCCATCACCGCGCAAACCGTCGCCGAGGGCTTTATCGCTCGATACCACCAGCCGCCGCGCGCGATCGTCCGAGCCCCGGGCCGCGTCAACTTGATCGGCGAGCACACCGACTACAACGACGGCTTCGTGCTGCCGATGGCCATCGACCGCGCCGCGTGGATCGCCTTGCGTCCCCGAAACGACCGCCGCGTGATCGTCCATTCGATCGACTTCGACCAGACCGGCGAGTTTTCGCTCGACCATCCGACCAACGACCGCGCCGGTTGGATCGAATATCTGAAGGGCACGGCCTGGAGCTTGCAAGACGCCGGCCATCGACTGTCCGGTTGGGAAGGCGTTTTGGTCGGTGATGTGCCGCACGGCGCGGGCCTGTCGTCCTCCGCGGCGTTGGAAATGGCCACAGCCCGGGCGTTTTTTGCGGTTTCACGGTGGTCTTGGGATCCCATCGCCATGGCCAAATTGGCGCAGCGGGCCGAAAACCGCTGGGTCGGCGTCCACTGCGGCATCATGGACCAACTGATCTCGGCCGCCGGTCTCGCGGGCCACGCCCTGCTGATCGACTGCCGATCGCTCGAAATCCGACCGGTTCCGATGCCGCCCGAGACGGTCGTCGTCGTGCTCGACACCGCGACGCGGCGTGGGCTGGTCGATTCGGCCTACAACGAGCGCCGTCAACAATGCGAGGCGGCAACCAAGTTTTTTGGCGCGACCGCCCTGCGTGATGTCACCTTGGAGCAATTCACCGCGGCAGCCGATCGACTGGACCCAACCACTCGCCGCCGCGCGCTTCACGTCCTCACCGAAAACGACCGCACCCGGCAGGCCGCCCAGTCGATGCTCCGCGGCGACGCCGTCGCGTTGGGCCGGCTCATGTCCGAAAGCCACGCAAGCCTGCGCGACGATTTCGAGGTGTCCAGCGACGCCCTGAACGCGATGGTTGAGATTGCCGCCGCACAACCGTCCTGCTACGGCGCGCGTATGACCGGCGCCGGTTTCGGCGGCTGTGCCGTCGCGCTGGTCCAAGCCCAATCGGCCGACGAATTTGTCGCCCGGGTGTCAAAAATCTACCAGGAAAAAACGTCGCAACACCCGGCCGTCTACGTCTGCCAACCCACCAACGGCGCGGAGTTGCTTGTCAACGACCGGTCCCCTCGCTAATTTCCCTTTGTCCGAAAGACCAACAGATAGGGCACGGCCGGGTGGCCTTGTCGGTCGCGGAACCCCTGAAACCGCTCGCTGTTGACCCAATATCCATACGTCTTGTTGGGTTCCAGCTTCACCTTGAGCACGCACGTCTTCTGATCGCGGTCGTATTTCGGCTTGCCGATCGCCTGGGGCGAAGAATCTTGCCACGCGGTCGACCAGCTCCACGAACCGTTGGCCATCGACTTGCTGAACGTGACGCGAATCTCAACCTCGCCGGGAGCTACATCTTTGACGCCCGATTCCGGAACGGTTTGGACCACGACCGGCGGCATCGCGTTGATGTCTTGAGCGGTTGTAAAATCGCCGGACAAGCAAACCACAACAAACATTGCCGCGGCGGTCGTCCGAAAAAGCTGGTTCATGGCGAAGATCCTTTCAGGGAAGATTGAGGTTTGGTTTCAAAAATCAAAAGATACGGCACGGCCGGCCGACCATCGCGATCCTGAAAGTTATGAAAATTTTCCGAGTTCAGCCAAAAGGCATACGCCCGGCCCGGCTCGAGTTTGGCCCGCACCACGCACGTGCGCCCGTCGTCCAGATATTTCGGCTCGCCGAGCATTTTTGGAGTCGAGTCTTCCCAGGCCGTGCTCCAACTCCACGAGCGATCCGTCATCGGTTTGCTGAACGTGACACGGATTTCCGTCTCGCCCGGTGTCACGTTGCGTTGCCCGGAGATCGGTTCGGAGCGAACCACCACCGGCGGCATTTCTTGTAGGTCCGGCTCCGTCGGCAACGAAGATGAATCGGCTTGGCCTCGGTGAGTGTCTGTTTGTAAATTAGACGCCTCGTGTCTGGCGGTTTCGGTCGGTTCGCCGCTTGTGTCAGGTACGGGAGTACCTGACCTACGGGATTCCCCAATGGGACGGAGCGATACCTTGTGGAATTCGGCCCACTCGTAGGGCCGCGTTTGCAGACGAAACGCTTGGATGTCCTTCCGTTGGATTTTTGGAAACGTGGCCGTGAGCTGGATCACATTCGCCGCGCTTCGGGCAATGCTGTCTCCGGAACGATGTTCGCGGCCGTCCTTCGTGATCGCAACAAGTCGCACCTCCTGATCGGCAATATTGTGAGAGGCGGAAATTATGACTCCGCCACCCTTCTCATACGCGTCGGAAAACACCACCCCGCCTCCGCCGACGCTGCCAGTCGCCGCGCCGCTGTCGCCCTCAAGCAACGTGTGCCAAGGGCCGGCCGCCACGCCGATCCGAATGAGCGCCGTGCGCGCGTCCTGGGGCATCGTCACTGCGAGAGCTCGCAGGTTGTTGGGGCCGTTTTGCAGTTCGTCGCAACCAGCCGAAGAACCCGACGGTTCGGACTGCCATCGTACGCCCACCGGCTCTTGGGGCAAGTCCGTCAACCGGACCGCAAATTCGCGGGGGACCGTATTCTTGCCCGACACGCGACCGGCCATGGCTTTGTAAGGGCGTTGTTCCAAGGGCGAGCCGTCCGGTCGCCACCA
>JBDKTJ010000026.1:0-34491 GCA_039698075.1 Thermoguttaceae bacterium | reverse complement strand
TTCGACGAGCAAGAGAAAGACGTTCGCCGCAAGGCGAAGATTCTCGAAAAAACGTTCGCCGACTTCGGGTTCAACGTTCGCGTGGTGGAGATTCAAACCGGCCCGGTCATCGCGCAGTTCGAGGTGGAGCTGGAGGCCGGCCTGCGATTGAGCCGCATCACCGGACTGGCCGACGATCTGGCCATCGCGTTGCGAGTGCCGAGCGTGCGCATCGTCGCGCCGCTGCCCGGCAAAAACACGGTCGGCATCGAAGTGCCCAACAGTCAGCGGCAACTGGTCCATTTGCGCGAAGTGATGGAAGAGGCCAGCGGCAAAGTCGCGAAGATGCGCATCCCGATCTATCTCGGCAAAGACGTGGCCGGCAGCCCGCTGATCGTCGATCTGACCACGCTGCCGCACCTGTTGATCGCCGGGCGCACGGGCACGGGCAAGAGCGTCTGCTTGAACTCGATCATCGTCTCGATGCTGATGACGCGCCGGCCCGACGAAGTTCGCATGTTGATGGTCGATCCGAAGATGGTCGAGCTGAGCCAATACAAATGCCTGCCGCACTTGATGCACCCCGTCGTGACGGACATGCGCAAGGCGGAGGCGATTTTGGGCTGGGCCGTCGAGAAAATGGAGGAACGCTATCATCTGCTGGCCCGCGCCGGGGTGCGCCACATCAGCGTCTACAACCAGTTGGGCGAAGAAGAGTTGATGGAGCGCATCCAGCCGGAAGACGACGAGGAACGCAGACAGATCCCGACGCACATGCCCTACATCGTGCTGGTCGCCGACGAGTTGGCCGACCTGATGATGACCGCCGCCAAGGAGGTCGAAGGGCACATCATTCGTTTGGCCCAAAAGAGCCGGGCGGTCGGCATTCACCTGGTCTTGGCCACCCAAAAGCCGACCGTCGACGTCATCACCGGCCTGATCAAATCGAACTTGCCTGCGAGAATCGCTTTTCAAGTGGCCAGCCGCACCGACAGCCGCGTGGTGCTCGACGAGATGGGCGCCGACAAACTGTTGGGCAATGGCGACATGTTGTTCCTGTGTCCCGACATCAGCACCCTGCTTCGCGGCCAAGGCACCTACGTGAGCGACGACGAGATTTCGCGGATCATCGACGCGGTGGGCACCTCCGAACCGCAGTTCGTCAAGGAGTTGGTCCAGCTCAAGACGCAGTCGTCCGGCGACGGTCAGAAACTCAGCGACCGCGACGAACTGTACGAGTCGGCGATCGACATCGTCGTGCGCGAAGGGCGAGGCAGCGTCTCGCTGTTGCAGCGTTCGCTGGGCATCGGTTACGGACGCGCCGCCCGACTGATCGACTTCATGGCCGAAGACGGCATTGTGGGACCGTACAACGGCTCGCAAGCGCGAGAAATCCTCATCACCGTCGAACAATGGGAGCAGATGAGCGGCGATCAGACCGGATCGGCCGCGGTCGCGCCGCCCGTTCCGCCGCGACGCAATGCGAAGATCCTCCTGACCGATGCCAAACGAGACGTTCAGCCCGTGGACGATGAGGACGCTTCGGCGGACGACGCGGAAGCACAGGGCGAAGACGAGCCGATCGACGAGGAGATCGACGACGACGCGGATCAGGACGAGGACGACGAGCCGCCCTTCGAGGATGAAGATTTGGGGGAAGACGAGGCGGAGGCGGACGACGACGTCGTCGAGGAAGATTTTGAGGGCGAGGAAGAGCAAGAGCCGCCGCGTCACGATCGTCGTTGGAAGAGCGCCTGAGCCGATCGTCAATGCTCCCCGGTCGCGCGGCGATCCGCGTTGAAACATCCGCCCGTCCGTCCTCGCCGGACGCGATCGACAACGTCGCGACAATCTTTCCGGTTTGACTAATCGAACCTCGCGCAACGTGACGGCCGGTTCTTTTGTATTCTGGCCGCGGTCCTGCAAGTGGCGTGACAACATGTTGTCACCGCGGGCCGGTATTCTGTTCCTCGGTTTTGGGCGTCCGAGGGTTTTCCGGCGTTCGGCGTCCGTCGAGCGTTTTGCGGGCTCTCGGCGATCGCGCATTTTTCAAAGCGGGCAACGGCTTGGTGCGGTGTTTCGGGGTAGGCGATGGGGTTGGCCCAAAGCACGACGTTGCCCGCGGCGACCTGGCGGCCATGGCCTGCCCGCAGTCGTGCGGAGGTCGCCTTCTTTCTCGGCGAACGGTCCGCAGCCGATCGCATTGCGCGGCGATTGTTCGGTCGCGCGATTCCGCCGAGCCGATATGCCGGTCTGGCGGGCGCGCCGGACGATGCGCGCGTGACGGTCGGAGTCTCGGGCGGGCGGCTTTACCTCGAAATGCACGATCCGACGGCCGCCGCCTATTGCGGCTATTATTATTTGTATTCGAAGAAGTCCGCCGTGGTCCTGTTGAACGACGGCTTTTGCATCAACGTCGGCCGGTTGCGAGGCTGTGGACTGGGGCTGCAAATGTTTTACCGGCAGGTGCGCAACGCCGCTCGGATCGGCGTCGATTGGATGGAAGCCATGGCGGGCCGAAGCGATCGCGAGAATGGCTACTACAGTTGGCCTCGCTATGGGTGGGACGGAAGGCTGCCTCGTGGAGTTCGTCGGCAACTGCCCGTCGATTTGAAAAAATTCCGCACGCTGCTGGAGTTGATGTCGTGTGAGGAGGGGCGAACGTGGTGGCGAACGCACGGAGCGGCCGTCTTCGTGCGGTTCGACCTGACGCGGGGCAGCCGCTCGCATCGCACGTTGGTCGAGTATCTTCGCGAACGAATCCGGGCGAGCGCCGCGAGAAAAAACCATGAAAACACGCAAAGGGCGTCCTATGGCATCGCCCAATAAACGAGCGTAAAACGTCGCTGCAAGGTAGGGGTGCTTGTCGCAAGGCGGACGCAATTTGCTCCTCCGTCCATCGCTTCTTTACGGGTTCGAATAGGAAGCGTTCACACCCTGGGTAGTCGTGAGGGGGGGCGGAGATGGGCTTGATATGACCGTCGAGGTTGAAGCCAAAACGAAAGAACTGGTGGCAAAGAAGTTGGTGAGGGCGTTGAAGCGGCGTGAGGCCAAGTAGTGGCGTCAGCTTTCGGAATTCCTCGCCGACAGAGCCTTTTGGATGGCGGCTTTCACTCCCATCGGATGGATGGGGAACACATTCAGAGCTTTCCTATCTTGAACCACGGTGGGATTCTTCAATCCTTCGATCAAATGCCGCCCGACCTCGAAGCTGGCGGGCGTCACCAGGGCCAGCCACAGGCTCGACAGATACGGCGTCAGCACGGGCACGGAAATCAACCAACGCCGCAGACCTCTTTGATGGGCGTACTCTCGGATCAAATCTCCGTAAGTCACAACATCCGTGCCGCCGATCTCGAAGATGCGACTCTCACCCGCAGGCAAGTCTTTCGCCGCCAAGAGATAGGCCAGCACGTCGTCCACGGCAATGGGTTGCGTCGGTGTCGTGAGCCAGCGTGGGCAGATCATGACCGGCAATCGGTCGGTCAGCGATTGAATCAAATTGAACGAAAGACTTCCTGCACCAATTACTATCGAGGCTCGGAACTCGATGGTCTCGACGCCGGAATCCCGCAGGATTCGTCCGACTTCATGGCGGCTACGCAAGTGTGGCGAAAGGTTGGCGTTTGCATCATCGCCCAGACCGCCGAGATAGATGATTCGCTGAACTCCCACCCGTCGTGCAGAATCGGCGAAGTTGACCGCCGCCTGCCGGTCTTGCTTCTCGAAATCCGTGTTTCCAGACATGAGATGGACGAGGTAGTATGCGGTATGGACGCCACGCATGGCCTCGTCGAGCGAGCGTAGGTCGAGAACATCGCCACGGACGACCTGCGTGGATGGCTTGCAGTGTTGGAGTCTCCCCGGGTTTCTGACCAGGGGACGAACCACAACTGGGCGTTGTTCGAGAAGTGGGAGTAAACGACCGCCAACATAGCCCGTCGCTCCCGTTAGCAAGACAACGGGGCAATGATCCTGATCGGAAGTTTCAGGCTCGTGGAACGCCATCGATCTTCATTCAAGGTTCGGCTGGAAAACGACTTGCTTTACTGCTATTGTGAACTTTACTTTTATTATTGGGGATAGGCAAAACTGAGGGCAGGTATGCTGTCGTTGCACAAACCAACTCCTGACACGATTCGCCGCTTTCTTGCGGCACAGACGGCCTCCGAGTTTACTTATTCGTCGGTTGGTGCGACAGCGACCCATCCCCCGACGGGTTTCCTTGTAGCTCATACTCGGACCAAGTTGGGTGAGGGGAAGAAAACCTTTCAGATCGCCAGGGCCGGGTTGGAACGATGGGAACAATTCAACCTCGGCTGGCTGGAGGCGTATTCGCCGAAAATGCGAATTCAAGCAGGCGAGGTCATGGCAGTGGTTGCCCATGTCATCGGCCTTTGGTGGCTCAATGCCTGTCGGATCATCTATGTCGTCGATGAGGAGGAATCGATCCAACGGTTTGGCTTTGCCTATGGCACCTTGCCCGATCATGCGGCCATTGGTGAGGAACGTTTCATGGTCGAATGGAATCAAGCGGACAACAGCGTGTGGTACGACATCCTATCGTTCTCACGAGCAAGGCACATTCTGGCCCGACTTGGCTATCCGGTATTTCGCCGCAAGCAAATACAGTTTGGCCGAGATTCATCAGCGGCCATGCTGCGGCTTGTTCGTGCCGAAGGCCAATGACCATGGACTTTTCAAGGCGCCGCCACTCGGCCTGATCTCATGCCGAGAACGGCTTTCCTGTGGGCCGGTGAGGTGTTCCCAACTTTGATCCACTTGAAAGGTTAGCCAACAGCGCGCGAATAATCGCTTGGACTTCGGAAGGCTGGCGAGCAATGATTTCTTCGACAACATTCCACGACATGGCATCCTATGTCGCCGAAAGGGCCGCCCGTGTCCCATGTCAGTTGATGGACAACAATCTCTAATCTCTCCAGGGTGTGAACGATTACGTCCAAGTATAACAATTCCCCCCCCCTACCCCTAAAAAACATGGCCAACAAGACTTCTGACCTTTGGCATGAGCCACCAATCGGGAGTGCGCCGGCAACTTGTGCCGGAAAATTCCAGCCAGTTCCAAAAATGTGAAAATTTATCGGGTGGGGTTGTTGCAACCACCCTCCCGAGAGAGTACAATCCGATTTCTCGCATTTAGGATTAGTTTATTGAAAAAGGTGAGTTTAACGCGCCTCGTCGGCCTATTTCGCGCTGATTTCAAGGCTGGCGATTCGTCGGACAACTTAGCAAAAGGAAAAGATAAGCGACAACAAGTTTACTTTAGTGGTTGAAAGCTTTCCCGCGCTCAAACCATAAAGTCCGTTGCATAGCCCGGTCGTCTTGTGATGTTTTCCCAGTTTTTACTGAGAGGGTCATGCTATGAGATTGGTTCTGAGAGCGGTCGTTCTTCTGCTCGCGCCGGGGCTGTTCTTGCTGGCGCTTCTTGGAGCAATTTCGCGGGGAGATGAAACGTACGTGCGGCCGGACAACTACGGCCAGCAGTGGGTGCGTTCCAATCCGTTTATGATGGCCGGCTGGTCAAGTGCGGACGTAGCCCCATCGCTGCTTTCAGGCGTCGGATTAAATAGCGTTGAGATTAACGCTGCGAACAACGGCAGCTACATCACCCGATACAACAACGCCGGCTACAGTCCGTTGTGGCACGGCATTCTCAGCGCCTCGAGTCTGACCGATGCAATCAAAACCAGAGCCAATTCGTTGTACGCCGCTCATACGACCGGCGCGGCGGGGTGGTATATCTGCGACGAGCCGACTTCGGACAAGTACGCCGGCGTCGGCGAGGTTGGGACATGGCTGAAGTCGCAGTCGCAATTCTCCAACATGCTGGTCTATGCGAATATCGTCGGTCCCTACACGGGGTCGTCGTCGGGCGAGGCGGCCGGCGACGCAGCGGTCCAGGCTTATATCGACGCCGTCCAACCCGACGTGCTCATGTACGACTATTATCCGTTTCGTACGACCCACAGCGGCGTAGCCAGTCCGAATATGTTTTACGATGGCCTGATGGGGTTTCGTCGAATGGGACTGGCAAACAACCTGCCCTATTTCGCCTTTCTCCAGTCGTTTTTGAAGGAGGGGTCAACGTACCGGTATCCAAGCGATTCGGAAAACCGGCTGAACGTGTACGCGTATTTGACCGCCGGCTACAAGGGACTGAGCTATTTTCGATATTCGGCCGGGAGCGACAGCAGTTTGGTGACGGGCAGCAACGGCACCGGCACCACCAACGCGATGTACAGCTATGCCGCCGTGGCAAACGCCGAGGCCCAGAAACTTGGCAATGTCTTGAGGGCGGCCACCAGCACGGCGGTCAGCTATGTTGCCGGACAAACGAAGTATTTCGGATGGACCTTTCAAAACGACGTGCCTTATTCTCTGTCCAACTGGTCGGAGGGCACGGGCGGCGATTCGCACATCCTCGACATCAGCGTAAAACAGAACGGAGAGCTGATGGATGGCATGATCGGTTTCTTCACGGATGACCGCGGCGAAGAATTGTTCATGCTTACCAACGTGTTTTCCGGGACCGCGACGGCTTCAAACTACGCGCTGCCGTTTGAGGTTACGTTTGACGACAGCGTGGACAGTCTGCTCTGGCTCGATCAAACGACTGGCGAGGAAACCGTTGTTTGGCTCGACGACCACGTCTTGGACGTGACGTTGGCGGGCGGGACGGGCAATCTGTACAAATACAACAACGGATTCAGCTTTATCCCCGAGCCGGGCACGCTGGTTATGTTGACGACCGGCCTGACCGGTCTGGCCGCCTACATCGGGTGCAAACGGAGGCGGAGGCGGAACGGACGGCGGATGGCCCGGTGAGTTTTTCACTCGCCGTAATCGTGTCGCGATCCCATCGGCTCGAACGGATGCCGCGTCGTTTTGGAAAAAGAAAAGACGCGACGGTGATGGGATCGCCCAGAGTGCCCATGGTGACGAGTCTCTCGTTGCGAGAGCGGCGTCCCCTCTGAAACGCAACTCGCGAAAAGTCGGCAAAACCGGGCGGACCGCCGAATAAGAGGGCGAGGCACGCGAGCATGGGGGCGTCGCGGCCGACCGGAGAGCATCGCGTCCGCGCGGTTTTCGTGGCAAAGGCTCTTGACCGCCCGGCATCGCCCGCGTATTATATGGTTATATGGCGAAATATACTGTAGTCGAAAGGCTGGCTCATGCGAGACCTCATGGCGGTCCTGAAGGCCCTGGCGGATGAAAATCGCGTGCGGATTCTGATGGCGATCGGTCCCAAGGAGCTTTGTGTGTGCCAAGTCGTTGAGTTGCTCGGGCTGGCTCCATCGACCATTTCCAAGCATATGACGATTCTCAAACAGGCCCGGCTCGTAGATAGTCGCAAGGAGGGGCGGTGGATGTTCTACCGGCTTGCCAAAGGGGACGTGCCTGTCGAGGCCAGGCAGATGACCTCGCTGGTGGCCCGGTTGTTTGCCGAGGATCCGCAATCGCGCGAAGACGCCAAACAGTTGAAACGGATTCTCAAGATGGACCGTGACGATTTGTGCAAGAAGCAGAATCGATGCTGAAGGGTTTTTTCTGTGTGCTGGAAAGTCATGTCGAAGCCCGAGGGCGTTTGTCGAAACATTGCCAGATTCCCTTAAAAACATTACGCGACGATAGGAGACGCCAATGCCCAAAGCGGCAGGCCTAAGCGGCAAATTATCATTTTTGGATCGCTACCTCACGTTCTGGATTTTTTTGGCCATGGCGTTTGGCGTCGGGCTGGGCCGGTTTGCGCCCGGGGCGGCGGCGCTGATCGACGGTTTCAAGATCAATGAAACGACGAGCCTCCCGATCGCGATCGGCCTGATCCTGATGATGTATCCGCCGCTGGCCAAGGTGAAGTATGAGGAATTGGGCGACGTGTTTCGCGATTGGAAGGTTCTGGGGCTTTCGCTCGTGCAAAACTGGATCGTCGGGCCGATCCTGATGTTCGCGCTCGCCGTTCTGTTGTTGCGAGGCTATCCGGAGTTCATGGTCGGCCTGATCATGATCGGGCTGGCTCGCTGCATCGCCATGGTGATCGTGTGGAACGATCTGGCCAAAGGCGACACGGAATACTGCGCCGGCCTGGTGGCGCTCAACAGCATTTTCCAGGTGCTCTTCTACAGTGTTTTCGCGTGGCTGTTCATCAAGGTGTTGCCGCCCTTGTTGGGCATCGAACTCGGAGAGATCGACTTGTCGAAGGTCACGATGGGCAACATCGCCTGGAGCGTTTTCATTTACCTGGGCATTCCTTTCATCGCCGGGATGCTTACGCGGCTGGTCTTGGTGAAGGCCCGGGGAAAACCTTGGTACGAAAAAACCTTCATTCCAAAGATCGGCCCGATCACCTTGGTGGCGCTGTTGTTCACCATCGTCGTGATGTTCAGCCTGCAAGGCGATAAGATCGTGCAGCAGCCGCTTTCGGTCGTGATCATCGCCGTACCGCTGTTGATCTACTTCGTGGTGATGTTTTTGGCGAGTTTCTGGATGGGCAAAAAAGCCGGGGCGAACTACGCAAAGACCGCGACCCTTTCGTTCACGGCCGCCAGCAACAACTTCGAGCTGGCCATTGCCGTGGCGGTGGCGGTGTTCGGCATCAACTCGGGCGCTGCCTTCGCGGCGGTCATTGGTCCGCTGGTCGAAGTGCCGGTGCTGATCGGACTGGTGAACGTCGCCCTTTACTTCCAACGGCGGTACTTTGTGGAGTCGAAGGCCACCGCAGAGCCGTAATCCTCGCGTGTCGATGCGAGAAGGTGGCGTTCGCGGCGAATCGGCGAAATGGCGAGTGTGGGCAGGTGGACTGAAGTTGACGACAGGTGGGCATTTGGCTAAACTGGCAAGCACTCCCGACCGATGAAAGGCTCCTATGGACGCAAGAACCCAAGCCAAATACGAGGCCCGCGCCAGGATCATGAAGGCGATGGCGCATCCCACGCGTCTGTTTATCGTGGATGAATTGTCGCGCTGCCGCGAGCGGTGTGTCTGCGAACTGACGGAGATGATCGGCGTTGATATGTCCACGGTGTCGCGCCACTTGGCGATGCTCAAGAACGCCGGCATCATCGTGGACGAGAAACGTGGAGCCCAGGTGTATTACAGTCTGCGGGTGCGGTGCGTGTTGGACTTCTTTGAGTGTGTGGAGTCGGTGATGAAGTGCAACGCGAAAGATCAGCAAAGGCTGCTGGTGTCGTAGGCGTT
Organism: Thermoguttaceae bacterium; assembly: GCA_039698075.1. Lineage (GTDB taxonomy): Bacteria > Planctomycetota > Planctomycetia > Pirellulales > Thermoguttaceae > JAJFVC01. The sequence goes on along the minus strand of JBDKTJ010000026.1, from coordinate 25,296 downwards.
GACGCACGTTTCTTTTTTTGAGTTGCGAGACTTGGTGACTTTGCCAAATGGCAATAAGGGAGACGCCTCCATGTCGGTTCCTGAAACGGAAACGCCCAGCCTGTATTCGTCCGCCGTTGAAGAATTGGTGGCAATCGGGGCGGCCGTCGCCTGCAATTGCGAACCATGCTTCAAGGATCACTTCCGCGAGGCGCTCAACCAGGGCGTGTCTCGCGGCGACGTGGCCATGGCCGTGGCGACCGCTCGCAACGTCAAGGAGCACATGGCCGAGCAAGTCCTCAAGACGGCGGGCGAGCAACTGGCGGCGGCGCGCGAGGTCGGCCCGCGACCGGGGGCGTGCTGTTGCTGTAGTTCTTCCACCGCGTCAAAAAAACCATGCTGAGGAGATGGCATGTCCGAATATCTTGAAACAACGATCGACAAGTTCGTCTTTCGAGTGGCGACCGATCGGCTATTTAGCGTCGATGGCGTTTGGGTGCAGCGGCAGGCCAATGGCGTGCGGGTCGGACTGACCGACTATCTGCAACAACGCAACGGCGATGTGGCGTTCGCGCATGTGAAACCGGTTGGCGCGAAGTTGGCCGTCGGCGACGAGTTTGCCGAGATCGAGACGATCAAGGCGAATGCGAGCCTTTTCTCGCCGGTCAGCGGAACGGTGCTTGAAGTCAACGCGGCCCTCGCGCTTAGCCCGGAGATCATCAACGAGGCCCCGTATGACAAGGGCTGGTTGGCCGTGATCGAAGCCGCCGACTGGCATCGCGAACAGGCGACGCTGCTCACCCCCGAGGCGTATCTTTCCGCCCTGCGGTCGCAAGCAGAGCAGGAGCTCAGTGGATCATGAGCCAAACCGCCGTTTATCACACGACCGTCCAATGGAAAGGCGAGCATCGAGGCCGCTTGGTCATGGGCAACGGCCCCGAGATGGATTTCTCGGCCCCGCCGGACGCCCACGGATTGGAGGGCGTCTTCACGCCGGAGGACGCTTACGTGGCTGCCGCCAACACCTGTGTGATGATGATGTTCCTTTGGGCGACCGAGCGGTTCAAAATCAAGTTGCTCTCCTACGAATGTCGAACGGAAGGCACAAAGCGCATCGAACTCGACCGCACCGAAATCTTCACCCGGCTGCACTTTCGCCCCGTGATTCGCGTTGCGGCGGATGGCGACAAGCCGGAGGTCGTCGAGGCGCGAGTGCGGCGCGCCCTGCAATCCGCGCAGAAATACAGCCTGGTGGCCAATTCCGTGAAATCGGAAATCGTGATCGAACCTGAAATCTTTGTTGAAGAGTGACTGAAATGTTGATTCAAGTGCTTGGAACGGGATGTGCGAAGTGCAAAACGCTCCATGAGACCGTTAAGAAGGCGGTGCAAGAGACGGGCGTCGACGCTCAGGTCGAGAAGGTCGAAGACATCCAAAAGATTATGGCCTTCGAGATTTTGATGACGCCGGGGCTGGTGATCAACGGCGAAGTAAAAACGGCGGGTCGGTTGCCGAACTTCGAGGAAATCAAGAAGTTGATCGCCGAAGCCAAGGCGTCCTGATCGCGACCCTGTGCAAAAGGGGGATTTCGAATGGATCACAAAAGCCCAACGCCGGAAGTCCTGGTGATTCCTTGCAGCGGCGTCGGCAAGGTGCATGGCCTGATCAGCCGCGAGGCGGTCTACCACGTTGCCGACGAATGGTTGCCAGCTCGGGCGGAGACCGTGTGCCTCGCCTTGCTGGTCACCGGCGACGTCGAGACGAAACAGAAGGTCCAGCAGATCCCTTGCATCACGCTGGACGGCTGTCCGAAGCTCTGCGCCATGAAAAATGTCGAATTGTCGGGCGGCAAGATCGCCAAGGGCATCCGGGTCTACGACGTGATGAAACGCCATCGCGGCGCAAACTTTGGCACGGCAACCGCCCTAAGCGAGGAAGGTTGGACCGTTGTCGAAGAACTGGCGGCCGAAGTCGCGCAGGTCGCAAAGCAGCCAAACGCGGAGTGAGGAGATCGTCATGGGCGAAGCCATCGCAAAAGTTGGCGTTATTTCGTGCAGCGGCGAGGAAATTCCCGAGGGGACCATTGCGCGGCAAGCGGTGCGCCGGGTGTTGGAGGGGTTGCGTCCCCAACACACCGTGACGCTGTGCCTGCCACTTTTTCTGGCGGGCGAAGAAGGCGAGCGTCGATTCGCCCGCGAGCACCCCACGATTACCGTCGATGGATGCTCGAAACGCTGTGCAAAGCGAGGAACGGAGCAGTACAGCGGCAAGGTGAGCGTCTCGCTGGTCGTGAGCGACATTCTCGGCGACCGGGCGAAAGGCTGCCACCGCTCGACCCGCCACGCCGACAAGGCCGATGAAGAGGCGGTGTGGCTCCTGGCGGAACGCATTGCCTCCGAGGTGGACGTTTTGGCGGGCTCCGCCGTCATGGAAGCAGGCGATGTCTCGGCCGCCGATGGCGCTTGTTGCGCGTGCAGCAAGCCGTCGCAGGATGGAAAGTTGGAAATCAAGGGAAAGTCGGTGGCGGTCCCCGGTCTGCCGTTGATCTTCCAGCAGCTTCAGAAGAAGGGGTTGAAGCCGGACGAGCACTGCGCCGACACGTTGGTGAAAGCAGTCTCGGTCTATCACTACATCGACGCCTGTGAGGAGCAGGACTATCGAGACGCGCTGGCCAAGGCATATCGCGTCCATTGCGCGCGGTAGCCCATCGCGGCGCGGTGCTTGGAGTCAACAACGACACCCGGAAGCGGTCTGAAAAAATACCGCGAATCGACAAGGAATATCCGCATGGAACTCAAAAACGCTGCGGCCGTCTGTTTGATCTCGTTGTTCTCCGCGACCCTGGTCGTTTTGATCGCTCGCGCACTGGACTCCCAGGCGGCCTCTCGTCTTGAACCGCAACTGGCCAGCATCGTCGAGGAGCTTCGGGCGTTGCGCGGTCAGGGTGGAATCGACGCCGCATCAGGCGACCCGGCCAAGTCCGAAACGGTCGGCAACGGCCTGATCGTCTACTATTTCCACAGCAACGTCCGATGCCCGACTTGCCGGTTGATCGAATCCCAGACGCAAGAGACGGTTCAGACGCGCTTTGCCTCGCAGTTGGACAATGGGCAGGTGGTTTGGAAAATCGTCAACTACCAACGGCCCGCATCCAAGGCGCTGGCCACGAAGTTCGAGATTCAGATGCCGGTGGTCGTCTTAGCCAAAATGAAGGACGGCGAGATCGAGGACTGGAAGCGATTGGACGAAGTCTGGGCGATGGTGGGCGACAAGCCGGCGTTCATCAAATATGTGCGAAGGGAGATCGAGCGGATGCTCTCGCCCGGCCGGAAGTCGGAGACCCCAATCGCTCGGACGTCGGGATCGAAGATTTCGACGTCGAACGCCGGCAGCGTGCCCGCGAAGGCCACGTCTGCCATTCCGATTCCGTAACGGGAACCTTGTGTTTCAACCCTATCAACAGGAGACCGAACCGATGAAACGTGTCGCCATTGCAGGTGCATTGGGTGTTGTTGCCTTTTGCGTTTTGGCGCTTTCACAAACGGCGCTCGCGACCGGCGATCCGGTCAAAGCCGACAAACCGGCCGCCGCGCCCGCCGATCGTGTGGTCGTGATGTACTTTCACCGCACCCAGCGTTGTCCGACCTGCCTTCGCATGGGCAGCTACTCGGAGGAGGCGGTCGTGGAGGGTTTCGCCAAGCAGATCAAGGCCGGCACGGTGGAGTTCCACTACGTGGACTTTCAAGACGCGCAGAATGCCGCCCAGACCAATGGTTACAAGGTTGGCGGCCCCACGCTGATCGTTGCGCAAGTGGTCGGCAACAAAGTCAAAGCGTACAAAAACCTGACGGAGATTTGGGCGAAGAACGGCGACAAGGAGGCGTTCTTAAAGTATGTGCGGGATGGTGTCGCTGCCTATCAGAAGCCCGAGTCGACAACTGCAATGAAGTCCGAAGCCGACGAGGCCGCTCAAAAAATGAACCGATGACCATCGGTCCATGGGCGATAGACCGTTCGCGGGCGTCGTCGGACGGACGTCGCCTTGCGGTGGCCAGTGGCCGGCATCGACAGGGGACGTCTGCCGGATGTTGATGGGAGGAAGTCGATGGTTGCCTATCTGCTTTACGCCGGAGCGGCTCTCTACCTGGGCCTGCTGACGTCCATTAGCCCCTGCCCATTGGCAACCAACATCGCGGCGGTCTCCTATGTGGGACGCAAGGTCGGCGACTCGCGTGGGGTGCTGGCCGCCGGGCTTCTCTATACGCTCGGGCGGTGTCTGCTCTATCTGGTTCTCGCCGTGGTCATTGCAACGACGGCGATGTCGATCCCGGCCGTCGCTCTGTTCCTTCAAGAATATGGAAGCATGGTCCTCGGTCCGGTGTTTTTGTTGCTGGGCATGTTTCTGGTTGGGCTCGTCACCTTTAGCGGTGGCGGGGCGACGATGAGCGAGGGAATGCAGAAACGAATCGACGCGATGGGAATCTGGGGCGCACTGCTGCTTGGCGTGCTCTTCGCGGTTGCGTTCTGTCCCACCTCGGCCGCATGGTTTTTCGGACTGCTTGCTCTTCTACTGGGTTCCGAGGCTGGAGCCGTCACCGGCCAGCTTGTGAAGATCGGCATCAGCCTTCCCGAAGCGTCGCTGCCCGGGGCCACGATTGTTTTGCCCCTGGTCTATGGCATCGGAACCGCCGTGCCCGTGCTTTTGGTGGCCTTCTTGCTGGCCTACAGCGCAAAATCCGTCGGCAAAGCCTACAACATACTCGCCAAGGTCGAATGGTGGGCGCGTCAGATTACCGGCTGGCTATTCGTAGTGGCCGGCGTCTGGTTCTCGCTGAGATTTGTTTTCGAGGCCATTTGATCGCGCCATGAGTCGCGGCCATGTTCGAAGTCCGCTTGCGGCGCCGATCCCGACCACCTGATGCAAAAAAATCCCCGAAAAAGAGTACGCCCGGAGGGATTTGAACCCCCAACCCTCGGTTCCGAAGACCGATGCTCTATCCAATTGAGCTACGGGCGCATCTGGCAATTCTCAATGCCGTACAACGAATCCAAAAAGTGTATCAGAAATGGCGGAGGTGACAAGGTGTCGCCGAAATGACTCTCGTTTCGGCTTCTCCAATGGACGACATTTCTCCCTGGGCTGATTCGCCGGGCTTCTGGGCAAGTCCCAGGAGGGCTTGGCCGACGAGGTCCTGATGCTCCGTGTCCAACCTGCTCGCTGCCAGTCCCCCCCTTGTTATTTTTGCGGCGACCTGCTACCCTCGGAAATTGTCTGGACGGCGTCGTAACTGCAATAGCTTCAACGGGTTGCGGTTGACGGCGTTGGGCGGGGCGGCCAGACGAGAGCCGGCCGTCGCCACGGCGGAACCGTTTCGGCCGGTGGCTCGATCCGACTCGAAGTGGACGTCCGATCGCGAGGGCCGAGTGGCCTGCATGCGAGATGGCCCCCGAGTCTCACGGCTCGAACATGGAGGTTGAGATGGCGGATTCGGAATCGTTGAACAGGGCCGTCGCCGCAGCGGAGCAATGGCTCGTCGAGCGTCAACAAGACGGCGGCTATTGGGTGGGCGTGCTGGAATCCAATTCCTGCATGGAGGCCGAATGGATTTTGGCCATGCACTTCTTGGGCGTCAAGAATGATCCCAAGCTGGATCGCGTCGTGCAGGGCATCTGGCGGGCTCAGCGTTCGGACGGTTCGTGGGAAGTCTATCGCAACGCGCCGGCCGGCGACATCAACACGACGGTCGAGTGCTATGCGGCGTTGCGAACGGCGGGACATGCTCCGGACGATCCGCGGCTTGTCAAGGCGCGACGATGGATCGGCGAGCACGGAGAGCTCTCGGCGGTTCGGGTCTTCACGCGATATTGGCTCGCGCTGGTCGGCGAATGGCCGTGGGACGCGACGCCGACGTTGCCGCCCGAGCTGGTCGCGCTGCCGGCGTGGTTTCCGGTGAGCATCTATCAGTTCGCCGCTTGGGCGCGGGCGACGATCGTGCCGCTGTGCGTTCTGTCGGCGCGTCGCCCGGTGCGTCCGCTGCCGGCGGAGTCGCGATTGGACGAACTCTTTCCGAGGGGACGCGAGCGGTTCGATTTTTCCATCGCCCCGTGCAAACGCTTGTTTTCCTGGGAAAGCGCGTTTGCATGGATCGACCGTGCGCTGAAGTTTTACTCGCGCTGGCCGATCCAACCGGGACGGGAAGCGGCCGTTCGACTGGCCATCGAATGGATCCTCAAGCATCAGGATGCGGACGGCGCCTGGGGCGGCATTCAGCCTCCGTGGATCTATGCGCTGATGGCGTTGCACGTGGAAGGCTATCCGTTGACGCACCCGGCCGTGGCGAAAGGATTGGACGCCTTCAACGCCCATTGGGCCGTCCAGCGAGACGACGCGTTGTATTTGCAGGCGTCGGAGTCGCCGGTGTGGGACACGATCTGGGCCGTGTTGGCGATGATCGAATCGGGCCACGCCGAGCGAACGTCGGCGGCGATGCAAAAGGGCCTTGCCTGGTTGTTGAGCCAGCAGGCGACGACGCCGGGCGATTGGGCCGTTCATGCGAGGCCGAACACGCCCTGCGGCGGCTGGGCGTTTCAGCGGGCGAACGCCGCCTATCCCGACGTCGACGACACGGCGGTGGCGATGCTGACCCTGGTGAAGGCCAAGCAATCCGTGGCGGACCTGTCGTCCGTGGACGCGGCGTTGCGCCGGGCCACCGATTGGGTGCTGGCCATGCAGTGTTCCAACGGCGGCTGGGCCTCGTTCGATCGTGACAACACGTCTCGGCTCGTCACGAAGATTCCATTTTGCGATTTCGGCGAAGTGATCGACCCGCCGTCGGTGGATGTGACGGCCCACGTGGTCGAGTCGCTGGCTTATCTGGGCTTTACCGCGCAGGACGCTCGGGTGCGGCGAGCCGTGCGGTTTATTTTGAAGGAGCAAGAGTCGGACGGATCGTGGTTCGGCCGTTGGGGCGTCAACCACATCTACGGCACCGCGGCGGTGTTGCCCGCCTTGACGGCGCTGAACGTGCGGGGCCCGTTTTTGGATCGTGCCGCCGATTGGCTCGTCGCGCATCAAAACGCCGACGGCGGCTGGGGCGAAACGCCCGTCTCGTATGCCGACGATCGGATGCGAGGCGTTGGCGAGTCCACCCCGTCGCAAACGGCCTGGGCGCTGATCGGCCTGTTGGCCATGGAGTCCTCCAAATATGACGCGGCGATCGATCGAGGCGTCGCGTTTCTCGTGGAGAGGCAATCCGAAGGAACGTGGCAAGAGCCGCAATACACGGGCACGGGCTTTCCCGGCTACGGCGTCGGCGAACGTGCCACGCGGTCCAACGGCGGCCTCAACATGCTCGATCAAGGCGCCGAACTGTCGCGCGGATTCATGCTCAACTACAACCTCTACCGGCACTACTTTCCGCTGTTGGCGCTCATCCGCGCCGGACGAGTTGACGTACGTGGACATTGACACGTTCGGGGCGACCTTCTAAAGAACGTCGACGCATGTCAGCTCGCCTTGACTGCCCAATACGCAAAAGATTAGATTCAGGTATGGAGAAAATCACTTTTCCTATCACTCACTTCACTCAATGAAAATGGGTAAAGGAGAGGAGTTGTGACAGATAAGAACCAAGATCGAGAAGATGGGGTTTCAAACACGAAATTCAGGCGACGCACGTTTCTTGGCGTTGGGGTTGCCCTGCTTGACGCAGCGAACCCTGGGGTGTTATGGTTCAAGAGCGGGTGGTGGCAGCCGAAGTTGAAAATCGTGGTCGATGGGCCATTCGCAGACGAGAAGGCGGTCTCACTGAAAGACTATCGCAGCAGTTTTGTGGAACCACGGTCACTTCGAGTAGCAATGCGCGACACACGCACGGCAAAGGTGCAACTTGGGTTTACCTTTAAGGGTAAGGAAAGTTCCTCTCGGAGAATCAGCGTGGATATTCGCTTGCACAACGCCGAAGGCAAGATCGTCGGAACCGACCACATCACTTGCAGCGACCGCCGGATTGGCGCTAACAAGCCGGTCCTGAACGGAACAGTGTACATGCTCTCGTTACCAAACAACTCCGAGACGGTCAAGATTCCTCTTAGTGAGCCATCAAACATTAAGAGTGTGGAATTGCTGTTCAGACCCGCGTAGAGAAACGGCTCCTGAAAGGGCTTCGATTGTCTTGTAAGGGTTGGGCAAGTCTCAGGACGGGTTAGCGGCCGACCAACGTATCGAGTTCCTGCACTAGCGTGTCGAACCGGTCCAGCGCCCGATCGACGCAGCCGGGTTTTTCGAGGTCCACGCCGGCGTCGCGCAGCAGATCGAGCGGATCTTTTGAGCAGCCGGCCTTGAGCAGACCAAGGTAATCGTTCAGTTCCTTTTGGCCGCCCTGAAGCACGCGATCGACCAGCGCGATGGCCGCCGACATGCTCGTGGCGTATTTGTAGACGTAAAACGCCCGATAGAAATGCGGCACGCGGAAACACTCGAGCGCCAGTTGATCGTCGACGACGAATTCCGGCCCGAAATACTCTCGGAGCAGCTTGCGATAGATCGACTTGAACCGTTCGAGCGTGAGCGGCTCGCCGGCCTCGGCCGAGGCGTGCGTCAACCGTTCAAACTCGGCGAACATCGTCTGACGGAAGATCGTCGCGCGGATCGAGTCGATCTCGTGGTTGATCAGGTAGGCCCTCTGACGGTCGTCTTTCGCCTCGGCTTGCAGGCGGCGGCTCAGCAACGTCTCGTTGAACGTGCTGGCCACCTCGGCCACAAACAGCGAATAGTCGTAATAGGCGAACGGCTGGCTGTGGGCGGAGAAATGGCTGTGCATCGAGTGGCCGCCCTCGTGCGCCAGGGTGAAGACGTGATCGAGCACGTCGGGCTGGTAGTTCATCAAGATGTAGGGCTTGCCGTCGTAGGTGCCGGCCGAAAAAGCGCCGCTCTGTTTGCCGCGATTTTCATAGCGGTCGCACCAGCGATCGGTCGTCAGCCCGGCCCGGAGCGTTTTGCCGTAGTCGTCGCCGAGGGGCTTCAGCGCCGCGACGATCGTTTGCACGGCCTCGTCCCACGTGTGCGTGACGTGCAGCTCGGACAGAATCGGCACGTAGGTGTCGTAGTGGTGGATGTCGCTCAGGCCCATCTTGCGTCGCCGCACGTCGTAATAATGGTAGAGCGACGGCAGCCGCTTGTGAATCGACGCGATCAGGTTGTCATAGACCGAGACCGGCACGTTGTCCGGGAACAACGAGGCTTCGAGCGACGAGGCGAATCCCCGAGCTTTCGCCTGGTAGAGGTCCTGTTGGATCGAGGCGTTCAGCGTGGCCGCCAGCGTGTTTTGGTGCGATTGGAATTGGTCGTAATACTTGTGGAACGCCCGGGCCCGGACCTCGCGGCTCGGCGAGCTGAGCATCACGATGAACGTGCCGTGGCTCAATTCGACCAGTTTGCCGCGCTCGTTGGCCACTGCCCCGAATTTCAGGTCGGTGTCGTTCAGTTGCCGGAAAATTTGGATCGGCGAGGCGGCCACCTCGGCTTGCATCGCCAGCAGCCGCTCCTCCTTGACGCCCAACGTGTGCGGTTTGAACCGCAAAATGCGCGAAAGCAACAGCTTGTACGGCGCCATCACCGGCGAGTCCAAAAACGTCCGCATTCGGTCGTCGGCGATGGCCAAAATTTCCGGCCGGATGAAACTCGATGCTTGGCCTGCCTGCGAGGCGATCTGCATGAAACGCATCCGCATGCGCTGGCTCGCGCTGTCGCCCTGGTCCTCGCACGTTCGCAGTTGGGCGTAAGTGCCCAATCGTTCGGCGGCGCGGCTGACGTCGAGGTCGAACTGGAGGCACTTGGCCAACACGTCGGCGCCGTCGGCCAGCTTGCCTTGAAACGCCGCATAGCCGTCGATCTGCTTTTGCCAAACGGTGAAGCCCTCTTCCCACGCCTGATCGCTGGGGAACAGACTCGCCAGGTCCCAGGTGTCCGCCGAGTTGACTTCGCTTCGGCCCGGAAGGTTTTTCACGGGGGCGTCCTTCTTTTCTTTGGGCGTCGTCGTTTGCGACGTGACGGAACCGGCTGTCAACGATGCGGCGGCGGTCCATCCGGCGGTGCGAAGGAATTTTCGACGGTTCATGACGTTTCGACCTCCATGGCGCCGCCGCGCGACCGCGACGGCTGAACGGGTTTGTTGCGCGCGGTGATGCAACCCTAATCGTTGCTGATCGCCGCGATGCGATTCATGGCGTTCAAAAACGCCTTGGCGCTGGCCTCGACGCTGTCGGTCGACACGGCCCGGCCTCGGTACAGTTGGCCGTTGTGCTCCACTTGGACCAACACCTCGCCTTGGGCGTCCTTGCCGACCGTGACGCTGTGGACGTTGAAATCGCGGCAGACCACCGACAGGCCCGTCGCCTGCTCGATGGCCAGAAACTCCGCGTCGATCGGGCCGTCGCCGCAGGTGACGTCGACCGACTGCTTTTCGTCGCCGCGTCGCAGGCGGAGCGCCACCTCGGGCACCTGTCCGGTTCCGCAAACCACCTTGTAGGAGTCGAGCGTCCATTTTTCCGTGACGCTGTGGATTTGCTGCTCGATCAGCGCGGCGATGTCGGCGTCGTAGATGTCCTTCTTCTTGTCGGCCAGGATTTTGAACTGCTCGAACAGGGCGTCGATCTGATCGCCGGTGACGCTGTAGCCCATCGCCTTGGCGCGATCGGCCAGCGCGGCCCGACCGCTGTGCTTGCCGAGAACCAGGTCGCTCATGGCGAAACCGACGTCCTCGGGCCGCATGATTTCGTAGGTGGTCCGCTCCTTGAGCATTCCGTCCTGATGGATGCCGGCCTCGTGGGCGAAGGCGTTTCGGCCGACGATCGCTTTGTTGCGCTGCACGTGAATGCCCGTGATGTTGGCGACCAGCCGGCTGGTGGGGACCAACCGCCGCGTGACGACGCGCGTCGAGGCGCGATAGTAGTCGTGCCGAGTGCGCAGCGCCATGACCAGCTCTTCGAGCGAGCAATTGCCGGCCCGCTCGCCGAGTCCGTTGATCGTGCATTCGACCTGTCCGGCGCCGGCCTCGACCGCCGCGAGACTGTTGGCCACGGCCATTCCCAGATCGTTGTGACAGTGCACGCTGATCACGGCCCGATCGATGTTGGGCACGCGGTTGCGGAGCATTCGGATGACATTGCCCATGTGCGTGGGCGTGGCGTATCCGACGGTGTCGGGAATGTTGACCGTCGTGGCGCCCGCGGCGATGGCCGCCTCGACCACTTGGCACAGGAAATCGTCCTCGGTCCGCGTGGCGTCCTCGGGCGAGTATTCGACGTCCGGGCAGAGGTTTTTCGCACGTTTCACGCCGGCGACCGCCCCGGCGAGGACTTCCTCCTTGCTCATGCGCAGTTTGCACTCGCGATGGACCGGGCTGGTCGCCAGGAAGACGTGGATGCGCGGTTTTTCGGCGTATTGGACCGCCTCCCACGCGCGATCGATGTCCGCGTCACGGCATCGGGCCAATCCGCAGATGGTCGAACCGCGCACGGTCCGGGCGATGTCGCGCACCGCCTCGAAATCGCCGGGCGAAGCGATCGGAAAGCCCGCCTCGATCACGTCGACGCCCAAGTCGACCATCGCTTGAGCGAGCTCCATTTTTTCGGACAGGTTCATGCTGGCGCCGGGCGATTGCTCGCCGTCGCGCAGCGTGGTGTCGAAGAGGACGATGGATCGAGAAGCGGAAGAATTTACGTCAGGCATGGCTCAAAACTCCTAAGCACGAGGTTTTTGTGATGTCGAGGGGAAAAAACAGGCGTCAAACGTCCGAAGGCCGACCCTTGGTCGGCCCGGGCAACACCAGCCACGCCCTCGACGGTTTTCCACAGCGCCCTCGCGCCGGATCGTATCGGATCGCCATGAACATCGCCTCATGCCATAAAAAAACCCCAACAGCCTGTTTGAGCCTTGGGGTTCGAGTTCTTCCGGAAAAAACAGGCAAAACGAACCCTAAGGCCGGCGCTCCAAAAGCGCCCGCAACAACAAGGCCAGTAGGTTTCGCAGTGCCATCATATCCATACTGTACTAGACATGGCCGATGCGGTCAAGTTCGGTCCCGAGAACGGCGAATTGGGACCGGCGGGGTCACGAGACGGACGGGGCCTGCTCTCTTCCAGCCGCTTTGTCCCCGGATCGGCGGATTAAAAACCGGCTAGGCAAATGTTCTAAAACGCTCGGTGGCAATGGGTTACGGCGGCTTGACGCCGTCGCGTTCAGGGTTTGGTCGAATTGTCGGTTGGGCCGGACGCATCGGCGACGTCCCCATCGCGATCGACCATGGGCAACTCGACGTGGATGTGGGCGCCTTGGCCGGGGGCGGACTCGATTTCCACGCAGCCCTTCAACAGCCGGACGCGCTCTCGAATGCCTTGCAGCCCGAACCGTTGCTCCTCGACTTGATCGGTCCGGAAACCGACGCCCCAGTCGCGAACGTCGATGTGGATGCGGCGGCCGCGCTGGACCAGCTCGATGCGGACCTTGTCGCTATGGCTGTGTCGGCAAGCGTTTTGCAGCGATTCCTGCACGATCCGAAAGACGGTGCTTTCCAAAGGCGGCGCGAGCCGCTCGAAGGCCACGTCATGGACGAACTTCACTTCAGGACCGTCGAGAGTCGCTCGCTCACACACCAGGTACTCGATGGCTTGAACGATTCCCGACTCGTCGAGAACCGGCGGGCGCAGGCCGCTGATCAGCCGGCGGGCCTCGTCGATGGCTCGACCGAGCAGCCGCACGGCGCTGTCAAAATCTTTCCAAGCGGTCTCGGGCCTTTTGGCGTGCGCCTCGCGGAACGCTTGCAGCCGAAACAGCGCGCCGGTCAGTTCTTGTGCGAACCCGTCGTGGATGTCATAGGCCGTCAACTGCCGTTCGCGCTCGTGAAGGTCGAGCAACCGCCGCAGCAGTTGCTGTTCCTTTTGAATCGCCTCGGCGGCCATGCGCCGCTGGGTCACATCGGTGGCGATGACCGTTGCGAGTTGGCTGTCGCCGTCTTTCGGAGGCGCGATGATGCGACACGCCCACCAACAACCGAAGATGTCCTGACAGTCACACCGCTGCAGCGTTCCGTCGGCGAACACCCGGCGGATTGCTTCGGCGACGCACGGATGGTGTTCGGGAATGAGCAGTTGAAACCCCGATCCGCCCAACATGCCCGCGCGGTCGATCTCCCCGATGCCGCGATTGGCGAATCGGATGATGCCGGCGCGGTCGACCATGAGGACGACGTCGGGCAGATTCTCAAACAGCCCCCGCAACGTGCTTTCCGACTCGCGCAGCGCCCGTTCGGCGGCGCGGCGATTGGTGATGTCGCGGGTGATCCCGATCAGATCGGTCGGCATTCCGTCGTCATCGCGCAGATAGGCGCTGACGACCTCGCACCAGCGTGGCGAACTGGTCTTGGCCAGGAACTGGCCCTCGAACACGTGCTGCGGCGCGGTTGCATCGAGGGTCGGAAAGTGGTCGGTGACGTTGCGGATCATCGTTTCGCGGATTTTCAGAAAGGTCGCCTCCGTCGTGATGTCGCGGAGGGACAGACCGGCCACTTCCGACGGCGCGTATCCGAAAACCCGCTCGGCCGCGGAACTGACGAACGAAAACCGCCAGCGTTTCAACACCGCGTCGACCACGGCCTCGGTGTCGGTCATGGCTCGGACTTTCTCGTCGTCGGATAAATTCAACGAAACCGTCCAAACCATGTCGTCGACGTTGTCGGCGATCATCCGGTGACGTTGTTCACTGGCGCGGAGCAGTTCGTTGGCCCTGTTCTGCGCGGTGGCGTCGTGGAAGAGCCCAAGAATCATGGAACGCGGCTCGTCGCCGAGCCGGCACGCCGCGACGTCCGCGCGAATCAGACTGCCGTCTTTGCGACGACAGACCAGGTTGCGCGCCGATCGAGGATGCCCGCGACGCAGGTCGGCGAACACTTGCACCACGTCGGGCATGACCTTTGCCGGGTGGATGTCGTCGACCGATAGGGAGAGCAATTCCGACTCGGCGTAGCCTAGAAAATCCGACATGGCGCGATTTGCGCGAACGAGCCGACGGGTGTCCGGATCGATGACCAGGATGCCCTCGGTCGACCTGTCGTAGATCGCCGACAATTCGTCGTGGATTTGACGAAACGCCGATTCGGAGGATTGGTTCACATTGCACCCCTCATCAACGCATGAAGCGACGGCGGCTTATCCGTTGACGCCACGCAGGTCGCGGGCGGCCGCCGCCAATGTGGCGTACAGATCGTCGAGCTGATCGACGTCGACCGACGAAAACGCGATGCGAATGTCGCGGTCGCCGTCGGCGATCACCCCGACGCCGTATTTGTCCAACAAATGCCTGCGGTACGTCTCGGCGTCGATTCCCTTCAGCTTCAGGCACATGAAGTATCCGGCGTTGAAGGGGTACGGCTGCCAGAGGTCCGCATATTCCGGAGACGCAAGAATCGCATGCACCTTCGCGGCTCGGGCTTCGAGGATTGCCCTCTTTTGGAGACATTCCTCGGCCATTGCGTCGGTGGCCATCGCTTTGACCAACACCGACTGCGCGACGTGGGAGCAATTGGAAACCGCGCTGCGGATGGCGCCGGCCGCCTTCTTTTCCAACGCCTGATAAAGGGCTTCGTGACTCAAGAACGCCCGGCCGCCAAACGTCAACATGCCGGTACGGAATCCCCAAACGAACTCTTCCTTGGTCGGGCCGTCCACCTTGACGGCCAGCAGCCGTTCGTGGCAGCCGGCCAGTCGGGCGAACAGCGACTCTTGGGCGACCTCCTCGCCGTAGAACAGTCCGAAATAGGCGTCGTCGGCCACCACGACCAGATTACGCCCGTCCTCGGCCGCGTCGCGCAGCACGTTGACGATCTGGTCGATCTCCTCCTTCGTGGCCGAGTAGCCCGTCGGATTGTTCGGAAAATTGAGCACCAGAATGGTCTTCCAACTGCCGGCGCGCGTGGCCAACGCCTGCCGCAGGGCCTCGACGTTGAATCCGCCGGCCGCGTTGAAAAACGGATACGTGGCCAACTGCGCCTGATAGCGCACGCCGAACAACAGCTCGTAGTTTTCCCAATACTTGTCGGGCAGCAACACCATGTCGCCCCGATCGACGAACAAATCGCCCACCAGACTCAGGGCGTGCGTTACGCCGCTGGTCACCACCGGCGTCGAAAACTTCTTGCGGGCCAGGCTCGGATTCTTGCGGACCAGTTCATCGCACCAACGCTTGCGCAGATCGGCGCGTCCGGTGGCGGGCGCGTAGGTCAACGCCTCGCCCGGCGTCAAATCGTTGAAATATCGCATCACCGAGGGCAAGAACATCGGCTTGCCGTTTTCTCGGGCGATGCCGATCGTGGCGTCGTAGCGCGTGGCCTTGTCTTTGGCCTCGGCGGCCTGCGCCAAAATGCCCTTCGGGAAATACAGCCGCTTGCCGAACTCCGAAAGCATCGCATAAACGTGCGGATTCTCGCGCTCGATCGTCTGGTTCAACTCGGAGGCCAGCGGGCGAATCGTCGTGCCCGGCTTCAACAGCGACAGCGGCGAACGAAGCCGTTGACGCAACTCCTCGAGCTGATCCCAAAGTACATGCGGAAACCGCTTGCCGAACCGCTGGAAGAACGCCGCGACGTTTTCGGTTTCCTTGAACCAGTCGTCGCGGTCGACGGCGAACAGCTTGCTGAGCGTCTCCGGCGCCAGATCCAAACCGGTCAGGTCGAGCCCGTCGGCGGTGGGCACATAGCCGATCGACGTCTTGACGGCGTCCGCCTCGCCGCGGCAACGGTCGAGGATCCATTCGATCACGCGCAAATTCTCGCCGTAGCCCGGCCAAAGGAAGTGGCCGTTGTCGTCCGTGCGGAACCAGTTGACGTGGAAGACGCGAGGCGGGTGCGCCATCCGGCGGCCCATGTTCAGCCAGTGCTCGAAATAGTCGCCCATGTGATAGCCGCAGAACGGCAACATGGCCATCGGATCGCGGCGGACCTCGCCCACTTTGCCAACCGCCGCCGCGGTGCGCTCGGACGCCATGGTCGCGCCGACGAACACGCCGTGCTCCCAGTCGAACGCTTCGTAGACCAACGGAGCCAGCCGGGCCCGGCGACCGCCGAACACGATGGCGGAAATCGGCACGCCGTGGTGATGCTCGGTCCGGAACGAATGCGAGGGACACTGGGTCAACGGAGCGGTGAATCGCGAGTTCGCATGCGCGCCGTGGACGGGCTTGCCCTTGGCGTCCTTCATGCCCGGCTTCCACGGCTTGCCCTGCCAGTCCCAACCTTCGGCGGGCGGCTCGCCTTCACCGCCTTCCCACCACACGGTATTTTCCTTGGTCAGGACGACGTTCGTGTAGATGGTCTTCCGACTGATGGTTTTCATCATGTTCGGATTGGTTCTCGAATTGGTGCCCGGTGCGACGCCGAAGAACCCGGTCTCGGGATTGATCGCCCAGAGCCGGCCGTCGGTGTCGATCCGCATCCAGGCGATGTCGTCGCCGACGGTCCAGATGCGATAACCTTTGACCTTCATGCCCTCGGGCGGAATCATCATCGCGAGATTCGTCTTGCCGCAGGCGCTGGGAAACGCGGCGGCGATATATTCGACGCGGCCGTCGGGATTTTCCACGCCCATGACCAGCATGTGCTCGGCCAACCAGCCCTCGCGCCGGCCCAGATGGCTGGCGATTCGCAGGGCGAGGCATTTCTTGCCCAAAAGCACGTTGCCGCCGTAGCCCGACCCGACGCTCCAAATCGTGTTGTCCTCGGGAAAGTGGAGAATCAGACGGCGTTTGATGTCCAAGTCGGACTTGCTGTGAAGGCACTTGGTGAACTCGCCGCCGCCGCTGAGCTGCTTGAGCACGTCCGCGCCGACGTGCGTCATGATCCGCATGTTGAGCACCACATAGATGCTGTCGGTCAGTTCGACGCCGATCTTGCTGAAGGGCGAGCCGACCGGGCCCATCGAAAACGGGATGGCGTACATGGTGCGACCGCGCATCGCACCGGCGAAAATCTCGCCCGCCCGGCGATAGCCTTCCTCGGGCGACATCCAATTGTTGGTCGGGCCGGCGTCTTCACGCAGCGGCGTGCAGATGTACGTAAGGTCTTCGGTCCGCGCGACGTCGTTGATCGCCGTGCGATGGTAGAGGCAACCGGGAAGTTTTTCCTGGTCCAAAACGACCACCTCGCCGGTGGCGGCCGCCTCCTGCGTCAGCCGTTCGCGTTCCTCCTCCGACCCATCGACCCAAACAATGTGATCCGGCTCGCACATGCGGGCCATTTCCTCCACCCACGCCTGCAACTTACTGTGTTGACTCATGAGAACTCCAAGGCCTCCTATAAGTAATATGCATCCTCCGACGGGGTCCATCCAACCAGCAGGATACGTCCCGTCAGGGCGCAATAGCTCAGTATGACTAATCGGGGGGGAATTGCAAGACCCTCCAAAACACGAAAAAGACGTTCCGAAATCGGCCTTGCCATGGCGATCTCAGGGGGGTAGGATTGGTTTTGGAGACAATACAGTGTTTCCATCATCAAACAATGTCGTCGCCAGGAGACTCGCCCCATGACGGAATTGCCCGCCGTCAGCACGAACGCCGAAGACTATTTGGAGGCCATTTTAAAGCTGGTTTCCGAAAAGGGGGCGGCCAGGGTCCGTGATCTCGCCTCCGCCCTGTCGCTGCACAAATCGACGGTTAGCTCCGCACTGAAAGGCTTGTCCGAAAAGGGGTTAGTGAACTATAGCCCCTATGAAATCACGACGTTGACCGAGCTGGGCGAGGAGATTGCCCAGGACGTCCAGCGGCGTCATGAGGTGCTGGGGCGATTTCTGACCGAAATCCTCGGCATCGACGACGCCGTCGCGCAGGCCAACGCCTGTCGGATGGAGCACATCGTCGACCCCGAGGTGTTGGACCGGCTCGTCTTGTTGATGGATTTTACCAAGGGGCAGGTGTCCAAGGGCAAGCCCTGGGTGGCTGAGTTTCAGGAATTTTCCAAGCTCACCATGCGGCGTCGGACGCGGCAAATCGGTTCGCCGACGGTCCTCGAACCGCCGAAATCGCACGCGGCGGTCGTCGCGGCCCCGGACGTCAAGCGGTTGTCGACGTTGGACCGTGTGAAACCCGGAAAGAAAGCCAAAGTCATGAAGGTGGGCGGCGAAGGCGTCGTGCGTCGCCGCATGGCCGACATGGGCATGGTCCGCGGCGCCACGGTCGAGGTGGTCAAGGTCGCGCCGCTGGGCGATCCGATCGAAGTAAAGTTGAAGGGCTACAATCTTTCGCTCCGAAAGGAGGAGGCCGCCGCGATCGCCGTTGAGTTGCCGTAGTCTATCATGGATCGATGTTGTGAAAAAACCGCCCGCCCCGCCCTTTCCACGGTCTGCAAACCTCTCGTCGTCGCACTGGCCGGAAATCCGAACTCCGGCAAGACCACGCTGTTCAACGCCCTGACCGGCTCGCGTCAGCACGTGGGCAATTATCCCGGCGTGACGGTCGAAACCAAACAAGGGCGGTTCGAGCATCATGGGCGCGAGATTTGCGTCGTCGATCTGCCGGGCACGTACAGCTTGACCGCCTATTCCGCCGAGGAGTTGGTCGCTCGAGACTTTTTGATCGACGGCCGGCCCGACGTCGTCGTGGATGTGATCGACGCCTCGAATCTCGAGCGGAATCTCTATCTGGCGGTCCAGTTTCTCGAATTGGGCGTCCCGCTGATTCTTGCCCTGAATATGAGCGATTTGGCCGAAAGTCGCGGCTTCACGATCGACGTGCCGATGCTGTCGGCGTTGCTGGGCGTCCCGATCGTGGCGACCGTCGGCCACAAGTCGCGGGGCATCGAGTCGTTGAAGGACGCCGTGACGGCGATGGTCGACGAGGGCGTCGTGCGCCGCACGGTTTCGATCCGTTTCGATGCGGCCATCGAGGCCGAGTTGGATCGCGTCGCGTCGGTGTTGGAAGAAGAATGGGGAGAAGAATGGGGAGCGGACGGCCGCCGCGCGCATTTTCATTGCCGCGACTGCGGCGGTTGTTCGTCGTCGGCCCGAGCGTCCACGCGACCGTGCAGCCGATGGATGGCCGTCAAACTGCTGGAGCACGACGAAGAAGTGACGCGGAAGGTTTCCTGCGAGCTGTCCGATCCCAAAACGTTCCTCGCGGTGGTTGCGGAGGCGTCGCACGCGGTCGAAACGCATTTCGGCGACGCCCCGGAAATGGCCATCGCCGACGGACGCTACCGGTTCATTGCGAGGGTCTGCCGCGAGGCGGTCAATCGGACCGAGGCCGAGCATCGACGATTTCTGTCCGATCGCATCGACGCCGTGGTGACGCATCGGCTTTTGGGCATCCCGATCTTCTTGGGCATGATGTATTTGGTGTTTTGGCTCACTTTCACGCTGGGCCGGCCGCCGATGGAATGGCTGGAGTCGTTGTTCGGCTGGCTGGGGCAGACGGTCGCGGGTTTCTGGCCCGTCGGATCGGACGCCGCGATGAAATCGCTGGTGGTCGACGGGGTTTTGGGCGGCGTCGGCGGCGTGTTGGTGTTTTTGCCGAACATCTTGCTGCTGTTTCTGGCCATTTCGTTGCTGGAAGATTCGGGCTACATGGCCCGCGCCGCGTTTCTGACCGACCGGCTCATGCACAAGATCGGCCTGCACGGCAAGAGTTTCATTCCGATGCTGATCGGGTTCGGTTGCACGGTGCCGGCCATTTTAGGCGCCCGGGTGTTGGAAAATCGCCGCGATCGGCTGACCACGATGTTGGTGTTGCCGTTGATGAGTTGCGGGGCGCGGCTGCCGATCTACACGCTGCTGATTCCCGCGTTCTTTCCGAACGTTTGGCAGGGGCCCGTGCTCTGGCTAATCTATCTGATCGGCGTCGTGCTGGCGATTATCCTCGCGAAGATTTTGCGGACCAGCGTCTTTCGCGGCGAGCCGGCGCCGTTCGTAATGGAACTGCCGCCCTATCGAATGCCGACGCTCAAAAGCACGCTGCTGCACGTCGGCGAGCGCGGCTGGCAATTCCTTCGGAAGGCGGGCACGCTGATTCTGGCCGTTTCCGCGCTGCTTTGGGTCTTGACCGCGTATCCGCGTCCGCCCGCCGAAATGCTCAAGGGATTGGACGCCCATCAGTCGCACAGCGTTCGGCTGTCCTATTCGGCGGCAGGCCGGCTGGGGCACGCCTTGGAGCCGGTGATGCGTCCGATCGGATTCGATTGGAAAACCAACACGGCTCTGATCGGCGCGGTGGCCGCCAAGGAAGTCTTCGTCGCGCAGTTGGGCATCGTCCATTCGTTGGGCGAGGGCGATTCGCATTCGCTCCGCGAGGCCCTGCGTCACGAGTACACGCCGTTGCAGGCGTTTTGCATCATGTTGTTCTGCCTGATCAGTTTGCCGTGTTCGGCCACGCTCATCACCGTGGCACGCGAGAGCGGCTCTTGGCGTTGGGCCGCCGCGCAACTGGTCGGCCTGACCGCGCTGGCCTACGTGTTGACGTTCCTGGTCTATCACGTCGGATTGACGATTTGGCCGTAAGGGCGGATCAGCAACGTATTCTGCGAAACGCCGCGGCCAGCACGATCAACAGTGACGACAGCAAAACGATCATCGCGCCGGTGGGCAGATCGAACCGCGCGGCGATCAGAAACCCGCCAAGCCCGCTGACCGCGCCCAACACGGTCGAGGCGATCAGCGATTTGCCGAATCCGCGAACCAATTGAAACGCCGCCACGGCCGGATTGCTCAGCAGTCCGTAGATCATCAGGCCGCCGACCGTCTGAAAGTTGACCGTCAGCACGACGCTGGTCAAAATCAGCAGCAACGTCCAGACCGGCGAGGCATGAACGCCGGCGGCCGCGGCATGTTCGCGTGAAAACAAAATCGCCCGCAATTCCTTGTAAAACAGAAGCACGACGAGCAACTCGACCGCCGCGGCGGCGACGATGACGTAGAAATCTTGCCAACGGCAGAAATTCAAACTGCCCCACAGCAGGCCCCGCACCTCGTTGTCCGAAATGCCATAGACGCCGAACAGCCCGAGGCCGAGAAACGACAACCCCATGGTCAACGAAAACAGCGTGCCCAACAGCACGTTCGAGTCCATCCGCGCCGATTGCACGTCGAGCATTCCCAGCAGCAGCGCGGTCGCCACGGCGCCGACCAACGCGGGCGCCATCAGCCACGGCCCGCTCAGTCCGCACAACGCCCCGAACACCGCGCCGGCCAACGCCGCATGCGAAATGCACACGCCCAAAAGCGGCACGCGCATGCCGACGATGAACGTGCCGAGCAATCCGGTGGACGCGCCGGCCAACGTGCCGGAACAAATCACGGGCAGCCAGAACATCAGGTCCATTCGAGCGGCCCTCCCGCCGGCGCGGCGCAGTAGCGTCCACGGTCGGCGATCAGTTTGAGCCGCGATCCGTAAAGCGATTCGATCAGCCCGGGCGTCAATACGTCCGAAGGCGATCCATCGGCCGAAAGCCGCCCGTCCCGCAGCACCCAAAGCCGGCGGCAGCAAGCCGGAATCACCTCCAACTCGTGGCACACCAGCAAGACCGTCAGTCGCGTGTCGCGATGCAGCCGGTCCAAAATGGCCACGATCTGCTCGCGCCACCGCAGGTCGAGATTGGCGGTCGGTTCGTCCAACAGCAACAGATCGGGCTCCTGGACCATTGCCTTGGCGATCAACGTCTTTCGTTGTTCGCCGCCCGAGAGACTCGAATAGGTCCGTTCGGCCAGATCGCCCAGGCCGAGCGATTCCAGCCAGAAGTCGACCCGTCGCCAATCGTCGCGCGAAAGACGTCGAAACAGTCCGGCGATGCCCGTGCGTCCGATGGCCGTCACCTCGCGCACCGTCAGCGGAGTCTCACCGGCCGCGGCCAGCGTTTGCGGCACGTAGCCGATGCGTCGCCGAAGCCGACACAGCGACCAGCCGGAACTGCGCGACGTGATGGGACAATCGAGCACGTGGATTTGTCCGCCGCTGGGACGCACCAACCCCATCAGGCACTTCAGCAACGTGCTTTTTCCGGCGCCGTTGGGACCAAGAATCGCCACGACCTGCCCGCTCGGCGCCGTTGCGCCGTCGACCGCCAAAATGTCGCGTCCGGCGCGATGAACCACCAACCGGCGAATGTCGACAACGGGATCGGTCATGGCGCTCGGCGAGACGGGTCGGAGGATTGGGCCGCCAACAGGGCCGCCACGTTTTGCTGAACCAAACGATCGAACGCCGGCGACGTTGCTTGCGGATCGTCGGGCTTGGGCAGGTTGCCGAAAACCACCACCGGCGCGTGCAACCGATCCGCCATCGCGTCGGCCAATCGTCGACCCTCGGGCAGATTGGCCACGATGGCCGTCACGCGGGCGGAAAGACCGGCCTGCACCGCCGCGTCGATTTCTCCGACGCCCGCCGTGTCTTGGGCCGAAAACACGGCCACCGGACGCAGCCCCAGCCATCGGCAAAACGCCTCTTGATGGCGACTGGTCAACACCGCGGCGCCGCGCAACGTGGCCGATTCGATCCGACGATGCACGTCGACCGTCAGCCGGTTCAGACGGCGTTCGATCTCGGACATCCGACGCTCGGCGACCGACTGGTTCAAAAGCCCCGCGGTCGTCAACGCATCGGCGATCTGCCGGCACGCCGCCCGGTAAACATCGGGCTCGCACATGCCGCCGGACAACGCGATCGGAACGATTTTCAGTTTCGCCCGCAAGGAATCGGAAAGTTTTCCGTCGAGCGGTTGCTGAAAATCAAACCGCAACAGCAGCTTGCATCGGGCCAGGTCGCCGAGCTGGCAGGGCCGCATGTCAAAATGGCCCGGGCACATCGACGGACCCGCCAACTGGACCAGCGGCGCGTCGGGGCCCAAAAGATCGCGGGCCGCCGCTTCGAGGTAAGGGCTCGACACGGCGATCGACGCATCGGACGTCGACGACGAGCAGTCGCCGCCGCAGCCGCCCAACGCCGTGACGGCCAACGTCATGACCAACGCGGCGATCCGTTGCGTCGCCGTTTGTCTGCCGACGTTCTGCATTCCAGCCCTCGCTCTTGACGTTGACTCGTCTCTATAGGATATTATGATCAGCTCAGGCGTAACACAAAAGCCCCTCTTTTGGCCCCGGATTCCGACGGCCCACTGCCATGCACCACCCACATCCCGACGCCGACCCGCGTATTGGTTTTTTTGATCGACTGGCCGCCACCTGGGACGCGGAGGAGCAGAACCCGGCCGAGACGATTCAGAGTCTCGAAAAATTGCGCGACCTGTTAGGATTTCGGCCTGGCGAGGATCTGTTGGAGGTCGGTTGCGGGACGGGCCAGTTGACCAGTTGGCTGGCCGGCTGCGTTCGGCCGGGTCGGGTGGTGGCGATCGACTTTTCGTCGGCGATGGTCCAGCAGGCCTCGGCCAAGGGCGGCGGCGAGTTTCGCGTGGCCGACGTCTGCACCGATGATTTGGGGCAGGATCAGTTCGACGTGGCGTTCTGTTTTAACAGTTTTCCGCATTTCCGCGACCAGTCGGCGGCGCTGCGCCATCTGGCCCGCGCGTTGAAGCCCGGCGGACGTTTGATCGTGTTGCATTTGTGCGGGCGGACGGAGATCAACGCGTTTCATCATCGCGTGGGCGGCGCCGTCGGCCACGACTTCCTGCCGGACGATGAGCACTTGGATCGATGGCTCGCCGAGGCGGGGCTGCAAAAAACCAACATGGTCGACTCGCCCGAGCGGTTTTTCCTCCGGGCCGACAAGGCGGCCGGTTGAGTTTTCTCACGGCGTCCGCGCCCTTGTAATTCCGTGACGTTTGCAGTAGGTTCAACCTTTTTCTCGAAGAGGTTGTCGCGTTCCGGCACAATCATGCCCAAGACTCAGCCTACTGCGTTGTTGTTCGAAATGTCGAAGCCCGGCTGCCGAGCGTCGCAATGGCCCGCCTGCGACGTGCCGGATCGCCCGCTTGCGGATCTGTTGCCCGCCGGCGCGATCGCCGATGCCCCGGCCCCGTTGCCGGAATTGTCGGAACCCGACGTGGTTCGGCATTTCGTGAATCTGTCGACCCAAAATATGTCGGTTGACGCCAATTTCTATCCGCTCGGTTCGTGCACGATGAAGTACAATCCGAAGCGGAACGAGCGATTGACGGCCTTGCCCGGCATGGCCGACCTGCATCCCTATCAGCCCGAGTCGACCGTCCAAGGCATGTTGGCCTTGTTGTATGATTGCCAGCGGTATTTGGCCGAGATCGCGGGCCTGCCGGCCGTTTCGTTGCAGCCGGCCGCCGGGGCGCACGGTGAAATGACGTCGATGTTGGTCGCCGCCGCTTATTTCCGCGATCGCCAAGAGCGTCGCACCACCGTGTTGATTCCCGACAGCGCGCATGGGACCAATCCGGCCAGTGCGGCGATGGCCGGGTTTCAAACGCAAACGATTCGCAGCACGTCGGAGGGTTTTGTCGATCTGGACGACCTGGCGTCGAAATTGAATCGCGAGACGGCCGTCTTCATGATCACCAATCCGAACACGCTCGGGCGGTTTGAGCCTCGCATCCAGCAGATTGCCCGGCGGGTGCATGACGTCGGCGGATTGGTCTATGCGGACGGCGCGAACATGAACGCGATCTTGGGCGTCGTTCGGCCCGGCGATTTCGGCGCCGACCTGATGCACTTCAATCCGCACAAAACCTTTAGCGGTCCGCACGGCGGCGGCGGTCCCGGCGCGGGCCCCATCGCGGTCGCCGAGCCGCTGGCGCCGTTCCTGCCCACGCCCGTCGTGGTCCGAACCGACCATGGCTATCGGCTCGACGACGACCGGCCGAAGTCGATCGGACAGGTGCGCGACTTCTTGGGCAGCGTCGGCGTGTTGGTTCGCATGTATTGCTATCTGCGGACGCATGGACCGAAGGAGTTGCGGCGGGTGGCCGAAGACGCCGTGTTGAACGCCAACTATTTGCTGTCGCAGGTGAAGGATTTTCTGCCGGTTCCGCACGGCGGCGGCGCGATGCACGAGTTCGTCGCGTCGGCCGAAACGCTCAAGGCGGCCAAGGGTGTCTCGGCGATGGACGTCGCCAAGCGGCTGATCGACTACGGCTTTCATGCCCCGACGGTCTATTTTCCGCTGATCGTCCACGAGGCGATCATGATCGAGCCGACCGAAACCGAAAGCAAGGCGACGCTCGACAGCTTCGCGGCGGCGCTGCGCGCAATCGTCGACGAGCCGGCCGAACAACTGCACGACGCCCCGCACAGCACGCCGATCTGCCGGCCCGACGAGGTGATGGCCGCCCGACGCCCGGTTTTGAGGTGGCAAGCGGGAGC
>JBDKTJ010000025.1:0-10816 GCA_039698075.1 Thermoguttaceae bacterium | reverse complement strand
TCCGCCGCCGTCCATTTCTTTCGCTTCTGCACACTCATCGGTCTTCCTCCGTGCCCTCATAATAATGGGTTTAGAGGAAACCGTCACCTACCTTCGCCACTGTGCCATTTGGGCTGAAACACTACAGAAAAACAGCGATGTTGTTTTCCCCCTGTTCCATTGCCGCTGCATACATTTTCATAAAGCCACACGCACTCGGGAACCAGTGTTCAAAATCTTCGCGGGCGTATTTCTGGTATTCAGCCGGGTCAAGTGGCCCCGCCTCTGCCAGAGTATGCTTGCCGCTATCGTAAAGCAACACCCCTTCCTTCTTGATGTCCGTGAAGAAGTAGCTGCCCCGCCGCAAATCCTTGTTCAGGTGTTCGATGTCCTCGACGATGATCGTCGAACTGGGCCGGTCAAGCCCCTGTTGCCGCAACCGACGTGCGATGGCATTGCTGAGCCGGGCTTCGCCGTCCACCGTGGCGCTGGCGCGGTCTTCGCTGACGATCAATAAATCGAAGTCGGACTCATAGCCGTAATGGATGTCGTCTTCGACATAATGATGGTTGACCCACGTCCCTCTTGCAAATGACCCGAAGAGTATCAACCTCACAAGATCGTCGCCCATCAACTCCTTGACGATCTCGGTAATGGCGGCAAGCTGTTCGGCCACATGCCCGGATCGTTCTGGAAGGGTGGTTTTCATGGAGCGTCTCAGGATGGCAGCATGAATCATTTTGCCTTCGGCAGGCGCATGTTGCAAGGGGGTGGGGCAGTTCTTGTTGGAGGTCAAGCACGGCAAATTGATACGATTCCAACGCGGATCGCCTGAACTTGCATAGCCCTCGATCCACCGGCTCTGGTTTCTTTATGAATGACACGGCAATCAAGCGAAATTTCCGAGAACTCACTACTGTATCCCGCCGCCAATCTGTTTCCCATCATTTCGGCAGCCGTACCGTCGATGAGTCTCAGGGTCGATGTCAAGGCGGACCGTGTGGACCGATCCATCACAAAGAACGACGTTCCATACGCCTGGATGACAACTGCCAAACGGAAGCGGCTCGCATTCACAATCACCAACGATACTGTCGCTGTCTTGACGCGGAGGCCACGGCTGGTTAGGACTCTTCGCCACCCAGCGGTGGATGTCAGAAGAAGCACCCTGATAGAGGCTGTAATCGTCGCCAGGACTCTCGCCATCGAAGTAATGGTCGGGACCGAGCCACTTTTCACCAACGAGATACGTGTTCGTCGCGCCATCGGTGATGTCCGCTGGCCGGACCTTACTGCGCAAATAGGAGATTCCCGTCATCTTGCTCACGTCGGGCCACTTGTAACTCAAATCGTTATAGCCGTTCGGCCCTACGCCCATATCAACATGGAAATCGCCGGCATTGGCGGCATAGTCGCTACGGGCATCCATTTCGGTCAGGTCCGCTGCATTGAATACAGGGATATTCTTTGCCTGCTTGTATCGCCCCTCGGTCCTCCGGCTCGGG
This sequence comes from Thermoguttaceae bacterium, assembly GCA_039698075.1. Classification (GTDB taxonomy): domain Bacteria; phylum Planctomycetota; class Planctomycetia; order Pirellulales; family Thermoguttaceae; genus JAJFVC01. The sequence goes on along the minus strand of JBDKTJ010000025.1, from coordinate 9,332 downwards.
CAGTTGAAACCTGGTACAATCGTGCCCTGCATTTGCACCGCCATCCATTGCTTGGTGGATGTATCTTTCCCCATTCCCAGATCGTGAACCGCCTGCTGCTCGATATAGGGAAGGATGCTGTAAATCCAGCCGCCCGGTTGGCCCTCGTCAGTTCCGCGATCAGGATCACCAACCCACAATCGTCCCCATCCTCCTGTTGGAAAGTATTGCTTGGCGACCTCATGTTGCAGGACAGCAAGGCCGATCTGATGTAGGTTATTGCAACATTGCATCCTCCGCGCCGCCTCCCTTGCCGCCTGCACCGCAGGCAGCAGAAGACCGATCAAAATGCTTATGATCGACATTGACACGAGTAGCTCAACAAGCGTGAAACCGGCTTGATCCGAATCGGCCTTGGCAGCGGAACTGACCATTGTGCGATCCCCATAAAACAATTGCCTTTCAGCATCACCAATTTCTCCGTGCAAAATATCACTCCACTCTCTACGACGGACTGAAAAGTCCATTATCTCATTGCTTTTGCCGTGCGCGAAGCCGATCGCCACGGCCAACATGACCACCCCGAAGGCAATCTATGCTCACCACGGCCAGCCGCGCGCTTGGTGTGAGAAAGTGCCTTACGCTGCTTCGACTCCCCAACACATTCTTTGGCCATATCAACCTTGTCGCCCCCCCGCCTTCCGTTTTTAGTTTCGGCAGTCCGAGTTCTTTGCGGACCCGGTTCGCTTCGTCAAGGGTGGTGTGGTAAGTGTGAAAAGCGTAGCCCACCGTTGCTGCCGGCGACTTAGCCCGGCGGCATACTGCCAAACAAGTTAAGCCACCATCCAATATATACATGAAATGGATAGGTTAGTGGATAATTTTCCAGCAACGGGCGATAAATCCATATGACGGCATAGAAACCATCCCAATGGGTCATGTCTCTCAACCAAAACGCGGTTGCCAATACAGGACCACTGCTCAACACATACACAAGCGGCGCACATATAAGGGCCGCGTATGAATACCGAGTAATCCACCTTGGACGTTCCGTTTGTTTTTTTGTGGCCATGAATCTCTCCACGGGTATTCCTACCCTTCACCGATCAGACAACTGTTACTTGTGGTCGCTTGTTCCTTCTCGGCAATATAGGATTAGTCTTCATTCAGCAAAGGCGATTTTCTCTGATGGTAGCCAATCCTTCGGCACTTCGAGTAAGCCCAACTCTTTGCGAACCTGATTGGCTTCGTCCAGCGTGATGTGATAGATGTAAATCGAGTAACCGGCTGTGGCGACGGGCTGGAAATGAAGGAAGTAACGATACTGCTGTGACCGTGAGTAGATTGCGTTCACGCTTAACGCATACCATCCAGGCAACGGGCCAACCGGGGTCGTCTTGTCGTTGATTTGCTCCCGATCCAGCCCAATGGGTGGAGAGCCAGCAGACTTAATTTTGCTCTGGCCCAGGGGATAGCCGCCCAAATAGGCTACCTGGATCGGCCGGGCTTCCGGGTGCGATTCGTACCAGTCTTCCAGGTAGAATAGGTCTTGGCCCCAGTCGATGTTGCTGTCGAGTAAATGGTGAGGGCCGTTGCGAGGGCCGGCGCTGAGCGCGCTCTTGATTGTTGATAGAACGCTGTGGTTCTCGTCGCTCGTGCTAAAAGGTTTCGGATACGAGGAATCGGCGGGCGTCGGCAACACGGCAGCCAACTCGCTAAAATATGACAAGCTATGCGGGTAGACGGCCAAGCTGCTGCCGACCGACCAGGCGAGCGCCAGAATAACCATCGCAGCCATCGCCATTCGTTTTTGGGTGAACGGACGCATCTCGAACACTCGGGCGACCTTGCTCGTCCAGATAAACAGGAATGGCATCGCGGGAATAACGTAGCGCGAATGGACGGAAAAGCCTGTTTGACTACTGACAAAAACCAGCAGCACGACAAACGGCGCGAGCACAATCATCTCGTCGCGCCATGACGCTGAATAGCCTCTCGCAAAGATCGTTGCGCCAATGGCCATCACCACCAGTGCCCAAGTCCCCAGCGGCACCTTGATGAGCAGAGCGTACAGATAGTAGTGCCACCACCCGTGGTCGGCCCACTTGCCTCGGAGATAGGACGGTAGCCCACGCTCGAAGTCGTACCGCTGAGTGTCGATCCCCTGAACCATATTTGCAGGCAGCGGCACGGGCAACATGCCGACCCAGGTGCCAGCAAACCGATTGGCCCCTTCCGATGGAATGTCGTCGAGTGAGTCGTACCCGGTGAGCATCGTCGTCCGAAACTGGTAGTTGCCCAATCGCTGGAACGAACCCTCGAAACCATAGCCAACATTGATAACGAGTACACTGAGCGCCACGATTACGGAGATATGGACCACTTCACTGAACCATTGCCGCTTGCGTATCTGTCGGCGCTCGGGCAGGCGGCAGAGGAGCCAAAACGCAGGCAAGAGTGGATAGAATACCAATAGCGTGAACTTTGTCAGTTCTGCCAGTCCCAGTATTACCCCAGCCAACAGCACACGGTCCCAACGTGGTTCGCGTAGCCACTGTCGTAATGCGTACATGGCAGCAAGTCCAAGTGCAGCCGCCGGAACATCTGGGCAGATCGTCGCCCCCCAGCCAAGCAAGGTTGGCGAAAAACACCAGAGTGCCAGCGCACAAAGGCCAGAAGCTTCTCCGTAGAGTTCCCTGGCGAGGCGGTGGCATATGTAACCGCCACAAAGAGCAAACGGAATGCACATCCAGCGGGCCAGAGTAAAGAACCAGCGGACATTCTTAGCGTCGTTCGTACAGATGAAGGCACTGCCTAAAGCCCATTCGCACCGCTCATGCGGCCTGCACGAGTATGACTCCCAGTCGCATTTTGGGCAACACAACACTATCGGTGCGGTGGCGACGGCCCGCACCAGCGGCGGATTGGCGTGAAACACGTCGAAACGGTAAGTGTGCCACGCATACAATCCCGCCACCATATGCGCGGTTTCCGTGCGATTTGGGCTGTCCACCCAATCAATCCAGGCCAAGAGCACTGCGAATACGAGCAACAGCCCAAGAACCATACGGCTGCAAATCCAACCACCATCAGATGATTTGCATAACACTGCCGACTGGGAAACAACAGAGCCTAGCCTTTTATCCGCCATAACACATTACCGGCAGCTATTGCTCTCTGGCGGCCAACACCAATCGTCGATTCGTTCACGCACGTCGTTTTCAAACATTGCTGGACGAATGGCCAACAATTCTTTCCGAAGCCACAATCCACGTTCCGCCATAGTGCGCCTTCTGTCGCAACTGACTTTTGACGGTTTATGGACATTTCCGTGCTTATCCGAAAGACACCAGGGACATCCTCCCGCACAGAAATCACGAATCCAACAATCTTGGCAATCAGCAATCGCCCGAGACGCCAGTTTCCCATAGTAATCTAAGACGAGCCTCTTCTCTATTCCAGTAAATACGCTTCCCATTCGATACTGATCCATCCCTGCATAGCGATGACAAGGATAAACAAAACCTTTATTGTCAACAATTGCGGTGTTTCGGCATACACCACACACTACGCCAGGAGTGGAGCGAGTCGTCATTGCTTTTACTGTCTTGTGAAGAAGCCTTGACACGTATGGGCCGACTTTCTTGTTTTGCTTCAATGCGTCAAGGGCGTCCACTAATTGGTCTGTACCTGCAACCATTAGTTCTTCCATTTGCTCTTCTGAAAGGGCGAGGCCACAATTGTCGCCATGTGGCAAAGGCTCAATGGGACCAATGCCGATATAGGTGAATCCATGCGATTCAAAATACGAGGCCACCTTTCTCACATCTGTATACCGATCAGTGAGATTGGCACGAAGTTTGACTTTAGGTAAGCCATGTGCCTGATATTGCTGGTTGGCATAAATGGCGTTCTGCAAAATCGTATCATGTTGATCTGAACCATCGACGGCCGGTCGATTGTAGTTGTGCATTTCTCGCCATCCATCCAGACTGATGAATAGCAAGAAGCGATGCTCTATCAAATAATCCGTCACTTCTTGCGTCAACAAAGTGCCATTCGTAATAAGCTCAAAGACGAACTTGCGGCCTCCGTGTTCTTCAATCGACTTGCAGTATTCGACGGTCTGCTTGATTACCTTCAAATTCAGTAGCGGTTCGCCACCAAAAAAAGTTACCTGGAGATTAGGACGGCCCGCCGATCGCCAGACAAGATGATCGACCGCTGTTCGCGCCACTCTCCATGCCATCAAAGTCCGCTTGTCATTGCAGTCATTTCGCCAAGCGTAACAATACCCACATCTTAGATTACAGCTTTCCGCCATCATAAGTTGGATGCGACATGGATGGTGACACCAAAGAGGAGCGAAGGTCTGATCGGAGACAGGCGGCCAAGCTGGAATAGAACAAAAAAGTCCGCTGGCTTTGAGATCGTTCAGAATGCTTGCATACACCTGCGTGTCACAATGGCCATGTTTCGTATTGAGCTTGTCTATCGCCTGCGGAAGGTCTGTTCCCCGTTCGAGCATGAGCAGGAGTTCGTAGGCCAAATCGTTAAGCTGGCATACTAAGCCGGTTCCTCGGTCAAATAGCAGGTATTCCCCCTGAAACTCGAAGACGTGAAACGACCCCGAAGCAATCTCGATACTGTTAAGACAAATCTGTTGTATCTCTGATGGACTACACATCTGCTGCCTGGCCCGTAGGATCGACGGTGGTGTCTGTGGAGTTACGCACATTGGATTGTGGAGGAGTCATTGAAGTGGGTTCCTGGGGGTGCTGCTCACTGCACGGAGCAGAGGGAGGGCCTCGCAACCCGGCAGATTATCGCAAGCGTCTCGGCCACATCCTTTCCGCACATAGTGATAGAGGGAATCCGTTATGGCAACGAAGCGTGGAAGCGGAAGCCGCGCGATACAGTCCCACTCAGCATTGATCGCCTGAAACCAAGCATTGCACGCCGTTGCTCCTCCAATGCCTTCCCCCACGACGAACAGGTGGTCACCCTGGTAACATTGGAGAACGTCAAATGCGTATTGCGCCTCCGGCCATCGCGGAATCCATTGTAACATAACTGCTCGATCTTTGTAAGCCTCCAGCAAGGTTCTCACTGACGCGCCGATGACAATATCAGACACAAACCCCCGTGTACCGGATACCCAACGATTTTGGTGGGGCGAAACAACATCGGCTGCAACGATGTCTACCCCCTCGCAACGCAAGAGATGTGCCCAGTAAGCTTTTCCGCAACCGATTTCCAGCAGGTCAACCTCTTGGTGAGCAAGATACTGTAGGGCAGCGGAACATGGCACGCTGTACGCATAGAATCGCCTCAGACGCCGCCTTTGCTGCTTGTACCACCGAAAAAGCCGACCAAATTCGCAGTTTCCACGTTCGGCGACACGAATCCTTGCATAGATAGTGTTGCTTTCCACTGTTCGGCCAGTGCGCTGAAAAGCGTCCCAACTGAACTCGCCGGAAAACGTCAGCAAGCTCCGCGCCGTGGGAACCAAGCGTTGCCACTGGTCGTAGTATTCATTGCCGTTCACGGTTTCTTGTGCGAACCAATAGTGCGCAGTAAGAAGTAGAATCAACTATGGATACGGAACGGACCGGATGTTCATCGGAGCAAGAATCCGCCAACTGATTGCAGAAGCGGTCGCACCGTCGTTGTCGCATATCAGACCGTTGGAGGCGGCAGTCGCTTGGCTGATATAGAAACCCTCTCAAAACAATTCCAAGGAAATCAATAGCTTCCTGCTGCTAGCTTCCTGCTATGTCATTTGAATTGTCTGGATCACCACCACCAGGATTGCAGTGGTTATCCGTGTCCGTCCACGTACCCCCTCCTATGCCCTCAACAATTGTCTGGCCACAGGCTTGGTCTGCGGGATTATCAAAAGCTGCACTTCCGCACGACTGGTCTTTATCGTACATATTACATGCTTGATCGTAATCTAACTGACTACAATGCTCGTCTGGTGATGAAGTGGATGGATTCGCCGCCGCATTGCAGTTTGTGTCCTCGATACCCGATAGTGAGCAATTCATGTCCGTATTCCCGCCAACGCAATGCTGATCCGTATCGCCGGCTGAGCCGTAAGAGGTACTATGGTCCCCGCATCCGACATCCGGCACGCTTGCACTGCAAGCCCCATCCGTGTTCATCCACCCATAAAGACTCTGATGACCACACAAATCATCAGGATCGCCGCCTTGGTTACAGTGCTCGTCGGTCTGATGGTTGTCGTTACAATCACCACACGATTGATCTGGATCGCCGCCCTGATTATTGCAACTTTCATCAACATCAAGGCCGTTACTTGGCATTTGAGCAATGGAACAGTTAGCATCGCTGTCACTCGATTCCGGCACACAGGTCTGATCGGTGTCGGTATTTGACGGACTTACAGAAGGCTTTCCACAGTTAGCGTCATTGCTTTGCTGAGGCAACATGCCACAGTTGTTATCCGGGTCGTTGTTGACGCCACAATTTTCATCCGCAGAGTACGACGTTCCACATGAAGCGTCGCACGCTCCTTCCCCACATGCAAAAGCCGGACTTGGATGACCAAAGAGAATATCAACCACGGAAATGGCAATGATAGACTTGCCAACCCTGCGAATAAATGTTCGCCGTGATTCTTCTTTGTGACCGTGACTATTGTGGAGAGTCATCTCCTCCTCCTTCGCAGAACAAAGATGGCCGACAGGACCACGATCAGTATTAGACATATGCTAACCACCAAATATGATGAGCGTTCAGGCTTGTATGACGGGATGCCGGTGGCTGGCTTCCCCAGCCCCCTTGGATCGCCGGCAGGGTACTCGAATCCTTCCGCTGTCTCCCAGCCAGGGCGCAATTTGTTCAATTCATTGATAGACGCCATTATCTGTTTTTGAACAGTTGTCAGTTCTGGCGGCAAATGAAACCGATAATAGGTGTCGTAGAGAACAAGAAGCGAACCGGCTTCCTTATGCAGTTCGTTTTTTAAGTTTTTCGGTATCCGAAGCTCACGCTCAAGTGCATCCACGTCAAAGTCGATTAAGACATCGCCATGCCGTTTAGAGAAATAGGTCCGAAATTGATTCCATTTCTCAGCATCACTTCCTTTGAGTTCCGGTATTGCGACAGCCCCAGCCTTCTGTGCATCCCCGCTTGTGTTGCGGTCTTTGGCTCTCTCCTTTTCCATTTCAATCATTTTTTCCGCCAGGAATAGCAATGCAGGTCGCGCCGATGGCACATCATTCCATTCCTTATCAGCGGTTTCATTAGCAACTAACGCTGAATATCCGCTAACCCATTGGCGATATTTGCTCTTCTTGTCAGGATTTGCCGAAAGAAACTTCTTCTCCAATTGGCGGAATTGCGTGCTCGTCTTAGGCTGCTCTTTGTCCAGCCAGTACGCCGCTCTTTCAAACGCCGGGTCGGTCTTCTTCTTTTCCTGGAGAATACCGTCACGCTTCGCTTCTGCCGCTTTATACTCTTGCAGGAGCTTTGCGTAGCTTTCCTTTTCGGCCGGAGACAATTGATCCAGTGGCTTTGGTTCCTTCCCCTCAGCAAACACTGCAATTGCGCAAATCAGGAAACCGGCTAGTGGTAACGGTAGCCTATTCATAACAACGTCCTCACGGGAAAGAAGCCTGAAATCCTCGTAGCTCGAACGCGCCCGTGGCCATCAGGGAGCCATCGGACATCGCGCAGACCGGCTCCACTGGCCAACACCGTGACCAATTGGCAAGACTCTGCCACTGCGACCGTAGAGATAGCATTGGCCGAGATGATACGAGCCGGGTGATAGCCCGGATTCCGCACTGCCCCGATTTTGGCCGCTGCTGATTCCATAGCCATCGTTCGCACAAACAAGAAGAGAGATTGAACGGATCGAGCTTGGAGACGCACATTCTTAGCGATGGTGCATCAGAAGGCCACATTTTGGAGTAGTTGTCGGTGCGTGTCAAGCAGGGTGGGAAAAAAGGTAGTGGGTCAGTTTGAAATGCGGAATTCTCGGATCGAACTTGACCGCTCAGGCATACCCCGCTAGAATTAAGGTATGGCCAGTCGATCTAGCGACAATTTTGACCAAGAATCAATTGTCCCTTGCCCGGGCACACGCAAAGGCCAAATCCGTCAATTCATCGAATGGTTAGTAGAGGCAATTTTCGGTCTTTGGCCGTGGTAGTTATGGCAAAAAAGCAGCAACTTGACCCGTCCGAAATAGCCCGGCACGTTCTCGACGCCGTTGTGCCGGATGCAGAACCGCCAAAGGAGAAGAATCCCGCCGCAGTCGCTCTTGGACGACTGGGAGGGTTAAAAGGCGGGAAGGCTCGGGCGGAGAAGCTGACGGCCAAAAAGAGGGCGGAAATTGCCCAAAAGGCCGCAAAAGCACGGTGGTCTAAATAAACCCGATAAAAAATCTTTGAACTATGGGCTCCATAGTATTGACTCTATGGGCATCATAGTCCATAATGCTCCTGTCGCCAGTTGTTAGAGAAGTGGCGGCTATCTCAAACGTGGAGCATCGGCAAATGGGCGTTCCCTACAAAATTCGCGTTAAGCTCGGCACACATGAGTTTGAGGCCGAAGGGCCAGAGGACATCGTAAAGGAACAATTTGCCTTGTTTCTGGATGTCGCGAAGGCGTCATCGGCGCTGGCTCCGTCGCCACGGCATGAATTACCTACCGCTAATGCAGTCAATGGAAATGGCAACGGCAACGGGAATGGAAACGGCGTCGGTCAGACCCTAGAGATTACCGACGAGATGATGAACAGGATATTTGTAGTCGACTCCGATGGCCAAGTATCTTTGCGTATCCTTCCGCGAACACCGGATCGTGATGCCGACACGCTGGTCGTGTTGCTGTACGGATTTCGCAGGATGTCCAATCAAATGGATGTACTCGTCGGCAAACTAGGAAAGGCGGCGAGAACTTCGGGAATACAGATTGACCGAATTGATTACGCCATAGCCCCAAACATTGACGTCGTTACGAAGGGCGGCGCGAGAGTCGGATCAAGGTATGGGCTAAACAACCGAGGAGTCGCCAAAGCGGAGGAAATTATCGCTGGAATGCTGCAATAAGAAAAAAGCCCAAGCGGGTTAGAGCCGCTTGGGCCAAATTCGTATTCGACGGGTAGTGGAGCTTCCCGTCGAACAGGGCTAGAGTGCCCCGGTGACATCTGGATTATGCACTCTCTCTCTGCATAAGTCAAGCTCCGTTAGGAGGAAGGGTGCAGTAACGGATTGTTGGGCTAGCTGACGGCCCAGTAGGCGTTCCATAGGTTGCTATAAAGGAGAGAACACAAATTTGCCATGCGGTTGGCTCGCCGAACCCGCCATCGGGCACCCGTT
>JBDKTJ010000024.1:0-2049 GCA_039698075.1 Thermoguttaceae bacterium | reverse complement strand
CTTATGCAAATTGCCATCCCGATGGCCGGTTGTCGGATATGTATGCAATTTGGCCATTGAGAGCAATTTGCGTTGGTGGACGTTGACGAAACAGCGGGCAAGCCCACCAAAACAAGTAATTGTCCATTTTCATTGCAGGCGAGCAAAGGCATGAATGACGTAGCGGCGACGGTATGAGGGAATCAAGTGAGTGGTTTCCTTCAGTCATCAACGACAACCATCCCGGCGGCGTCACGCAACTGCCGATGCCGCTGGCGGACCAGCCCGCGATTCGGGGAGTTGCTCTCGAAACCGCGAAACGCCCGCCTCGCACCAGCGGCCCACTTCTTCCAGCACCGATTTCAGCGTGAACTCCGCAAGGACACGCCGCAACGAACCCAGCACGCTCGCGATGATCGAACGCCGCTTGGCTCCTCGTTCGGTCTTGCTCGTGCGGGCCGCTTTGCGAGCCTGAGCTTCAGGGCGGGCTTGTTGCTCGGAGCAATTGTTCGTCGCCGCCACCGCCGGATGCTCCACAAATACGAACAGATTGTCCAGGCAGTCCAGCAACTCGTTCTGCAATCTCAAGAACCGCTGGCGGTCGTCAGACAGATCCTTCGACACCGTTTGACCGGCCTCAATACACAACCGGCGAACCTTCTCCTGAAGCAGCTTCGCACGCCAGCTTCGCCCTGTCGTCAGCCGCTGGTCCTTTTGGTAGCACACCCCTGCGCGATAGATGGCGTACAACCGCTCGAAGAATATCCGATACTCGGTCTTCTTCGGAAACCGCAGCATCAGGCTGATAATCTTCCGCAACAGGTGTGCCCAGCATTTCTGATGTTTGGAGAAACGATTCTCGTAGCCCGAGTAGTTGTCCGTGACTCCGATGCCCGCAAACCCCTTGGGCAGTATCCCGTCGAGCACATCGCCTCCACGTCCCTTGCCGCAAAGGAACACGACGTGCGAGAGTGTCGTGAATATCCAGGTGTAGCAGGCCCGCTTGCCCACCTTCCAGCCGGTCTCGTCGATGTACAGCACGGCAGCCGTGGCGACCAACTGGCAGAGGGCGTCGAAGTCGTCTTCCCAGTCGGCGGCCAGTTGATTCAACAGCGAGTCTACTTGCGATTTCGACAGTTCCAGTCGCGTGAAGAAGGCGACGATCGCCCGGGCTTGATCGATCGAGACGCCGATGGAATACACCAAGAACGCCAGCACGACGTGGATTTCCAGTCCGAACTCGCAACGGCTGTTGCGCAGGCCGAAGACGCGCGGCAATTCCTCGCGACCTCGTTCTCGGAAGATGCGGTAACGCACGTAGACGGCCCGCCCGTCTTCCAATCGCCAGGCGCATTGTTCCCGAGCCAGTTCACAGCGCCGCGGGGACACGCCTTTCGGATAGATGTTGTCGGTCCGTTCGACGCGATGCAGTTTGGCCTCGGCGGGTTTTCGCCCCGTCGATTTCTTGCGGCGGCGCCACGATCGTTGTCGTTCCTGCCGCGACAGACTGTAGTCTTGGGAAAAGACAGGCCGTTTGGCATCCTTGGCAGCCGCTTTCTCTTTCAACAACGCTTTGAGTTCTGCGATTTCTCGCTGCATGTTGGCAACCTGTTGTTTCAATGCCGCGATCTCATCCGCCTGCCGGCGGATGATCTCGTCCCTCGCTGCAATTTCCCGTTTCCAGGTCGCCTTATCCATAGGCGACTTTGTACCCCATCTCCCGAATCAAGAAAACCCCAGTTTGGAAAATAGACAGTTACATATTAAGGTTGTTGGCCCCATTTACGTCAGAGCGCAACATGGGACATTCTACTTTTTCCGTTCTCTACTCCTTCTTTTGCCTCTCGTACGCTCTGCGAAGAATGACAAAGGGGAATGACAAAGGAATGACAAAGGGGACATTCTACTTTTCCGTTCTCAACTCGTTCTTCTGCCTCTCGTACGCTCTGCGAATAGTCGCACCAAGCTGATTGGATTGCGACTCATACGCCGCAAACTCGCGAACATTATCGTGTTTCAGGTGGAGTTGCCCTTCTCCGACGTTCCCTCGGTGCTGTCCTGCGGAGTAAT
>JBDKTJ010000023.1:0-14624 GCA_039698075.1 Thermoguttaceae bacterium | reverse complement strand
AACGGGTGCCCGATGGCGGGTTCGGCGAGCCAACCGCATGGCAAATTTGTGTTCTCTCCTTTATAGCAACCTATGGAACGCCTACTGGGCCGTCAGCTAGCCCAACAATCCGTTACTGCACCCTTCCAGAGAGGGGGCATTTTCACCCACCCGACTATTTGATAAAGTGGGTGGGTCGTCTCCTCTCTATGCCAACGACTTGTGGCGAAATTGGCTCCTGTGAACGGGGTTTGCCATGCCATTCAAAATGGCTTGTCCGAATTGCAGCCGTCCCTTGAATGTTACAGAAAAGGCCTTTGGAAAAACGGTTCCGTGTCCGGGTTGCCAACAGCCGATCACAGTCCCTTTTCCGCCAGACTCACCCTCGGGGGCATCGCAACAGCCCAAGATAGCTGCGTGCCCGCCCATCCCCGATGAATTACCGCCGCTTCGGGCATCTACTACGTCCCCGTTGCCCGTTGGGATGCCGCCGATGCCGAACGGCGTTATTCCGCCGAGGCCTGATTCCGTACATTCCAACCCGTCGACCAACAGGCGGAGTAGTTTCACGGCGTATTGTCAAAAGCTGGCCGCTTGCGGAAACCAAATCCGATTTATGGCGTCGTTTGGCTGGTTCCAATCGTCGCTGGCCGTCCTGGTTGGCCTGTTGGTCCTCGGCCTTCTTTGGATGCTGTTTGGCGGCGATCGGTCTGGGGCGAAGGTTCCGTCTTGGGCCCGTTATTCCGTTTCACGCGACACCAAGGCCGTCTTTTTTTTCGACTTGGAGAAGTTCCGGGAAACGAGACTCTTCAAGACGTGTCCTCTGTTGCAAGATCTTGGCTGGAAAAGAAGCCTCGTGCGGTTTGAGGAGGTGCAACAAGCGTTTTTCGCCATCGGCGACAGCGGCACGGTGGGCATCTATCGTTCGCAAGAAGACTCTTCGATGGATGATTTTTTTCGACTTGCCGATGTGGATGGCAAGAGGTGCAAATACAAGGGCTTTGAGTACCTCCGAGCGCTTGGCCAATGTGCCGGCCAAACGGACCGCCGCATTTTCGTGGCGACCAACTCTCTGAACGACATCGAAGATGTGCTGAAACGAACGCAGCGACAAAAGCCGGCCGCACTCAGCAAGAATCTTGAATGCGCGCTGCAATCTGTCGCCGGAGCCGATTACGGATTCGCCTGCGATCTTGACGCAACGACTGAATCCCTGGAAAACTTCTCCGAAAAAATCAAAGAACTCGCTCGTCGGGAATCACCGAACGTCTCCGAACCATCCTCGCCTTGGGAGAGGACAAAACCAACGGCGCCGAGCGATCGTTCTGCAAAGGCGAAGCGGCGATGGAGCAAGCGTTTGAATCAGTTGGCTGAATCGCTGGAGAGTCTTTCCCGAGCCAAATACGCCTATGGTCGACTGTCCCTTGATTCATCGGCGGTTTGCCTGAAAGGAGCCGTTGTCTTTGCCGAAAAACGCGATGCCCGCCAACTAATCGCCTTTCTTTCTGCAGGAGAACGGGATGATGTCATCGCAGAATCGACCTTTCGAACCGTCGCCGGATTATTCGACGTTGCGGGGGACGATTTTTTTAAGGGCTGGAAGAAGATCCGGAACTTCGCAGAGGAATGTCGGGAAACGAAGGCGTTCAGTTTCAAGGAACGCGGCAACGAAGTGCAATTTGAAATACACATCAAGACGTCCATCATGGAATCGCTTTTTGAGGATTGACAATTCGTTCTTCTCGCTCTGAAACGGGAAAGGCTCTCATCATGGCGGCGAATTCTCCCGGATGGTATATCCCTGGCGAAGGCAAACAACCCGCCGGCCCGTTGACAACGGAACAGGTTCTCAACCTGTGGCGTGCAAAACGCATTGCTCCCGACACCCTCTGTTGGCGCGAAGGAATGTCCGCTTGGCTTCCGCTGTCGCAAACCGAGCCGTTCGCCGTGACGATGGCCGCTGCTGCGATTTCGTCGTCCGCGCCGCCCATGGCGCCGCCGCAAGGAAGCAATTTGCTTCAACAGATGGCGGTTTGGCTGGCCATCCTTGTTTTTCTCGGCACGGTGGCGACGATCGGGTACGTGTATTGGCAGGAACGAAACGAAGCCCAAAAGGCAAAAAAACGAATCGCTGCGGAAGACTACGAGGAAGCCAAAGAGCTCTGCGAGTCGCTTCAGGATTCTTTCTTTTTTCGCAATGAGGGCGATTATCTGTCGGCCATGGCCGACGTTCGACAGTATGCGACCGTCGCCGACTCCGAAAACGCCGACAAGACGGCTCTGAAGAAATCGAAGCGACAGTTACAGGAACTTTTTCGAGCAAGGGAGTCTTGGCGTCAACAAGCCAAGAACGATTTTGCCGACTTGCTGGGAATCGTCTCCAAAAAATCGCTCGATCGTTATGACCGCTATGAAACCCTCACCGATCTTCTGGAAGAACTGAAACTGATCGACCCGCCGGAACTCGCCCAGAGACTGCTGAATATTCTCAAAACCGACTTAAAACGCAACGACGCCACGGGCCAAATTCGCGGCACGTTCGTCGTTCGAATGGCGAAACTTCGCCCCGAGCTGGTAAATGAGGCGGTCACCGCCGTTTTGGCCTCCGAGGAGCAGTCCGGGACGCAACGGTCGAGCATCGCAATGATCGTCCGATGGGCGAACGAGGCCCCAACGCTGGCGAGACCGTTGGCGGACGCCCTGTCCGAAGCCGCGTCGAATCGGGCGAGATCGTCGCGATTTCAAACGGCCGACGCGATTATTGCCGCCGCGGCGAGCATGTGTCCGGAAGTTCAGGAGTCCTGCCATCGAAGGCGCATCGACTGGCTCAAACTTCAGCTTGCAAGGGATGATTACGCCAACGTTTTGCGGAGCCTCGACGACATGCCGCGCGGCGACTCGAAGTTTGCAGCGGAGTTGGGATCGCTTTGCCTGGAGGCCGCTCGCCAAACCGCCAAATCGAATCGTTTTGTCGCCCAAAAATTCGTCGAACAGGCGTTCGACCGGCAGTCTGACTTGGCGGAGTCCGAAAACGCTTTGCTCCTGTGGATTCAATTGCACCCAACCCCTGGCGACGAAAAACTACGGCGGTGCCGACAGTTTTCAAACTTATTCGCCGACAGCGAGCAATGCGATTTCGTGCGTCTGACGATTTTGCGCGACGCCGCCGCCGACCCGGGGGAACGACGATTCGCCAGTCTGTACTCCGAGGCCGCCTATGCCGAGGCCATGTCGTTGTTGGCAAGAAAAAACCCAAGTTCGGAGTTGGACCCCCTGGTGTGGAATCTCACCCAACGGTTGGCCGACGCCGAGCAATACGCCAAGGCGGTTCGGCTCGGCGAAGCTTTCGCCAAGACCTTTCCCGACTCATCGGTCGCGCAAGAAATCGCCGGCAAACTCGCCGCATGGAAGGCGATTCCCGCCACATCGTCGGGACGGAGCAAGAATCTGCGATCGTCCAGAATGGACCTGAACGAGAAATTGCTGCGACGCAAAACGACGATCAACACTTCAACAGCCGTCTACAACGCCGTGGCCAACAAGAATGTCTGGATCATTGAGGTGGCCGACACTTGCACGGCCGACCAATTCGACGCCGAGCAAACCCGCCTCTTGCGCAAATGGGTCGGCGACGGCGGCGTCCTTTGGGCCAACAGCAACGTCCTGCAACTGTTCGGCGTGCGCTATTTCAAGTTAGACCACTGGATGATGAGCAACGAAAAACTCGTGCCAGCCGGCGGAAGCCACTCGATCCTGGAGGACGTCAAACTCGTCTATAGCGGGCACGTGGACGGCAAATCGCATACGCTAAGTTATCGAGGCGTCATTCCCCTGCTTGCCTTGAAGGATCGTTATGGGGATGACTTGCCCGCCGGCAGCGCGGTTTGGTCCTTGGTGCCGTATGGCGCCGGCTGGATCAGCGATCCGAAGCCGGTCGACTTGAACCATGGAGACGGTGCCTTGTTTTGGGCGCGATTCTGCCAATTCTGCCTCCACGAACTGCCTTGGGACCGCCCAGACATGCCGCCCGACAGCGGCAGTCGTGACGCGGAAGACAGCAACACGTCTGCGCCCGCCGACAACACCCTCACAGGAACCTGGGAGACGTCCACTGGCGACCGATTCCTGATCAGCGACGACGGCCAATCGGCCACCATCTCCTTGCTTTACGGCCGACATCTCAACAGTTTTTCAGGAAAACTCACACGCCCTGAAGGCAAACCGGAGGCCAAAACGCTCAGCGGCGTGCTAAATGTCGGTTACGATTTCGAATCCAGTCGCCGATTCGCCATCCCTGTTTCCGTCACCATCAAGGAACATGATCCCGATCACCTCTATTTTCGGGCCGACTGGCCTTGGTGGAACGGCGCCGGAAGATACGTCGGTAGGAAGCCGAGCACCGAAGTGCTCACACGAACGGCGACGGATTCTCCGAAATCCAGCCGCCACAACGGCAATTGGTTTACTCCGCCCGCATCGGTCCATCGGAAAAAATAGCTTGATCGGCAGGGACTCCGCGAGCCGTCGGGGTGGCGGTGTACGCCCACTGACCGACCAACCGCCGCAGTTGCCGGGCCATGCGACGGCTGAACCGCAAATACGCCTTCAGATCAACCTGGACCGGCACGTCCCAGTGCTTCCGACCAAGCCGCACGGGTTCGTCAGCGATCGGTTTCCGGTGATTCATGGCGGCAGGTTCCTTCAAATCTCGCTCTCTCCCTATTACGCAAGACAACCGGTTGTGGATCAGGTTCGGGCGGCACACCCTACCGTAGGAGGGATGGATCGACAAACGAACCTTCACCCCTCCCTATTGGCGGGGATCCCAAAATATCCGAGTCAACCGCCTTGTGGCTGGCATCCGATTCTGATAGTCTGATATGTTTGCCAGCTAAGTAGGTCTACACAATAGCGAAAGTGGCGGCGGGCGAAAACCGTCGGCAATTGCGTACACTTCGCGTCGGCGCTGCTTTCGGTTTTCTGCGGTTTTATTTAGATAGCGAGAATGGACTATGAAGGACAAAATCCACCCGAAGTACGTCGTTACGAAAGTCACGTGCGGTTGCGGCAACACGTTTTTGACTCGCAGCACCCAGCCCGAGTTGAAAGTCGATATTTGCAATGCTTGCCATCCGTTTTACACGGGCAAGCTGAAGTATGTCGACACGGCGGGCCGCATCGAGAAATTCCAGAAGAAATTCGCCGCCACCGGTTATACGAGCCTCAATCGCGGCAAAAAGGCGGCCAAGCCCGAAGCCACCGAGGCATGAAAGACAGCGGGGGGGCCGGGCGACAAACGTCCAAGGTCGCGGACGGCCACGTTGTCCGTGGCGAGCTGATTTTGGAGCCCTGACCTCTGTCCACTGCGCACGCTCCCTCCATGCCCAATCCGCTCGACGATAAACTCAGCCGCTTCGAGGAACTGGAACGACAACTCGTCGATCCCGAGGTGCTGGCCAATCCCGCCCGGTTGACCGCCGTGGCGCGCGAACATGGCTCGCTGGCCAAGCTGGCCACGAAATATCGTCGCTTCCGGGAGTTGAACGCCCAGATCCGAGACGCCGTCGAGATGGCGGCCGGTTCGGACGCCGACTTGTGCGAGCTGGCCGAGGCCGAGCTGCCCAAGCTGAAGGCCGAACGCGAGCACTATTGGAACGAGTTGCTCGATTTCACCATCGGCGGCGACGACGCCAATCGCACGCGCTGCGTGTTGGAGATTCGGGCCGGCACCGGCGGCGAGGAGGCCGCCCTGTTCGCCCGCGACCTCTATCAAATGTACAAACACTACGCCGAGGACCAAGGCTGGAAAGTCGAGGTGCTCGATCTGTCGCCGACCGAATTGGGCGGGTTCAAGGAAATCATCCTGGGCCTGGAGGGCGACGGGGCCTTTCGGAAGCTGCAATTCGAGAGCGGCGGCCATCGCGTCCAGCGAGTCCCCGAGACCGAGGCCAAGGGACGCATCCACACGTCCGCCGCCACGGTGGCCGTAATGGCCGAGCCCGAGGACGTCGAGGTCGACCTGAAGGCGGAGGACTATCGCAAGGATATTTTCCACGCCAGCGGGCCGGGCGGCCAGCACGTCAACAAGACGGCCTCGGCCATTCGATTGACCCACTACGAGACCGGCATCGTCGTGTCGTGCCAAGACGAAAAGAGCCAGCACAAAAATCTGGCGAAAGCCCTGCGCGTGCTGAAAACCCGGCTGTACGAGGCCCGACGCGAGGAAGAGCACAAAAAGCGATCCGACGAGCGCAAGAGCAAAATCGGCTCAGGCGACCGCAGCCAGCGCATCCGCACGTACAACTTCCCCGAAAATCGCCTGACCGACCACCGTATCAACCTGACGCTCTACAAACTCGACAGCATCATCGCCGGCAATCTGTCGCCCGTGGTCGATGCGCTGATGGAGTATGAGCGGCAAGAACAACGCGCCGTGTTCGGAGCGATTGATTGAGCGATTCGTTGTCGATGGAACTCCGGCGGCCGCGCCGGGGCAGCGACGTTGCGGTATTTTTCCGTTTCCTCCGGTAATGGCCTCCTGTCATGTCCACCGCCGAGCCTTGGACCGTCGGCCGTCTGTTGCAGTGGACGACGGACTATCTGAAAAGCCACGACGCGGACAGCCCGCGATTGGACGCCGAAGTGCTTTTGGCCCACGCCTTGGGCTGCCAGCGCATCCAACTCTATACGACCTTCGACAAAACGCCCGGCGACCCGCAACGAACCGCGTTTCGCGAGTTGGTCCGACAGCGGGCCGAAGGCAAACCGGTGGCCTACCTGGTCGGCCGCAAAGAATTCTATTCGCTTTCGTTCCACGTCACGCCCGACGTGCTCATTCCCCGTCCCGAAACCGAATTGCTGGTGGTCGCGTCGCTCGATTTTTTGAAGAAGAAGGCGGAGGCCGCGACCCAACCGGCGGCTCCTCAAATCGCCGACGTCGGCACGGGCAGCGGCGCAATCGCCGTTTGTTTGGCGAAACACTGGCCCGCGTGCCGCGTCACGGCCATCGATCTCAGCCCGACCGCGTTGGCCGTCGCTCGGACCAACGCCGTCCAACATGGCGTGTCGGATCGGATCGACCTGATCGAAAGCGATTTGTTCGCGGCCGTGCCCTCCGACCGGTCGTTCGATCTGGTCGTGAGCAACCCGCCGTACATCACGACGGCCGAAATGGATCGGCTGGCCGTCGACGTTCGTCGGTTCGAGCCTCGCCTGGCGTTGGAGGCCGGTCCCCGCGGCACGGAGGTGATCGAGCGATTGATCGTCCAGTCGGCCGAACGTCTGCGACCCGGCGGACAACTGCTCTTGGAAATCAGTCCGACGATTCACGCGGCGGTCCGCACGTTGTTGGAGTCCGACGCCCGATGGAGCCTCGGTCCGACCATCGAAGATTTGGCTCGCCAGCCTCGGGTGATCCAAGCTGAACGCAGGGAATAGAAGAAGAGGGGAGAGAAGAAAGAACCTGCCGCTACGTTGTTCTGCGGTGTGGCAATTTTTTGTCATGGCGACGACTCCATTTCGAATCACCGGCGGCGCGGCATTGCACGGCCAGGTCCGTTGCGAGGGCGCAAAAAACGCCGCGCTGCCGATCATGGCCGCCGCGATCCTCGCCTCCGAGCCGGTGCATCTGCAAAACGTCCCGCGGCTGACCGACATCGCCACCCAATCGAAACTGCTCCGCCGGCTGGGACTGACCGTCTCCGTCGAGCCTTCGGATGAAAAACCGTCGGAAATGACGCTCGAAACGACGGACGCCCGGCCCGTTTTCGCGCCCGAACCGTTCGTCCGACAGATGCGTGCGAGCTTTTGCGTCCTGGGCCCGCTGCTGGCTCGGCGTCGAAAAGCCGTCGTGCCGCTGCCCGGCGGATGTCGGATCGGCGACCGCCCGGTCGATCTGCACCTGAAAGGGTTGACCGCCCTGGGGGCCGATCTTCGGCTGGAGCACGGCTGCGTGGTGGCCGAGGCTCGACGATTGACCGGTGCAACGGTTGACCTGTCCGGTCCTCGCGGTCCGAGCGTCACCGGCACGGCGAACGTTTTGAGCGCCGCCGTGCTGGCCCGCGGCGTCACGATTCTGCACGGCGCGGCCCTGGAGCCGGAAATCGTCGACCTGGGCCGCTTTCTGATCGCCTTGGGCGCCAAGATCGAGGGGCTCGGAACGCCGATCTTGCGCATCGAAGGCGTCGAGCAACTCGGCGGCGCCCGACACCGGCTCATTCCCGACCGGATCGAAGCGGCCACGCTGCTTCTGGCCGCGGCCATCACCGGCGGCTCGGTCACCGTGTTCGATGTCTTGCCAGACCACATGGACGCCGTGCTCGAAAAACTTCGGGCCACCGGCGCCACGGTGGACGTCGCCGCCGATCGCGTGTCCATCACCGCGACCGGACCGGTCCGGCCCGTCAGCATCGCGGCCGAACCGTTCCCCGGCCTGCCGACCGACGTGCAGGCCCAATGGACCGCCTTGATGTCCCTGGCCGACGGCGAGTGCACCGTGCAAGACCGCGTCTTTGGCAGCCGGTTTTCGCACGTGGCCGAACTGAATCGCTTGGGCGCGCACATCACCTGTCGCGACGACACGGCGGTGATCCATGGCGTCGAACGGCTCGAAGGCACGTCCGTGGCGGCGTCCGATCTGCGGGCCAGCGCCGCCCTGGTCCTGGCCGGACTGGCCGCCGAAGGCCAAACCACGATCGAACAGGTCCGTCACCTGGACCGCGGCTATCAGCGGCTCGACGAAAAGTTGCGGCAACTCGGCGCACGCATCGAAAGAACCGAGTCGGAGCCATCGGACCGAGACTCGTCCCCACTCCAAATTTTTCGCAAACCCCTCGCGACTTAAGTCGCATTACACCTTTTTGGGGACTCCCCCTCATTTTGTTGCATTCGACGCCCTCTCGGTCAGGTAAGATGCGTCAAAACCTACGAACCGTGGTGTTTTTTGCAACGTGAAACGCCACTCCCCACCCCTTTAGAGTGGCGACAATTGCCCCTTTGTATGCGAACTTGTTAAACCGTGCGGGTTAGAAAGGCTGAAGATACTGCCGTAAAGGACCGATTAGTCTGACGGGCCTGTCGTTTTTAACGACTATAACGATTAAGACGACTACGCTGCCCGTATGGCCGACGCTTTTCGCACGAGGAGGTCCGGATTGTGAAAAATTGGCTTGAAACCAAGTGTTGCTCACGCCGCATGCTCGCAACCGTTTTGCCAATTTGGGCCTTTTTGGCAATCTCGCTCCTCGCCAGCCCGTCGGCTCGGGCACAAACCGCCATTGGTCCCGAGGAAGGTGACAATCCCGTCTCGTACAATGGGGCCACCAATTGGGGCGATTTTCTGTTTCGCGCCCAGTTTCACACCAAGGGCTACGGCGAAGGTTCCGGCAAGGGCGTGTTGGGATTGAATCGCACCCAGTTGTTCGACGGCTTCGCGCTGTTCGGCGACGCCGCGTTTCGCGTGGATGACTATAGTCGTCCGAGCCCCAGTCTCGGCGGCGGTTTGCGCTTCCAATATGCAAACTGGCTCGGCGACGGCGCCCAGCGCATCGGCGGCGTCCACGCTTGGTACGACGGCAACAGCATCACGAATGAAGATCACTCAGGCACCTATTTTCAGCAGTTCGGCGTCGGATTGGAATCGTTGGGCGAACTGTGGGATTTCCGATTGAACGCGAACTTCCCCATCGGCAAGAAACAATACGAAGGCGGAAAGGTCAGCGTCGGCGACTCTTACTTTTTGGAACACTGGCTCGCCACCGACTATCGACAGTATACGGAAAGCGCCATGACGCAGGTGGACGTTGAGGCCGCCCGACGCATTGGCAATCGAAACCTTTGGGCCTTCGCCGGCGCGTATTATCTGAACGGCAACGACGAAGACACCCTCGGCGGCAAGGCGGGCCTGCGCGGCTATTTGACCCAGGACGTCGCCGCCAGCGTGACCGTCTCAAACGACAAGCTGTTCAACACCGTCGCCATGTTCAGTGTGACGTGGTTCCTGGACAACACCAACCGACGGGCGGAAATGGCCCCGGTCTGTCTCGATCAGCGATGGCGTGAACCGGTCCAACGCACCGACTACGTGGTGGTCCACAGCCGTTGGGAAAGAGGCGTCGGCGACGTGATGACCGATCCCGAAGGAAACGTCTTGTACTTCGTCCACGCCAGCGGCACCGCGTCGTCGGGCGGCGACGGCACCTACGAACATCCTTATTCCACTTTGGCCGCCGCGCAGGCCGGCTCCTCCGAAGGCGACTACGTCTTCCTGCACGCCAACAGCGTCTTCAACAATCAGTCGATCACGCTGCAAGAATCGCAAAAACTGTTGGGCGACGGCGTCGCGCACACCGTCTTGACCCAATACGGCACGAAGACGCTGCCGATGCAAACCGGCACGTCGCCGATAATCCAAAACTCCACCGGCTACGCCATCACGTTGGCCGACGACACCGAGGTCTCCGGCGTCACCATTTCCGGCGGCCAAGGCGGCATCACCGGCAGCAGCCTAACCAGCGTCGCCATCGACCGCGTCACCGTCGGCAGCACGACCGGTTACGGCGTCAACCTCCAGGACTCCAGCGGCACCGTCACCATCGACCAATTCGCCTACAGCGGCGGAACCGTCGGCGCCGGCGGCGTCCAATTCTCCAACTACACCGGCGGAGCGACCGTCACCCATTCGACCATCACCGGCGGCTCGGGCACCGGCGTGGCCATCGCCAGCTCCGACGGCAGCTTCTCCATCACGAGCAGTTCGTTGTCCAACACCGGCGGCGCGGCCTTGAGCGTCGACGGCGGATCGGCCAACGTCGCCTTCACCGGCACGATCACCCAGGCCAACACCGGCGCCGCGTTGTCCGTCTCCGGCGGACATGCCGGCGTCATCTCGCTGGCCCCGACCAACACCGGCGACAACGTCATCACGGCCACCGGCGGAACCGGACTGGTCTTCAACAACGCCGACGGCATCTACACCATCGGACAAACCCGACTGACCGGCGGTTCGGCCGGAGTGAGCATTACCAACAGCTCCGACGGCACGTTCGATTTCAGCGCCTGCACGATCACCAGCCCCCAGGCCGTCGCGTTTAATTTGAGCGGCGGATCGGCCAACGTCGCCTTCACCGGCAAGATCACTCAGGCGAATCCGTACGCCGCGGTGGCCATCGGCGGCGGCCACACCGGCACCGTTACGTTTACCTCCACGGGAACCGCCACGGACGTCATCACGGCCACCGGCGGCACCGGCTTGGTCGCCAATAACGCCGACGGCGTCTACACCTTCGGCCAGACGCACCTCACCGGCGGGTCGGCCGGCGTGAGCATCACCAACGACTCCGACGGCGCCTTCACCTTCAGCGCCTGCACGATCACCAGCCCCAAAGCCGTCGCATTTAACCTGAGCGGCGGATCGGCCAACGTCGCCTTCACCGGCTCGATCAGCCAGGCGAACGACTACGCCGCCGTCGCGATTGGCGGCAATCACACCGGAACCGTCACGTTCGCCACAAGCGGAACCGACACCGTCGACGCCATCACGGCCACCGGCGGAACCGGCTTGGTCTTCAACGGCGCCGACGGCGTCTACACATTCGGCCAGACGCACCTCACCGGCGGGTCGGCCGGCGTGAGCATGACCAACTCCGACGGCACGTTCACCCTCAGCGCCTGCACGATCACCAGCCCCAAAGCTGTTGCTTTTAACTTGAGCGGCGGTTCGGCCAACGTCGCCTTCACCGGCTCGATCAGTCAAGCCAACGACTACGCCGCCGTCGCGATTGGCGGCAATCACACCGGAACGGTCACATTCGCCACAAGCGGAACCGACACCGTCGACGCCATCACGGCCACCGGCGGAACCGGCTTGGTCTTCAACGGCGCGGACGGTGTCTACAACTTCGGCCGGACGCACCTCACCGGCGGGTCGGCCGGCATCAGCATGACCAACTCCGACGGCACGTTCACCCTCAGCGCCTGCACGATCACCAGCCCCAAAGCTGTTGCGTTTAACTTGAGCGGCGGATCGGCCAACGTCGCCTTCACCGGCTCGATCAGTCAAGCCAACGACTACGCCGCCGTCGCGATTGGCGGCAATCACACCGGAACGGTCACGTTCACGGCTGGATCCACCGGCACGAACGTCATCACGGCCACCGACGGCACAGGCCTCGTCTTTGACGGCGCGGACGGCAAATACTCATTCGGTCGAACCACGCTCAGCGGCGGATCGGCCAGCCTCCGCATGACCGACTCCGACGGCAACTTCACCTTCAGCGCCTGCACGATCACCAGCCCCGACGCCGTCGCGTTTAACTTGAGCGGCGGGTCGGCCACCGTCGCCTACACCGGCAAGATTACTCAGGCAAACGACTACGCCGCCGTGGCGATCAGCGGCAACCACACCGGAACCGTCACGTTCACGGCCGGATCCACCGGCGTGGACGCCATCACGGCCACCGACGGCACGGGCCTGGTCTTTGACGGCGCCGACGGCAAATACTCATTCGCCCGAACCACGCTCAGCGGCGGATCGGCCAGCATCCGCATGACCGACTCCGACGGCAAGTTCACCTTCAGCGCCTGCACGATCACCAGTCCCGACGCCGTCGCCTTGAACATCAGCGGCGGATCGGCCACCGTCGCCTACGCCGGCAACATCACCCAGGCCAATGATTACCAAACCGTGGCGATCCAGAACATGACG
Source organism: Thermoguttaceae bacterium (assembly GCA_039698075.1). Classification (GTDB taxonomy): domain Bacteria; phylum Planctomycetota; class Planctomycetia; order Pirellulales; family Thermoguttaceae; genus JAJFVC01. The sequence continues at coordinate 1,942 of JBDKTJ010000023.1, read as the reverse complement.
GGCGGATCGGTCACGATCACCGCGCCCGTCATTGGCACGGCCCAAGGCATCTCGGTGCTGAACAACACCAATTCGGTCGTCGCCTTCACCGGCAACGTCGACCTCGATACGGACGCGAACGACGCGGTGGCCATCGCCGGCAACACCGGCTCGAAAGTCAGCTTCACCGGCGGCTTGGCGATCAAGACCAGCAGCGGCGACGGCTTCTCGGCCACCAACGGCGGCACAATCACCGTCAGTGGAACCAGCAACACATTGGACACGGGGACCGGCTCCGGCCTGACGCTCACCGACGTGGCCGTCGGCAGCAGCGGTGTGACGTTCGCCAGCGTCGTGGTCGACGGCGCCGCCAACGGCGTCCTTTTGGACAACGTCACCGGTGGGTCCGTCAGCATCAGCAGCGGCACGATCAGCAACACGACCGGCGCGGCCGTCAGCCTGACCAATGCCGCAAACGTCTCGCTCACCAACGTGGCCATCTCGAACGCCGGCGGCAACGGCGTCACGATCGCCCACGACGACGCCAACGCCATGACCGTCTCGGTCACCGACACCACGATCAGCAATTCCGGCGGCAACGGCGTCGCCGTCTCTTCGATGGGTTCCGGCACGATGACCGTCACGCTCGGCACCAACACGATCACCGGCGGCAGCGGCACCGACAGCATCGCGGTTGCGATCGGCGACTCGTCCTCGAAGACTTACTTGACCATCACCGACAACACGGTCAACAACTCCGCCGGCGACTACGCCGCCCTGGCAATGAACGTCTCCGGCACCACCAGCACCAAGACGGTCACCACGTTGATCGACAACAACACGTTCTTCAACGAGAGCGACACGGTGACGACGGTCACGATGACCAACTCCGCTCTGGGCACGTTGAACGCCACGGTGACCGGCAACACGTTCAACAACGGCGGCGCCGGCACCGAGTGCTTGATCCAGTCGAACGCCAACGCCGCGGTCGTGTTCCTCGAACTCGAGAACAACGCGGCCGGCGGCGGCACCGGCGTCTACAACCTGACGAACAGCTACGGCACGTTCAAGGTGTACGACCTGGAGACGGTCAGCGGCACGGCCACGACCAACAGCGGCGTGACCAACCTGAACCCCGACAAGACGAAGTTCTCAAACAGCGCGACCGAACCCCCGACACCGTAATCTGTCGGGTCTATCGGCGAGGCGCGGACGACGGAGTCGAATGGTCGGCGGTCGCCGGCGCGGCGGACGGCGCTCCGAGCGTCGGCTTGTTGCGGAGCTTCGCGACGACCTCCGCCGTGATGTCATGGGCGTCGTCGAACGTCAAAAGAACCGTGTCGTTCTTCGTGACCACCACGCCCAAGCCGCGTTCGGCCGCAATGGTTTTGGCCACCGGAGCGACTTCCTCGCGGAATTGCTGAATGAGTTGTTGCCGGTACGCGTTCAGGTTGTTTTGGGCCGTCTGCTTCGCACGGTTCAGTTGAAGGCCCATTTCCCGTTCCAGCCCGGCCAACTGCTGTTTCTTCGCGTCGGGATTCGCACCGTTCGGGGCAGGCTGCGACGTCAGATCGCGGGCGGTTTGTTGATATTTCTCCTGAAACGACGCCTGCAACGTCCGCAATTGCTGGTTCAACGACGTCTGGCCTTCGTTCATCTGCTTCAACATCGAGGCGTCGCGGCCAAGCTGACGGGCCACTTCGTCCAGATCGACCACGGCCACGCCGCTGAGGCGACTGCCCCCTGCCCCAAAAAACGACGACCATCCGTTGTTTCCGCATCCTCCGACCGCCAGACAACCCAAGCTGACGACCACGGACCAGGTAACCATGCGGCGGCGGCACATCACGTTCTGACTCCTTGCTCAAAAAGGCTCGAATTGGCGGATGTCGTTTCGCTGACCGGGCTTATACCAAGAAACTTTCCTCCGAATCAAGAGGAAAAATGAGGCAAAATAGACAGT
>JBDKTJ010000022.1:0-10433 GCA_039698075.1 Thermoguttaceae bacterium | reverse complement strand
TTTGTAGAATCCGGGCATGGGACGAGCGTTAAGAGTTGTTGCCGGGGGATTCGCGTACCATGTGCTTAACCGCGCCAACGCGCGGATGAGGATATTTGACAAGCCGGAGGATTACGAAGCGTTCGAGCAGATCCTTGTCGACGCCGTGCGGCGTTTCAAGATGCGTTTGTTGTCGTATTGCGTGATGCCGAATCATTGGCATTTGGTGGTTTGGCCACGTGAGGCTGGAGACCTTTCGGCGTTCGTCGGTTGGTTGACATTGACGCACACGCAACGCTGGCATGCGCATCGGCATTCGGTAGGGTCCGGTCATGTGTACCAGGGGCGATTCAAGTCATTTTTGATCGAGTCGGACGAGCACCTTGGGGCGGTCTGTCGCTATGTGGAGCGGAACGCCTTGCGTGCTGCGTTGTGCGAACGAGCCGAGAAGTGGCGATGGTCGAGTCTTTGGCGGCGTGAGTTTGGAGACGCGGAATGTCACGCGGTGCTATCGAAGTGGCCCATCGACGTGCCGAAAAACTGGGCAAGCCTGGTGAATCGGGCGGAAAGCCAAAGCGAGTTGGAGGCGTTGCGGCGTTGCGTGAATCGTGGGCAGCCGTTTGGAAGCGAGGATTGGGTGGAGCGAATGACAAAACGGTTCAGCCTCGACTTGGCCCTCCGCCCTGGTGGCCGTCCCCGCAACGAAGCCGACAACAATGGTTCCTGACACCTTTTCTCCTGCCAAGTATAAGGATGACGTCATTGATACCGAGGCTAAACGCTGAACTTAAGGTGTTAGATGCTGTCGCGCAATCCAGGTGTACTTGGTTGATTGGTGTTCTCGTACTCTTCTGGACGCCCTTCAGTGCAAAGAATATAGCCTTGATTTCTGCTGTCCTGACTGTTTTGGCCATGATGTACGTCATGTTGCACCGGCGGGCTGGCTCCGCAATCGTTCTGAGGATCGTGCCTCTTACGATCGCAACTACGGCCGTTACTCTGTGGTCGCCGGTAGATGTGTGTCTTCAAAGGGGAAACGCCTTTCAGATTGGATTCAAACCTGTCGTTCTTGCCGTGGATTCACTTGAAGGAGTGCGCCGACTATACCGTGATGGCAAAGTCCCGGGAGAGGACTTCGTGGTATACGATCAACGATCCTTCTTCAATCAAGTAAAATCGGCGCTGACAATCACTTTTCCCGGAAAGAGCGAATTGCATGAGATGATGCTAGAAAGATTGGAACGGGACGCTGAGTCTGAACGGAAGAAGGGGGAATCAAAGACTCGGGAGTCTCTGATCCTGAACCATCCAGATGACTGAGCTTTTGCTCTGCATATTTCATTTTCTGCGACAAAGGAGCCAACACTGTGGCCGAAACCATCGAGAAGACCGACCATCAACCCAGCATTGACACGCCCGCACCCAGGCCCCAGATTCAGATTGACGATTCGAAGGTCACTGCCACTTACGCCAATTTTTGTCGGGTCACGGGCACACCCGAGGAACTCATCGTCGACTTCGGCCTGAATCCACAGCCGTTCGGCGTACCGACCGGGCCGATCCCCGTAACGCAGCGAATTGTCACCAATTTCTACACCGCCAAGCGTATGCTGCAAGCGTTGGCCATGACGATTCAACGGCATGAGGCGACGTTTGGCGTCTTGGAGACCGACGTGCAGAAGCGTGTACAGCCAGCACGCCAGTCGTAGAAGAACGGGTGCAGTTGCCCTATGGAATACGATAGCCACAAACATCTGGACTGCAACACACGCGTGTCGACTGAGATCAGTCGGCACGCGTGTGAAAGGGCTTTGACGCAGCACGACGACCTTGTGCTTGCCGTCTGCGGGCTTCTTTTGCTGGCAGTCGCGGCGGTGTTCGGGCAGACGCTTTGGCATGGGTTCATCAACTACGATGACAACTTGTACGTCTACGAAAACACATCGCTCCAGCGCGGGCTGACGGTCGATGGAATCACTTGGGCGTTTACGACCACGGATGGCAACTTTTGGCACCCGCTCACGTGGCTCTCTTATCTGCTGGACTTCCGGCTTTATGGTTTGGATCCCTGGGGATATCACCTCACCAATGTCCTGTTGCACGCGACCAATGTAATCTTGCTATTCCTGGTGCTGCAGCGGATGACAAATAATCTCGGTCCTAGCGCGTTTGTAGCAGCCGTGTTCGCCATTCATCCGCTGCATGTGGAGTCAGTCACCTGGGTGGCTGAGCGTAAAGACGTCTTGAGCGGTTTGTTCTTTATGCTAACCCTCTGGGCGTACGTCGGCTATGTGCGCCATTCATTCTCGGTAGTCCGATATTTGGGCGTGTTGGTGTTGTTCGCTTTGGGCTTAATGGCCAAGCCGGTGCTGGTGTCGTTACCATTCGTGCTGCTATTGCTGGATTACTGGCCGCTTGGACGAATGCGTGGATTGGAGGAATCGCGTACGAAGCCGGGTGCCTCGATTCTATGGCGTCTGGTGGTTGAAAAGATTCCGCTATTGGCACTGGCGGCGGTTTTTTGCGTTGTAACCTTATTAGCGGAGGGCGAAGCTGTCACGGACCTTGACAAGATACCTATGTCGTGGCGGCTTGCCAACGCCCCGATTGCTTGCGTGACCTACCTGGGAAAGCTTTTTTGGCCGACTGGACTAGCGTTGCCGTATCCTCATCTAGGAAACACCTTGCCGATATGGAAAATTGCCGGTTCATTGCTGTTATTAGTCGGCATTTCGGTGACGGCCATAGCTTACAGACGACGATCGCCCTATTTTTTTATTGGTTGGTTCTGGTATCTTGGGATGCTGGTGCCGATGATCGGTTTGGTGCAGGTGGGAGAACACGCCATGGCCGACCGCTACACGTACCTGACGCAGATCGGTTTGTACATTGCTTTGGCTTGGGGAGCGGCAGAGATCGTTGCGTCTTGGCCACTTCTTCGCCATGCCTGCATCGTTGCATCGGCAGTTGTAGTGCTAGGGCTCATGGGCTGTGCGTGTTGTCAGGCGTCCTACTGGCATGACAGTGAGACACTTTGGACTCATACTTTGACCTGTACGTCGCAGAATGCCGTCGCCCACAGTAACCTTGGCAATGTTCTCATCGGCCGTGGCCGCATTGATGCGGCGATCCTGCACTTTCGGGAGGCTGTCCGCATCAAGCCCGACAACACCGAGGACTACAATAACCTTGGCATCGCTCTGGCCAGTCAAGGGCAGTTGGACGAGGCCATCGCGCAATATCAGAAGGCCCTGCAAGTCAAGCCCGATGATTTCAAAGCCCACACGAACCTTGGCGCCGCCCTGGCCAGCCGCGGGCAAGTCGAGGCGGCGATCCCGCATTTTCAGAGAGCATCGGAAATTCGACCGGACTTGGCAGGGCCCTACTGCAACCTCGGCATGGCGCTGCATCAGCAGGGCAAGAATGCCGAGGCAATTGCCATGTGGCGAAAAGCAGTCCAGTTGGAGCCAGACCAGCTTGATGTGGTGAACAGGTTGGCGTGGGTGTTGGCAACTTGCCCCAGTAAAACGATACGTAACGGCCTCGAGGCTGTCGATCTGGCCGGGGGGGCGGAGCGGCTTACAGGTGGACGAGAACCGGTTGTTCTCGATATACTAGCTGCCGCCTACGCTGAAACTGGGCAATACAACAAAGCCATGGATACTGCAAAACGCGCCGCTGCAATTGCCTCTATTCGTGGCGACGCCCAACTGGTCGAGGCCGTGCGATCAAGGATCAAGCTCTATCAGGTCAGTTCTCCCTATCGTGAGACCGTCAACAGCATGACAAAAAAGGCTGTCGCCGTCCCGGTACCCTCAAAATTCCCTTCTGCTATCCCATGATAAACCTGCAGAAAAAGACTCTTGTCGTTGGCCTAGTGTCCGTATTAATGTGCGGCACGGCAGCGATCGTTGCTCTGTGCCACAATGGAGCTTTTCAGAGAGCGACGGTGAGCGCCGACATTCCCGCCCGGCGAGCGGCCCGCGGGGAAAGGTTGCCATTGAGCATCAAAGCTCGCCAAATCCCAATCAAGATCGAACCGGTTGTCGGCTTGGCCGATGTGGTTACGGACGAGCAACTCATCAAAGCCCTTAATGCCTCCCGCCCTCTGTGGCACCCACCAACAGTTCCTTCGCTGATTCACGAACTCAAGCTTTGGGGCAGGAATGCAAATTTCACCAAACAAATGGTCGGGCAAGCACGATCTGGCACGACGATGGTTGAGACGCTGTTGAGCGACAAGCTGTGTCGCGAGCGAACAACGCCCAACGGCGCCAGTTTCCTTGTCGATTCACCCTTTGGAATCAACGTCGTTCAGTCGGGAACGATGGATGCCAAATACAACCGTGCCGAGGGACACTACGGCCAACTCCTGATGGTTCTTGGGGAGACCGGGGTACCGCTCAACACGCCCGTGACAACCGCTTCCGGGCGTTGCGGCACGATTGCCGACATTTTGCAGGAAGCAGTGATGCGATTCGAGTGGAGCAAGGAATTAGAGTTTATCGGCGTCGCGCTCGCTTTATGGCTTCCGCCGGAGACGTCGTGGACGGATCAGTTCGGCAATCGGTATTCGTTCGATGAGTTGGTTGAACACTTGATGGCTGTCCCCTGTGGACAGGGGGCTTGCGGTGGATGCCATATTGCGTACACAATTGCAGTTGTTCTGCAGGTTGACAGCCAATATCGCATTCTTTCCTCATCGAATCGACAGCGGGCCGTTCAACGGCTTGCGAACATTTCGGCGAGGTTGGAGAAGACGAAGCTTGTCGAAGGCGGTTGGGACCAAACTTGGCCGGGGGGCGGAACAAAAGGGATCATTTACGAAGATTCTCTTTTGGATCAAATAACCGTCATTGGACATCACCTGGAATGGATATCGCTTGTGCAGGAACCGGCGCGTCCATCAAGAGAAACGGTTGCACACGCGGTTTCTGCTTGCATTGCCGATATTGACCGATTGCCACCGCTGGATCACCGTTCGTTCAAAACCATTTTGCCGTGCAGCCATGCCGCGCATGCCTTATGTCTCTTGCGAAACAAAGATCCGTTTACAACATGGATGGCTTATTGGGCAGCCAAGAACTCTGAGGTGATCAAGAATACCGAAAAAGTGTCGGCAGAACCATAAAAGGCCGTCGTCATAGCGGAAACATACAAAAACATAACACTCGTCGGTAAGCTGCGACATCGGCGAGGCTACTTGGTAGTTCGCAGTTGTTTTGGATGATTGGAGACTCGTCAAATGAATCGTTTGTTGTTTTTTGCCGTTGTCTGCATCGCCGTTGGTCTGTTTTGCGTGTTTTCGTCGGGCACTCCCGGCGTTGCTGTTTCCGCCAACGAAACAGCCCATTTGATGGGAAGCGACATAACATGCAGCCAGTTTAACACCACAAGAAGCTATGTCTGTTATGGTGGCAATTGCATGTCAGGCGGCTGTGGTTGCATGATAAGATACAATCTCATCGCAGGTGACACTACGTACACCACCACTACAGTTCCATGCAGGGACAATATCAATTGCACTGCGACCCGTTATCAATTAACCGGCACTCCATGTGGCGGTGGCGGTGGCGGTGGTAATGGCAATGGCGGTTGATGTCAATTCTCGACTGCAGACTCTTGCGTCAGGAGCATTAGCTTAAACAGAGTGTTAATCTGCAATTTGTGATTGGAGCAACCGTAGTGGCATGGTCACCTGCCAGTTTGTTATGGGCGAGAAGTCACGCATGGCAAGCGACAAACGTCTGGGGAGATCTTGTATCTTGGAGCTCGTTATGAATTCGGTTGTGAGAAGTTCTTGCATATTTGGCTGTGTAGTGTTGCTGACACAGATGGCTATGGCCCAACAACCGCCAACGGTTGAGGAAGTTATTGAAGGTCTTGAACGTTATGAAAAAATGTTTTTCGAATCGAAAAGCATGTTCGTCTGTTACGAACGTACCAAGTGCGAAGATCTGACACAGACAGCGGCCTCTGGAGGACTTTTGCCGGCGGAATGGACGCTTGCCTATCGTGGAGGCAAGTGGTTCAACCAACGGCGATTTACACAACCGACAACAATCAAAGGTGTTGCAGTTCCAGCCGAACCCAAGAAGTGCGTCGCAAAGAACCGATACGTGCTCCAGTGGGATGCAGCTGGGACAAACGCATTTATCGACCGCTTCAGCCAAAGTCTGGATATTTACGCCGGCCTTTATTTTACGCGCAACATTTTCTTGGATACTCCGGCTCATATTGCCAAGGCGGGCGGGGTTGCCAAGGATGTCGATATTCAGGCTATTCGAAAGCAATACGCCGACGATGCGGACCATCCGTTCCTGCCGGAATTCCTCCGCAAAAACAAGGCCCAGTATCGGGTTCTTTTGAAGCCCGAACAGGTTGACGGTGTTTTGTGCTGGGTCGTCGAATGGCCGGGGATGGATCGTTTTTGCGTGGCGGTGGATCGCGGGTTTGCGATTCCTCAGCGCAAGTATTGCTGGGGGCCCGACAAACCGCCCCGATTTGAGTTCCACAATAGCGATTACCGGGAGGTCAAACCGGGATTGTGGCTTCCGTTCACCCAGGTTGTGGACCGGTACGCAAGCATTATCGCCGAAAAAGAGCCGCTTTGGGGAAAGGTGGCGAGCCGATCGGAGTACAAAGTGAAGGCGGTGCATTTCGACGATGTACCGGACAAGCAGTTCGACATTGATATCCCGCAAGGGGTATTAGTTTTCGATGCGGCAAGAAATTTCACTTATACAGTTTGCGGCAAGGACACCGCCGATCCATTTACTATGCCCGTCATCAAAGGTAGGCAACTACTGGAGGAGCCCGGACGAAAATCCACGCTTATCATAACAAGTTCCCTGCTAATTGTGGCTGTGACATGCCTTGTCTGGCGCAGACGACGCAAAAGAAATTGATTATGAGTACAAATATGAAGCGATTTTGTATTTTTGGCTTGCTGATTCTTTCCTGCGACACCGTTGGTGTTCTTTGGGCAGGGGACGTGCATGCCGAGAAAAACAGAACGGCATCGCCGGTCAACGCATCATCTGCTAACAAAACCGATTCCATCGGGCCGCCCGAAGACTTGCGATTGGAGCCTTGGTGGCGCGAAAAGGGAGATTGCGGGCCGCTTGCCTTACTTGTGCTGATGCAATTGCAGAATAAGCAAGTCAGGCTGGATGATATCAAAAAAATTGTCCATGTCGATCCTGATCAAGGATGTTCGCTGAAGGATTTGCAGGGCGCGGCCGAACAGCTCGGCTTGGCGACCGAGGCGAGGTATGTCGAGCCTCGCGATTTAAGAAGTGTTTCTGGTCCCTTCATCGTGCATGGTGTATGGAGCGTTGAAAAAAATCGTGGACACTTTTTCTTGCTCCTTGGTTATGATTCCAGCACGAAGAAGTATTCCACGATCGATACAGTCTCAACAAGGCTTGGTTGGCTCCCTGAAGACAGGGTACTTCGTGGCTATTCTGGCTATGTCCTCGTGCCCAAAGAGCCGGTCAGCCAAAAGTGGAGTCGTTGGACTGGCTACGGACTGCTGTGTATCGGCATGGTGATTCTTTTGTTCTGGTCGTTTGCTCTCTATCGGCGAAGGCAGCACAATGAGACATGACGGCTGGCATCGTGCCGCGGTCATGATGCTTCTTACCGTGCTCGCGGTGATCCTGGCCTGGATCGACTGGCGTACCAGCCCAAACCGGACGGAAGTCGGCCATATGGCCGCCGGCTTGTATTCTTGGTATACATTTCGTTTCGATGTGTTCCACGCGAATCCACCCTTGATACGGGCTGTCGCCACCGCACCGGTTGCCATCGGTTCCCCCAGAACCGATTGGTCGCCGTATTCGCCTGCCCCTCTCAGCCGTTGCGAATGGGCGCTCGGCAACGCTTTTATCAAGGCGAATGATGTTAACGATGTGCGATGGTACTTTGCGTTGGCCCGTTGGGCTTGCATTCCACTGAGTCTTCTAGGTGGTTATATCACCTATCGCTTCAGCCGGGATGTTTTTGGCAAAGCCGCCGGCCTTTGTGCGTTGATGCTATGGTGTTTTTCACCCATGCTGCTTGCCTGGGGCGCGACAATCTGTCCGGATATCGCGGCGGCTAGCCTGGGGATTACTGCGGCTTATGTGTTTTGGCTTTGGTTCTGCGATCCTCATTGGGACCGTGCCGTGTTTGCCGGGGTGGTGCTCGGGTTGGCGGAACTGACCAAGTTCACTCTGGTGATATTTTATCCCTTGTGGCTGGCGATGTGGCTGGTCGGCCGTCTATTCGATCTGCAAAAGACATCTAATAAACATAGGCGATATGAGGTGGCACAGCTTTTGTTGTTGCTGGTGGTCAGTGTGCTGGTGATCAACATCGGTTATGGCTTCGAGGGTTCCTTCCGGCAACTGGGCGATTTCCATTTTCATACGTGCATGATGAGCGGTGCAAAGTCCTTGAAGGACGTGCCATCGGATGGAGCCAATCGGTTCGCCGGTACATGGCTGGCAAAGCTGCCGGTGCCGCTGCCAGCCAATATGGTGCAGGGCATTGACACGCAACGATATGATTTTGAACGTGGATTGCCGTCCTATCTGCGCGGCCAATGGGCGGACCATGGTTGGTGGTACTACTATCTCTACGCGTTGGCTATCAAGGAGCCGCTGGGGACGTGGTGCCTGGTGGCGTTGGCTGTTGTAGGCACCCTTCTTGGTCGCGGTCACTGCGCATCGTGGCGAAGCGAAATGGTCATATTCGCACCATTTCTTACAGTCCTGGTTTTCGTTAGTAGCCAAACCGGATTTTCGGTGCATTCTCGCTATGTGATCCCCGCAATGCCGTTCCTTTTTACTTGGGCCAGCAAGGCAGCAAGGGTATTTGAAAGGCGTCCTTTCACCAAAGGACGGCAAGTGATGGCGGCGGCGGTGGTTGTAGCGATCGCATCGTCGGTCACTAGCAGCCTGAGCATTTGCCCACACAGTTTGTCGTACTTCAACGAACTAGCTGCCGTGCTCCCAACATCAGACGCCCCCCCCTCTCCACCGCCGGCTAAACAGCTTAGCGAGAATCGCGGCTTCTTCCCATCGATCCACCGTGCCTTGGCTTCCGGTGTTTGGAATGCCCCTCGTCATTTGCTCGACAGCAACATCGACTGGGGGCAAGACTTGTTCTATTTGAAAGACTGGCTTGATGTGCATCCCGATGTGAAACTGGATGGATTTGCGTGCGATGGCCTGTCCTCAGCAACGCTTGCGGGTGTTGCAGAGACTCCGCTGCCTCTACAGAGTTGCTCGTCCGAAGTGTATTCTGCCGGTCCATCTTACGCTGTGACTAGGAATGCAATCACAACACAGCAGCCTGCCCCGAAACCAGGCTGGTATGCTCTGAGCGTCAACTACATCTATGATCGCAGCCGCCAGTATCGGTATTTCCTCAACTTTCAGCCAGTGGCAATGGCTGGCTATTCGATCTATATCTACCACATCACCATCGACGAAGCGAATCGAGTTCGCAAGAAGCTTGGGTTGCCGGCATTGAGTGAGAAAGGAGTGGCCAAAGAAGACGCGGGGGGAGGCGGACATGGTTGAACGTATGCAGCAATCGGTGCATGGCAGGGCGATTTCCGCCGTGAAGCGGGCGCGGTTGGAGGATGCTTTTAAGCGGGCCGGCAAGAAAGCGACTACGCCGCAGGATTTTGATTTTGCGGCTGATTTGCTGGCCCAATGCGTGATTGGCGATCCTGGCAATCCGGTTTATGTGCGTGCATATCTTGAAAATCTTCATAAAAAGTTTCAGAATCATAAGAAAAACAACCAAGCAGGTTGGTTTGCAAAGCGGGCGGTTGGCGGCGCGCTAAAAAAGGCCTTAGCTGAAGGGTTGTGGGACGAGGCCATTCGGCATGGTTTGGAGGCGTTAAGGAAAGATCCTTGGGATGTTCCGACATTGACGGCGATGGCTACGGCGGCCAAGCAGTCGGGCGACAATGACAGCGCGTTGTGTTATTTGAAAGCGGCGTTGACGAAAGCGCCGAAAGATCCGGCGTGCAATCGGCTGGCGGCGGTCGTGCTCGACGGGATGGGGCTTGTGAATCAAGCGATCGTGTTTTGGCAGCGCGTGTTGGAGATGTTGCCGAAGGACAAAGAGGCACGCGCGGCGGTCACGGCGTTTCAGATTGGCGCAAAATCGACGACCGGAACCTGTCCACCGCCATTGACGGCTCAAGAGCGGGAGGAGGTTGCGCGGCAACTGAAACTTCAGCAGGAGGAGATGGCCCGGCAGCAGAAGCTCCGCGAAGAAGAGAAAAAGCTATTACAGCAGCAGGCGCAAGAGGAAGCCGGTTTTGGGTTGGCAAACACCGATTCCGCGATCGAACAGGATTCGACGAGTCAGGGCAATGATCGCGACGAAACGGCCAAAACATTCAGAGAGGCCGATGACGCTGAATTCACTTTTGGGGAAGATTTTGCCTACGG
>JBDKTJ010000021.1:0-13366 GCA_039698075.1 Thermoguttaceae bacterium | reverse complement strand
TTGGGATTGTCCACGGCGGCAAGATAACGGGAAGGCACCGCGACGAACAGGGAGTTCAAACCGCTGGCCTTGCACCTGTCGACGCTCGCTTTGATTTGTTGCAGTCCCTTTTCGCGATCGTCGGTCGTGGGCAACAGACAGAAGATTCCCCGAATCTCACCGTCAGGATAGGCGGGCTTGGTTCGCGTGACTTTTGGGGCGGCGTTCACCGGTTGTTGTTTCGCGACGACGTCGGCGGCCATCGCGTTGGCCGTCCACGACATGGTTGTCGCGAGAACAACGATTGCAGCAAGGGAGACTCGCATCGGATTGGCTCCTTTTTTGGGGGAGATGGGGCAGGAAAACCGGACTTGCGGTCCGCGCGACACAGGTCGAACGCGGTCGCGGTCCAACGGGCGGTGTTTTTTTAGGGGGGGGGGCGATGTGGGAGGGGCGAACGATGTAGCAGGTGGGGGAGGCAGGTCTCCGTCGCGACGGCGCAGATGCTGCGCCGTCGCGACGAATGTTTGAACTGTTACGGGGTCGTCGCCGAGTCCGGCTTTTCGTTGACGGCCTCGCGGACGGCTTGATAGTGCACCTCTTCCATCTCCTTGGCGGGGAAGATGGAAAAACCCTTGGTGCCGAGATTTCGCGTGACTTCAATTTCCGCCTTAATCAGCGTCGGCGGCTGCTTTTTCGGGGCAATCGCTTGCCACGTGAGGCCGATGGCCGGAATCAGGTCGCAGCGGCCGTCCAGCGACGTCTTTGTCATCGAGGTGCGATCCGTGAACAGCTTGACATTGTCGCAGTAAACCTGCGGCATGTAAAAGTCGATCAGTCCGCGTCGGGCCCAGGTGTGCCAATCGCGGCCGAGATACCACTCCGAATCGTCGAATCCGCCGTTGGCCGACAGCCACATATCCGGCCGCTTGTCAAGCATCATCTTGCGGAGTCGGATCACGAAGTCCGTGCACATGAAGGCCGCGAGGTTTTGAACCGTCGGTTTGGCCGCGACCCGGTTCTTTTGAATGTCGATGCCGAAGTTTTGCTGGCAAAACGCCCGGCACGTGTCGCAGTAGCAACAGTTCGTCCTCCACCGATAGCCCGGCTCCTCGAGTTGGATTCCCACCAGATCGGGATAACGATCCATGATCTTGGCTATCTGATCGAGCTCGAACTGGCGGACCTCCGGTCGGACGAAGCACAACACGCCCTTCTCCGCGACCTTGCCTTTGCCGTCGATGGCGGTCCATTCCGGATGTTGCTCCAGTTCGACGGCCCGAGCCTTGTCCTTGCGGAGCCAAGGTGCGTACAACGCGTGGACTTGAAGCTTTTGCTTCTTGGCGGCGCGAATCATCTCGCCCACCGCGTCCCATGCGGCCTTGGGCTCGGTTTTCTGAAGCTCCGGGTCGTCCAAGGCGGCGAGATAGCGGGAAGTCACGAACAGCAGCAGCGTGTTGATGCCGCCGGATCGCCATTGGCGGAGATTGGCCTCAATTTCCCGCATGCCTTCCTCACGATTATCGCTCTTGGGCAACAGGCAGAAGACCGCCCGCATCTCGCCGTCGGGATAGGCGGGCTTGACGCGAGCGGGTGTTTGTTCGGATTTGGCCGTTGCTGTTTTCGGCTTGGCGGCCTTGGCGCGGGTCGGTCGCTTGGCAGCGCCGTTGGCGGTCATCGCGCCGGCCGTCCACAACATGGTTGCCACGAGAATCGCCACGACAATACGTGAAACTCGCATCCGACGGACTCCTTTTGAAGAAAAGCGGGACTTTCGACCGGGAACGGATGATCCAGCTCGACAGACGACATTCAAACAGGCTCAATTCTAGTTCATCGTGTAGGTGTTGTGCAATAGGATCGTATGACGGCGACGCGAAATCGACGCCGTCGCGACGGACGTTCAAAACGTTACGGTTTCGTCGACAAGTTCCGCTTCTCGTGAGCGGCTTCGGCGATCACGCGATAATACGTGTCGTCCAGCGCCCTCGCCGGGAAAAGGAAAAAACCCTTGGCGTCGAGCTTCCGCGTAATGGCGATCTCCTCTTGAATCAGCGTTGGAGGCTGTTTTTGGGGGGCAACGGCTTGCCACGTGATGCCGAGGATCGGAATCATGTCGCAGCCCGCCAGCGACTCCTTGGCGATCGCGGCGCGCTTCGTGAAGGCGGCCACGTTGCGGCAATAGATTTGCGGCATATAGAAATCAATCAGCCCGCGGCGAGCCCAGGTGTGCCAATCGCGGCCGATGTACCACTCCGCGTCGTTGTAGCCCCCGTTGGCCGAAAGCCACATGTCGGGCCGCTTGTCGAGCATGATCTTTCGGAGCCGGATGAAGAAATCCGTGCACATGAACGCCGCCAGACTGTGGACCGTCGGCTTCGAGGCCTCCAAATTTTTTCGGATGTCGAGGCCGAAGTTCTCTTGGCAGAACGCCCGGCACGTGTCGCAATAACAGTAGTCATCCAGCCACTTGTAGCCGGGCTCCTCGATATGAATGCCGGCGAAGTCCGGGTAGCGATCCATCATTTTGGATAGGACGTCGAGTTCATACTGGCGGACCTCCGGCCGGACGAAGCACACCGCGTCCTTCTTCGGCGACAGCGTGCCTTTCGTGGTTAGCGCGGCCCATTCCGGATGCTGCTCCAATTCGACGGAGCCGACTATCGCCTTGCGAATCCACGGAGAGTACCAGGCATGGACTTGAATGCCTCGCTTCTTGGCGGCGCGAAGGTATTCGCCCAAGGCGTCCCAGGAGGCGGTCGGGTCGGGCTTTTGGAGCTTCGGGTCGTCCATCGTGGCGAGATACCGGGACGTCACCCAGATGAGCACCGTGTTCAGTCCGGCGGATTGATAGCTGTCGAGGGCGGCTTCGATTTCCTGCATGCCCTTTTCGCGATCGCCGCCTTTGGGCAGCATGCAGACGGTTCCTCGCACCTCACCGTCGGGATAGGCCGGCTTGACGCGGGCGGGCTTTTGCGTTTGCGAAGGGGCCTTGGCCGGCTTTTTGGCCGCAGCCTTGGCGGCCATTGCGTCGGTCGACCACAACAGGGTTGCCGCGACGAGGGCAAGAGCGGTTAAGAAAGCACGCATCGGATTAACTCCTCTTCGTAGAAACGGATAAAATTTTGAACGGACGGTTTGCACGACGCTGGACGGGCATCGTCGCCATGGACAAAAAACAGACAATTACGGCTTCGCGGTCGACGCCGACTTCTCGCCGACGGCTTTGGCGATGGCGCGATAATAGGTTTCGTCCAACGATCGGGAATGGAAAATGGCGAAACCTTGCGCACCGAGTTTGTGCGTCGCGGCGATCTCCTCCTGAATCAGTTTTGGAGGTTGCTTTTTGGGGGCGATGGCCTGCCACGAGACGCCGATCGCTGGAACGAGGTCGCAGCCGTTGAGCGAGTGTTTCGCCATCGCGGCGCGATTTGCAAAGACGGCGGCGTCATCGCAGTAGATCTGCGGCATATAGAAATCGATCAGCCCGCGTCGGGCCCAAGTGTGCCAGTCGCGGCCGATGTACCACTCCGCGTCGTTGTAGCCCCCGTTGGCCGAAAACCACAGATCCGGCCGCTTGTCGAGCATGATCTTTCGGAGCCGGATGATGAAGTCGGTGCACACGAACGCCGACAGGCTGTGGACCGTCGGTTTGGCGTCTTTCAGGTTCTTTCGGATGTCGAGCCCGAAGTTCTTTTGGCAGAACGCCCGGCAAAAGTCGCAATAGCAGTAGTCGTCCTTCCATTTGTGGCCGGGCTCCTCCATCTGAACGCCGACGAGGTCCGGATAGCGGTCGATCATCTTGGACACCACGTCGAGCTCAAACTGTCGGACCTCCGGTCGGACGAAGCACAGCGCGCCTTTGGGCGAGACGGCGCCTTTGGCCGTCAATGCGGCCCATTCCGGATGCAACTCCAGTTCGACGGCGTTGGGCTTGGACTTGCGGATCCACGGCGAATACCAGGCATGCACCTGAATGCCTCGTTTCTTGGCGGCGCGAATGAACTCCCCAAAGGCGTCCCAGGAGGCCATCGGCTCGGTCTTCTGGATCTCCGCGTCGTCCAAGGCGACGAGATAACGCGATGTCACCCAGACGAGCACCGTATTGAGGCGAGCGGACCGAAAGTCGTCGAGGGCGCTTTCAATGGTCTGCAGCCCCTTTTCGCGATCACCGGTTTTGGGCAACATGTAGAAGGTTGCCCGCATCTCACCGTCGGGATAGGCCGGCTTGATGCGAGCGGGCTTTTGGGCGGCGCTGGCCGGTTGTTTCGCGGTGGCGTCGGCGGCCATCGCGTCGGCCGTCCAGGACATGGTTGCCGCAAGAACGACGATGGCAACATGGGAGACTCGCATCGGATTGGCTCCTTTTTTGGGGGAGATGGGGCAGGAAAACCGGACTTGCGGTCCGCGCGACACAGGTCGAACGCGACCTCGATCGAGCGGTGTTTTTTAGGTGGGGTGGGTTTCCGCCGCAACGGCGCAGACGCCGCGCCGTTGTGACAAACGTTCAAAACGTTACGGTTTCGTCGCCGATTCCGGTTTCTCGTGGATGGCTTCGGAAACGGCTTGATAGTGAGCGTCTTCCATGGTTCGTTCATGAAAAATGACGAATCCCTTCGCACCGAGCTTTCGCGCGGTGACGATCTCCGTCTTGATTAACTCCGGGGGCTGTTTTTCGGGGGCAATGGCCTGCCATGAAACGAAAATGGACGGAACCATGTCGCACCCCATAAGCGCCTTTTGGGCTGTTGTGGCGCGTTTCGTGAATTGGTCGATGTCTTTGCTGGCGGCCTGCGGCACGTAGAAATCGATCAGTCCGCGTCGGGCCCAAGTATGCCAATCGCGGCCGAGATACCATTCCGAATCGTCGAATCCGCCGTTGGCCGACAGCCACAGGTCCGGCCGTTTGTCGAGCATCATCTTGCGGAGCCGGATCATGAAGTCCGTGCACATGAACGCTGCGAGGCTTTGGACCGTCGGCTTGGCCGCGGCCCGGTCCTTTTGAATGTCGATGCCGAAGTTCTTTTGACAAAACGCCCGGCATGTGTCGCAGTAGCAACAGTCGGTCTTCCACCGATAACCGGGTTCCTCGATATGGATGCCGGCCAGGTCGGGATAGCGGTCGATCATCTTGGACATCAGGTCGAGTTCAAACTGGCGGACCTCCGGTCGGACGAAGCACACCACGCCCTTTTCTGCGACCTCGCCCTTGCCGGTTATGGCGGTCCATTCCGGATGCAGCTCCAATTCGACGGCACGCTCTTTACGCTTGCCGATCCACGGGGCGTACCAGGCGTGGACTTGAAGGTTTCGCTGTTTGGCGGCGCGAATCACTTCGCCCATCGCATCCCAGGCGGCCTTGGGTTCGGTTTTCTGAAGCTCCTGGTCGTCCAAGGCGGCCAGATAGCGAGAGGTCACGAGGACCAGAAGCGAATTGAAGCCCGCCGCTTGGCACTTGTCGAGCGTTGCTTCAATTTGCCGCAGTCCCTTGTCGCGTCGGTCGCTCTTGGGCAACCCGATGCAGATCGCCCGAATCTCGCCGTCGGGATAGGCGGGCTTGACGCGTGCGGGCTTTTGGGCGGCGTCTGTCGCCTTCGACTTGGTGGCCGCGGCTTTGGCCGGTCGTTTCGCGGCGCCGTTGGCGGCCGTTGCGCCGACGGTCCACGACATGGTTGCCACGAGAACCGCGATGGCAGCAAGGGTAACTCGCATGCGACGAACTCCTTTTGGAAACGGGAGGGCTAAATTTCCGGTGGGAGGCGGGACGATCCGGTTCGGCAGGCGACGCTCAAGCAACACACATTCTAGTCGATCGTATTGGCGCTTTTCAATAGGGTCCTATAGCAGCGGTGCAAGAGCCGCGACGTTGCATCGGACGCGCAAGTCATGGCTCCGTCGCCGAGGTCGGCTTCTTACGAATAGCCTCGTGGATGGCCTGATAGTGGGCGTCATCCAACACCCGCTCACAAAAGACGGCGAACCCCTTCGTGCCGAGCTTTTGCGCGGCGGTGATTTCCATCTTGATCGCTTCGGGAGGCTTTTTTTCGGGGGCGATGGCCTGCCACGAAACGCCGATGATCGGAACCATATCGCAGCCGCCCAGCGATTGCTTCGTCATTGCGGCGCGACTTGCGAACGAGGCGGATTTGCGACAATAGATTTGCGGCATGTAAAAATCGATCAGTCCGCGCCGGGCCCAGTTGTGCCAATCGCGGCCCATGAACCACTCCGCGTCGTTGTATCCGCCGTTGGCCGACAGCCACATGTCCGGCCGCTTCTCGTTCATGATCTTGCGAAGCCGGATGAAGAAGTCCGTGCACATGAACGCCGCGAGGCTGTGGACCGTCGGCTTGGAGTCTTCCAGATTTTTCCGGATGTCGAGGCCGAAGTTCTTCCGGCAAAACGCCCGGCACCTGTCGCAATAGCAGAAATCGTCTTCATGTCGGTAGCCGGGCTCTTCGATATGGATTCCGGCCAGGTCGGGATAACGGTCCATCATTTTGGACAACACGTCGAGTTCGAACTGGCGGACTTCCGGCCGGACGAAACACAACACGCCTTTCGGCGACACGACGCCTTTGGCGGTCAACGCAGCCCATTCCGGATGCAGCTCCAGCTCGACGGCCCGAGCCTTTTCCTTGCGGATCCACGGCGAATACCAGGCGTGCACTTGGATGTTTTGTTTCTTGGCGGCGCGAATCAATTCTCCCAAGGCGTCCCAGGAGACCTTGAGTTTGTCCGTCTGAAACTTGGGGTCGTCCAAGGCGGCAAGATAACGGGAAGACACCGAGACGAAGATGGAGTTCAAACCGCCGGCTCTGCACTTGTCGACGCTTGCTTCGATTTGCCGCAACCCTGTCTCACGGTTGTCGGTCGTGGGCAACAGGCCAAAAACGCCCCGTATCTGGCCGTCGGGATAGGCGGGCTTGACGCGGGCGGGCTTTTGGGCGGCGACGCCCGTTGCCTTCGACTCGGCGGCCGCGGCCTTGGCCGGTTGTTGCGCCGCGCCGTCGGCGGCCATTGCGACGGTCGTCCACGACATGGACGCCGCGAGAACCGCGATGACAGCAAGTGAAACTCGCATCGAATTAAACTCCTTTTTTAAACCGGCTCGGTCCAAGGGGCGATCTTCCGGCAAATGGATGGTGCTGGCGTTTTCCAGTGGGCGCGAGCCGTTAAGGCTTCGTCGCCGATGCCGGTTGCTGGTGAACGGCCTCGGAAATGACGCGATAATACGTGTCGTCCAACGCCTTCGCCGGGAAGAGGGAAAATCCCTTGGCGCCCATCTTGCGCGTGGCGAGGATTTCCTCCTTGATTAGCTTTGGAGGCTGTTTTTTCGGAACAATCGCCTGCCAGGTGACGCCGATGGCCGGAACCATGTCGCAGTGACCGTCGAGACACTTCTTTGTGATCTCGGCGGCATTTTCGAAGCGGCTGAGCTTATTGCAGTAGATTTGCGGCATGTAGAAATCGATCAGTCCGCGCCGGGCCCAGGTGTGCCAATCGCGGCCGATGTACCACTCGAAGTCGCTGGCGCTGCCGTTGGCCGAAAGCCACATATCCGGCCGCTTGTCGAGCATCATCTTGCGAAGCCGGATGACGAAGTCCGTGCACATGAACGCCGCGAGGCTTTGGACTGTCGGCTTCGAGTCTTCCAGATTCTTCCGGATGTCGAGGCCGAAGTTCTCCTGGCAGAACGCCCGGCACGTGTCGCAGTAGCAGTAGTCGTCTTTCCATCGATAGCCCGGCTCCTCCATCTGAATGCCGACCAGATCGGGGTAGCGGTCCATCATCTTGGCCATCAAATCAAGTTCGAACTGGCGGACCTCCGGCCGAACGAAGCACAACACGCCTTTCGGCGACACGACGCCCTTGGCGGTCAACGCGGCCCATTCCGGATGCAGTTCCAACTCAACCGCACGGAAAAGTTCCTTGCGGATCCACGGCGAATACCAGGCGTGCACTTGGATTTTTCGTTGCTTGGCGGCGCGAAGGTACTCGCCGAACGCGTCCCAGGCGGCGGTGGGCTCGGCCTTCTGGAGCTCCGGGTTGTCCAACGCGGCGAGGTAGCGGGAAGTGACCCAGAGAATCACCGTGTTGAGGCCGCCGGATTGGTAATTGTCGAGAGTTGCTTCGATTTGCCGCAATCCCTCCTCGCGGTCCTTGCTCTTCGGCAATTCACCGAAAGTTGCCCGAATCTCGCCGTCGGGATAGGCGGGCTTCACGCGAGCGGGTTTTTTGGGACCCGTGCCTGTCGCCTTCGACGCGTTCACCGCGGCCGGTTGTTTCGCGGCGTCGGCGGCCATCACGCCGGTTGACCAGGACGTCATTGCCACGAGAACGGTGACGGCGGCAAGTGAAACTCGCATCGGATGAACTCCTTTGTTGAAATAGAAAAACCAAGATTTTGTTTCAAGGCACGATCGTTGAACGCGGACTCGATCCGCTGGGCGATATTCTGACCTATGAACGGCGTTGGTGACTTTCAAGGGATGCGTCCAAAGTTAAGGCTTCGTCGCCGATGCCGATTTTTCGTGGATGGCCTCGGAAATGGCTTGATAATAGGGACCATCCAACGCCGCTTCATTAAAGATCACAAACCCCTTGGCGCCGACCTTGCGCGCGGCGAGGATTTCCGCCTTGATCAGCTCCGGAGGCTGCTTTTTCGGAACAATCGCCTGCCAGGTGACACCGATGGCCGGAACCATGTCGCATCCGCCGAGCGATCGCTTCGTAATCGTGGAGGAATTCGTAAATTGTTTGGCGGTGGTGGCGAAGACTTGCGGCACGTAGAAATCGATCAGCCCGCGCCGGGCCCAGGTGTGCCAATCGCGGCCGATGTACCACTCGAAGTCGCGGTAGCTGCCGTTGGCCGAAAGCCACATGTCCGGCCGCTTGTCGTTCATCATCTTGCGAAGCCGGATGAAGAAGTCCGTACACATGAACGCCGCGAGGCTGTGGACCGCCGGCTTCGAGTCTTCCAGATTCTTCCGAATGTCGAGGCCGAAGTTCTTTTGGCAGAACGCCCGGCATGTGTCGCAGTAGCAGTAGTCGTCCTTCCAGCGATAACCGGGCTCCTCGATCTGGATTCCGGCCAGGTCAGGATAGCGGTCCATCATTTTAGACAACACATCGAGTTCAAACTGGCGGACCTCCGGCCGAATGAAGCACAGCACGCCTTTCGGCGACACCGTGCCCTTGGCGGTCAACGCGGCCCATTCCGGATGCTGTTCCAACTCAACCGCGCGATTAATTTCCTTGCGGATCCACGGAGAATACCAGGCATGCACTTGGATTCTGCGTTGCTGGGCGACGCGAAGATACTCGCCCAAGGCGTCCCAGGAGGCGATGGGCTCGGTCTTCTGGAGTTCCGGGTTGTCCATCGCGGCGAGGTAGCGGGAAGTGATCCAGAGGAGCACGGTGTTGAAACCGCTAGACTTGCATTTGTCGAGACTCTCTTCGATTTGCCGTAATCCTTCCTCGCGGTCCTTGCTCTTGGGCAATTGGACGCAGACTGCCCGAATCTCGCCGTCGGGATAGGCGGGCTTCACGCGCGCGGGTTTGGTGGGACCCGTGCCTGTCGCCTTCGACTCGTTCACCGCGGCCGGTTGTTTTGCGGCGTCGGCGGCCATTACGCCGGTCAACCAGGACGTCGTTGCCACGAGAACGGCGATGGCGGCAAGTGAAACTCGCATCCGATAGGCTCCTTTTTTTCTTGAAGGGTGGTGACGAACAAGTCCAACTTTCCGCCCGCCCAACATCGACCGTTGGTTGAGCGACGCTGTTCCAGCAAAACCGCGGAAAACCGAAAGCGAGGTAAACCGTAAAACTTTGCAAAGGCCGCCGGTCCGCGTTCACCGGCGTCTCTGCGAGGGTGAATCTGTTTAAGGGCGAGCAGCCGGGCGGGTTCGAGCGGGCGGAGTCGCACGCCAGGTCAGCACCTGGCCGTCGCCCTCCAAACGCGCTCGCAACGAGGCATAGTCAATCTTCTGAACCGGACAACCCTCCGCGATGGCTTGGACCGCCGCCGTGGCGGCCGATTGGCCCAAAACCATGAATACGGGCTCCATCCGGATCGAACCGTAGGCAATGTGGCTGGCCGAAAGGCAAACCGGCGCCAGCAGGTTCGTGCACTGCGACGCCTTCGGAACGATCGAACGATAGCTGATCGGATAGGGCGGGCCGCCGCGCACTTCGACGTCGCCTTCATTCCGAGCATGGCCGCCGGCGTCCACGTAACGCTGCGTGTTGTGCGAATCCATGCCGTACGCGCCCAGTCCGACCGGATCCTCGACGGTCCGCCGGCCGCGGCAGTTCTGTTCCTGCATCACATAATCGGAAACCATGCGACGGGCCTCTCGCACGTAAATCGCGTGCGGCCAGTTGTCGTTGTCGGTGAATTCGTCCTTGGCCAGCCCCCAACGATTGATCGACTTGCGCACCGCCGCCGGCACGCGGGGATTGTTGGCCAGCGTCCAAAGCAGCCCAAGCTGATAGTCGCGGTGATCGGCGATGATTTTTTCTCGGGTTGCGTCGTCGCCATCGGGATAAGCGTAATTCGCGCCGATGTTGTCCGTGGAGAACGGGCCGCTGTTGTTCGTGTCGGTCTTGCGATTCGGCATCGGGCTGCCCGTTGCAAAGTTCGCGCCGCCGTTGAAAAACGTCTTGCCGCCCGCCTCGACGTACCGCAAAAGCAATTCGTAACGGAGTGGGTCATAATGGGCGGGCTTGGGAAACGGACGGCGATTGTCGGGCGCGTCGGTCAGGCACATGCGGAAGTTGTACGCCTGGACGCGGTGATCGCCGGCGCCTTCCTCGCCCGGCGGACCGACGTGGATCCCCGGCAACAGTCCGCTCTTGAGATCGCCCGGCTTGACGTAGGGATCGACCGGGATCTCAAACTGGTGGAACCGGGCCTGGCGAGTCTGCACGCCGTCGAGCGTTTCGCCGTATTGGGCGTTGGACTCGCGTCCGACGGTGTACTCCACGCCCGCCGCAGCCATCAAATCGCCTTCGTACGTGGCGTCGATGAACATGCGGCCCTCAAACGTGCGGCCGGATTGCATCGTGATGCTGACCAGCCGCTGGCCGTCTTTGTGAACGCCGTGTTTTCGATCGAGCCGCTGGCCGAGCACGGGCGTCACGCCGGCGTCGGCGAGCATTTTGCGAAAGACGATCTCCGCGACCCGGGGTTCAAATCCCCACATCGCTTCGTTGTCGACCCAGTGGCCTTTGGCCCGATCGCGATACTGCTGGAGCGTCTCTTGTGACCAGGCGTCGTCTTGCGAGTAATGGCGATAGATGCGTTGATAGAATTCGCGTGCGATGCCGCCGATGGCTTTTTTGTTGCCAATGTCCGTGGCGCCGAGCCCGCCGGAGGTGAGTCCGCCGATGTATCGGCTCGGCTCGATCAGGACGACGCGATGGCCGAGCCTTGCCGTTTGAATCGCCGCGGCGACGCCGGCGGAAGTGCCGCCGTAAATGACGACGTCGTAAGGAGCGTTCTCGGCGGCGACAAGGCCGCCGGCCGCCAGAGCGCACCACAACGAGCCAAACGCCAACGCACGCCGGCTCATCCGACCGATTGTCGTTTTGAAACCGATGGAAAGTGAGCGGGACGACTTGACGATCCCAGACGGTGGAAGGGAGGCTTTCATGAGATCAATCCTAGGTGGGCGTGTCGAACCGTGACGTGATACAACGGCCGCCCGACGTTGCATCGGGCGACCGTGTTAGCTCATGATAAAACATGTGGTAGGCGAATGCAAGACTAGGGAGCCTTGCCGGTCAATTCAAAAACGAACGGCTCGTTCTTGTCCTTCACCGTGACTTCAAGTCCGCTGGTCTTGTAGTCACCGTACTTCTCCGGGATGAGCGACGGACCGGGACTCGCCTCGCCCGACGTGTCCTTGGATGGTCCCGTGCAGGTGATCGCCACACGATGGTGACCGATCGCCGCGCCGTCGTTCTTCGCGTAGGTTGTCAGTTGAAACGTACCGTCCGACTGAATCTCGCCCTCGGCGGGCCGACCGGTGTCGGGCACGAACATGACCGATCCGGACTGCAACGGCTTGCCGTTGAACGTCACCTTGCCCGTCACCGACACGGTCGACGCATGATCGCTACGGCCACAGCCGGTCGTCGTGAGACAAATCGCTATAGTCAGCGCCATCGTGGTGCAAAGAACACTACGAACACTAATCCGGGATTGTCGCATTTGCATTGCTCTCCGTTTGCAGTCTCGCAACCTTGCTCAGTTTCAGGTAAATGTCAAATGTGATGTTGTCGGAAATAAAGTGCACCGAACCATCTCCAACAAGGAAGTTTGCGCCGCCGGGATGGCAGCTGCCCATTGGCAACCCGTTGAAATTCGGGTAGGCCATCGCGTTGATCGGTTTCACAATCGCCTTCAAGTTGTACATCGATTTGGTGGTGCTGCTATAGTACTCGCTCACGAACCACGGGCGGACCTTGCCGTAGGTTGTCGTATCCGAGGTTGAGCGAAAGACGAACTCGCCGATCGCCAACGTGTTGCTCAACCCCGCAGTGACATCCGCGATGTTTCGAGGCGCGCCGGACATAAAAATGCCGTCTTTGGGGATGTTTCCTTGGGTCGAGGCCAACTCTGGGTCAGGCCCCCACGTGTCCGTCATCGTGCCGGACGTCTTCATGCCAGCGACGCCTTGGTAGGTCACCAGCGCGCCGTCGTAGGTCGCGTTGGGAGGATCCGACATGATGACCTGGGGGTATGGATAACTCGGGCAGATGTACGTCGATACGACCGTATAACGCGGCTTGTCGCCGGCTGCAGAAATCGTCGAGGGGTCATTGGTTTTCTTGTTCTGATCGATTTGTTCCCAAAGCGACTGCATTTCAAGATACGGCAGCAGCGTCGTGAACAGGCCGGGCGTTCTCCTGTTGATGGCAGTCCCAGGCGGAAAGAACGTGCCGCCGTTGTTGGCCAGATAGCCGTGCATGGCCAAGCCCAACTGCTTCATGTTGTTCGAGCATTGCATGCGTCGAGCAGCCTCCCGGGCCGCCTGCACCGCGGGCAGCAATAACGCGATTAAAATGCCGATGATCGTAATGACCACTAAAAGTTCCACCAACGTGAAACCGTGGCCCGAGGACCGGCGTCCGAAAGAAGGCAGATTACGTCGAACGAACATCCAGTTGCGATTCGGATGGATTTGAGACCGATAAGACATGATACGATTCTCCTGATAACTTAGCGGTAATTTAGGCCTCTCCACCTGCATTTCCTGTGCCGGCATTCCGTACGGCGGATTTTGGATGGCGGAGAGCGCAACGCACTCTCCGCCATCCGCCATCCATCCCGCGCTTTTTTTACTTGCGCTTGCGCCAAGCGTAAGCGACCAATCCGAGC
>JBDKTJ010000020.1:0-8041 GCA_039698075.1 Thermoguttaceae bacterium | reverse complement strand
TGCGACAGGCGCCCAACGTGATTTTGGTCGGCGAGATGCGTGACCTCGAGACGGCCCAAATGGGAATTCAGGCATCTTTGACTGGACACTTGGTATTCAGTACACTACATACGAACGATGCGCCCAGTGCTATTACACGTTTGATCGACATGGGCGTCGCGGCTTATCTCGTCTCCAGCAGCGTGGTGGCCATCATGGCTCAGCGTTTGGTCCGCGTGATCTGCCAAAAATGCAAGCAACCTTTCGCCTATAGCGACAGTATTTTGGAGGGGGCCGGCATTACGCCTGAAATGGCCGCCAAAGCCACCTTTATGAAAGGCCGCGGCTGCGGAAATTGCCAGGGCAGCGGGTTCCGTGGACGCATCGGCATCTACGAACTGATGCTAATGTCGCCAAAAATCCGGGAGCTCGCCTTCAACGGCGCCCCCACCGACCAGATCCGACGCACCGCAATTTCGGAGGGACTCAAAACCCTCTATTGGGATGGAATCGATAAAGTCATGCGAGGTGTCACAACCCTTGATGAGGTCATGCGCACCGCCAAACGGTCTGAGGCGGACTAAGAATAAAAACAGAGGGGGGCTAGGGTTAGGGACTGGGAATTAGGACTCCGCTTGGAAACGTCTCGACGGATTCTAACCTGTCCCCCAATCCTTAATCCCTCTACTTTATTTGCCGATCTCGGGTCGGTTGTAAATAATCTACACGCACGCGGGGTTTTTTGGGAACAGCCCAACGGAACAGAGCTCTCCTCTTAATCCCCCTCGGAAGTTCTTCGGAGGCGCCACGGAATTATGGCTACCATTCTTATCGACAAACTGCTCCAAACCGTCGTCAGCCGAAAGGCCAGCGACTTGCATATCGCGGTGGGCCAGCCGCCGGTGCTGCGTCTGGACGGCCGGCTGGTTCGGCTTGAGACCAAGATTTTGGAGCCCGAGGACACCGTGGCCCTGATGAAAAGCATCTCGCCCGAACGATGCCAGCAGGAACTGCAAGAGGTTGGCGGCAGCGACTTTGGTTTTGCCTTTGGCGATCAGGCCCGGTTCCGCGTGTCGATCTTCAAGCAGCGCGGTTATGTCGGCATGGTGTTGCGGCAGATTCCCGTCAAGCTGTTGAACTTCAAGGACCTGGGCACTCCGCAGGTGTTGTCCGATCTGTGCATCCGTCCCCGCGGGCTGATTTTGGTGACCGGGCCGACGGGCTCCGGCAAGACGACCACGCTGGCCGCCGTGATCGACTACATCAACACGAACTTCGACCATCACATCATCACGATCGAAGACCCGATCGAGTTCTATCATCAGCACAAGAAGGGCACGGTCAATCAGCGTGAAATCGGGGTGGACGTGCCGAGTTTCGCCGAGGCGATTCGTCGCGCGTTGCGGCAAGACCCCGATGTGATTCTGGTCGGTGAAATGCGCGACCTTGAAACGATCGAGGCGGCGATCACCGCGGCCGAAACCGGCCACATCGTCTTCGGCACGTTGCACACCACCGGCGCTCAGGGCACCGTCAACCGCATCATCGACGTCTTTCCGACGAACCAGCAGGAGCAAATCCGCACGCAGTTGTCGACCGCGATCATCGGCATCCTTTCGCAGACGCTTTTGCCGAAGATCGGCGGCGGGCGGGTCGCGGCCTACGAAATGTTGGTCGTCACCTCGGCCATCGCCAACCTGATCCGCGAAAACAAAACCTTCCGAATCACCTCGGCCATTCAAACCGGCCACCGCTTGGGCATGCAATTGTTGGACGACCATATGTTCCAACTCTGGAAAGACGGCCTGGTCGAGAAACGCGAAATCCTGCTGAAGGCCAACCTGCCCGACGATCTGGCCGCACGCGTCGCGCGGGCCGAGCGAGGGCTGTTCGAGGACGAATCCGAATCTCGACAACGAACCGAACGGGAGTAAACCATGGCAATTCGTCGGATCGGTCAGATCCTGGTGGACTTGGGCTTTCTCACCGAAGACCAGTTGCAGACGGTGCTGGAAGAGCAGCAGCAGCGGCCCGGCGAGATGTTCGGCCAGATCGCCATGAGTCTGAGCCTGATCACCGACGACCAGCTCGCTCAGGCGTTGGGCGAGCAGATGGGCATGCAGGTGGTCAGCCTGGGCGAGACGATCATTCCGCCCGAGGTGCTGACGCTCATCACCGAGCCGATGGCCCAGCTCTACCGCATCATCCCATTGAGTTTCGAGGACAACACGCTGACGATCGCCATGTGCGATCCGCAAAAGCTCTCGATCATCGACGAGTTGCGCAGCTTCCTCGGCTACGACATCAAGGCGATGGTCTGCACCGAGCGGGAGATGCTCAAATCGCTCGAGCGTTATTATTCGGCCGGCGGCGAAAGCGTCGAGGGCCTGATCGCCGACATGGAGGCCGACGCCGAGTTGGCCGCGACGGTCGAAAAGATCGAGAAGAACCCGGCGCTCGATCTGGACAGCGCCGAGGCCGTGGCCGACAGCGCCCCCGTCCGAAAGCTGTTGAATCTGGTTCTGATGATGGCCATCCGGGATCGGGCGAGCGACTTGCATTTCGAGCCGTTCGAGACGGAGTTCAAAATCCGCATCCGGTCCGACGGCGTGCTGTACGAAATGGTGCCGCCGCCGCGTCACTTGGCGTTCGCCATCACCACGCGCATCAAAGTGATGGCCGACCTGGACATCGCCGAGCGACGGATGCCTCAGGACGGCCGCATCCGGTTGACGGTCAGCGGGCGGCCGGTCGACCTGCGCGTCAGCGTGCTGCCCACCATGTTCGGCGAAAGCGTCGTCATGCGAATTCTCGACCGTTCGGTGGTCATGCTCGACCTGGACGTGGTCGGAATGCCCGACGCGATTTTGAAAGCCTTCCGCGAGGTGATTCGCAAGCCCAACGGCATCGTGTTGGTCACCGGTCCGACGGGTTCGGGCAAGACGACCACGCTCTACGGCGCGCTCAACGAGTTGAACGTCAACGAGGACAAGCTGATCACCACCGAAGACCCGGTCGAATACGACATCGACGGCATCGTGCAAATGCCGATCGACGCCTCGATCGGCAACACGTTCGCCCAGTGCTTGCGGTCGATCTTGCGTCAGGATCCCGACAAGATTCTGGTCGGCGAGATCCGCGACTTGGAAACGGCCGAAATCGCGGTCCAGGCGTCGCTGACCGGGCACATGGTCTTCAGCACGCTGCACACGAACGACGCGCCGAGCACGGTGACTCGGCTCCGCGACATGGGCGTGCCGCCGTTCCTGCTGACCGCCACACTCGAAGCGGTGTTGGCTCAGCGTCTGGTCCGCAAAATCTGCCGCGAGTGCCGCGAGCAGACGATGCCCAGCACCGAACTGCTGGCCCAACTGGACCTCACGCCCGAGGACGTGCTCGACAAAAAGTTCTATCGCGGCCGCGGCTGTCCAGCCTGCAACAACACGGGCTTCAAGGGCCGCACGGGCCTTTATGAATACATGCCCATCAACGACGAAATCCGCGATATGATCAACCAAGGGGCGTCGACCGAGCGGCTTCGCGACCTGGCCCTGCGCAACGGGCTGATTCCGCTCCGCGAGTCGGGGCTCGAAAAGGTGTTCAACGGCATCACCACGATCGAGGAAGTCGTGCGCGAGACCGTGTCGGATGTGTGAGAGAGAGGGATTGGGGATTAGGGATTAGAAAGCACAAGAGCCGTCGCGGCCACGCAACGGTTTTCGACATAAGAATCGCGGATACGCGGCACAAGGAGCCACGACCATGCCGACCTATCAATACGAGGCGATGGACGCCACCGGCCAGGAGATCAAGGACGTCGTTGACGCGCCGAGCCAAGACGAAGCCCAAGCCACGATCCGGCAGATGGGCTATTTCGTCACGAAGATCTCGATCAAAAAAGGCCGCAAGAACGCCGCGCAAAAAAAAGCCGCCAACAAGGGCAAAACGTTCGCCCTCGGCGGCGTCAACTCCAAAACCCTCACCACCTTCACCCGGCAGCTCTCGATCTTGCAGGACGCCGGTCTGCCGATTCTCCGCAGCCTCAAAATCTTGCAGGAACAAGCGCAGCCCGGAGCCCTGAAAAACGCCCTGATCGACGTCTGCGACGAGATTGAAAGCGGTTCGACGCTGTCCGAGGCGATGTCCAAGTGCCCGAAAGCCTTCAACCGCCTGTACGTCAACATGATCAAGGCCGGTGAGGCCGGCGGCGCCTTGGAAGTCATTCTGAAACGATTGGCCGAGTTCCAGGAGCGGTCCGAAGCCCTCCGTCGCAAGGTCAAAGGCGCGTTGGTCTACCCGATCACCGTCGTCACGTTCGCCGTCGGCATTTTGGTCTTCATCATGTTGAAGATCGTGCCCTCGTTCGAAAAAATCTTCAAAGACTTCGGCACCACCCTGCCCGCCATGACCCAGACGCTCATCACCATTTCAAACTTGGTGGTCAACTACTGGTACTTGTTGCCGGGCATTCCGCTGTCGATTTGGCTGGCGCTCAAGCTGCTCCGGAAGTTTTCCGCCGGACGCATGGGCTGGGACATGTTCATCATCAAGATGCCCATCTTCGGTCCCCTGATCGAAAAAAACATCGTCGCCCGAACCATGCGAACCCTCGGCACCCTGGTCGCCAGCGGCGTGCCCATCCTCGAATCCTTGAACATCACCAAAGAGACTTCGGGCAACGCCGTGTTCGAGGTGATGTTCCAAAAGATCTACGAAGCCATCCGCGAGGGCGAGTCGATCGCCAAGCCGATGAAGGAAAACTCCCGCCCGGCGTTCCATCCGATGGCCCTGTTTTTCTGGACGTGCTATCCGCCGATTTTCGGCGCGCTGATGTACCTGACCAAAATGAACAAACGCATCGTCGACGACATGGTGGTCAACATGGTCGACGTCGGCGAGGAGACGGGCGAGCTGGACACAATGCTCTACAAAGTGGCCGACACCTACGACGACGAAGTAGCCGTGCTGACCGACAGCTTGATGAGCTTGATGGAACCATTGTTGATTATCTGCCTCGGCGGTATGGTCGGCTTCATCGTCATCGCCCTGTTCCTGCCGTTGATTGCCCTGATTCAAAAATTGTCGTAACGCGGGAGGGATTAGTGGCCGGTGGTCAGTGGTCAGTGGCCGGTGGTCAGTGGCCAGTGGTCAGTGGCCAGTGGTCAGTGGCCAGAAAGTTTTAGTCCCCTCTCCCTCCGGGAGAGGGTTAGGGTGAGGGCTTTTTGAACGCAAGTGTAAGCCGAGAGCGTTAGGACGAGAACTTTTGGACGCAAGGGCAAGCCGCGTGCCAGAAGAGGCGTAACCATGAAGAACCAAACACGATCGATCAGTGGTCGGTGGCCGGTGGCCAGTGGTCAGGGTGTTGGGGTTTCTTGCCGCGTGAGTCGATCGCGTGATGCCCGCCGTTCGTCTTTCGGCTTTACGCTGGTCGAGTTGTTGGTGACGATTACGATCATTGGCATTCTAGCGGGCATGGTGTTGGGCGTATTGCGTTCCGCGCGGGAAACGGGCCGCGAATCGGCCACCAAAGCCACGATCGCCAAGCTGAACAATATTATCATGACCCGCTACGAGTCGTATTTGACCCGCAGAGTGCCGGTCGCAATCCCGGCTGGCACCAATCCCAAGACAGCGGCACAGATACGACTGGATTCCGTTCGAGATCTTATGCGAATGGAAATGCCTGATTGCGTCTCAGATATTCTTTCCGGTCCATATTCGTCCTATTCTTGGTGTACCGGTGCTGGTTCAATCACCAGTTGTATCCCAGAACCAACTCTACATTCTATGTATAAAAGCTATGAGCCAACTGACGAGGTATGCCCGTCCGCGCAGTGTCTCTATTTAATCGTCAGTATTGGTAATCCTGAGGCTATGGAACAATTTCACCAAAATGAAATTGGAACTGTCAGCGGAACAATTAGTAATGGGTCAACTGTAACCCGTCCTGTTTTTATTGATGGTTGGGGACGGCCCATTATGTGGTTCCGCTGTGCTCCTGGATATAGTAATTGCCCCGCCAACGGATTCAATGGTGCATCAGAAATTCAATCCGGAGTGGCAACAGATACGGATGTTGATATTTCCTCCGATTCCGGGGTAGCCAGATGGAAAGCAAGCTCCACACCGGGGAAAAAAACGTTGTTGGCAGATCATGATCCCTTCGATCCGAGAAAGAGCGACTTATCTGCATTTCAATTATTCCCTTTGATTTACTCTGCCGGTCCCGACGGCCAATATGGACTTGACCGCATTAATGGGTACTCTTGGTCTAATAGTAAGGGAAATCCCTTTGATTCAAACTATAACACTCGCGGCAAGCCGACGAACGAGGCTAACGATAAAACAACGGCTGTCGGTTGTCATCTCGACAACATCACGAACCATCAATAGAGCAGCGGCAACATGCGAGTTTTGAAGGCGACGAGCATGAATCGAGTCGAGGGCGAGCGGCGCGGCGCGTCCGGTGTCGCTGCACGTCCGGTCGCTTCTCCACTGGCCACCGGCCACTGGCCACTGACCACTGGCTTCACCTTGATCGAAATGTTGATCGTCGTGTCGATCATGATGATTCTAGTGGGCATGGTGGCGACGATGATGCGTCCGGCGACGGAATCGCGTCGCACGCGCGAGGCGGCCCGAACGTTGAACGTCTATTTAAGCTCCGCCCGCAATCGGGCCATTGAGCTCGGCCGCCCCTGCGGCGTCGTGTTGCGGTGCATGACGTCCGGCACCTGCGCCATGACGCTCGACCAATGCGAAGTCCCGGCAAGCTACAACGGACTGACGGAAAACTCCACGTTGGTCGTCACCGCCGTCACCACCCCGTCCATGGCGACCATCACAGGAACCAGCAGCGATTTCGATATATCACAGATTTCGGTAGGCGATACCATTCAACTGAACGGCCAAGGTCCCTGGTATACAGTCACCATCAGCACAGTCACCAATAGCGTCACCGGCACCTTGAGCCTTGCCACCGGCCAACTCATCCCTTGGGACGCGACCGGCAACACGGTTTCGTACCGCATCAATCGACTGCCCTCCGCCAACAACGTTATCAAAGGCGGAGCCCGACCGCTCCAATTGCCCACCGCCGCCGTGATCGACTTGAGCGCCTCGGGCGTTGGCACGACGATGTTCGGGCCACAAGACGTCATTATTCTTTTCAGCCCCAGCGGCTCAATCGAATATCTTTATTTCAACGGGGGCCCAAAGTACCCGACCGATCCGGTCTGCCTGCTGATCGGCAAACGCGAACGGATGCTTAACACTTACAACGCTTCGTCGCCCGAAAGCAACAAGACGAACTACCAAGACCTGAACAATTTTTGGGTCGTCATCAATCCGCAGACGGGCCTGGTGACCACGGGCGAGGTGGCCGACAGTTCTTCTAAAGGCAACGCATCCGACGCGATCACCGCGTCGCGCACGCTGGCTCTCGACATGCAGGGCGTGGGAGGGAAGTGAGATGAGAGGGATTAGGGATTGGGAATTAGGGATTAGAAAAGGGCGAACGGCGACAGGCCGAGCGTCGGCGGCTGTCGCTAATCCCCAATCCCTAATCTCTCATCCCTCTTCTTCCCGTTCCGGCATCAGCTTGATCGAAGTGCTGATTTCCGTCGGCATTCTGTCGATCGGGCTGCTGGGCGTGGCGGCGTTGATTCCCGTCGGCAAGTTGGCGATGATCGAGACCGAAAAATCCGACCGGACCGGCGCCTGCGGCCGAGCCGCGTTGCAAGAAGTCCGCGTGCGCGGCATGTGCAATCCGGATCTGTGGCAAGGCGTCGTGGGCACGATCAGCGTCGCGGTCATCGATCCGCTGGGCTATACGACTGGCACGGCCGCCGGCCAATTCGGCGCGACAAACCTCGGCGGCACATCCACCAGCCCACTGCCTCGCCGCACGTTGACCACCACCACATCCACCGCAACGGCCGAGGCACTTTGCCGCTGGCCCGACGACCTGAGTTTCTCCCGGCCCGATGAAATCACCGCGGGTACGGCCACCGTCGGCACTCGGCCCGTTCCTGCGGCGGTCGACGTCAATGGCAATCCCGAA